>JAGHUC010000145.1 GCA_018065035.1 Candidatus Egerieousia equi | reverse complement strand
GATTACAAGATACTTGCCACTATACTTCTCCACTAACTCATCCTGATGAGCCAGATAATATTCAAACAGCTTCTTAATCATAACGCACATTATTATTTGGTATCGTAAAATTAGGAAACCGTCAGCTCTCTTGCAGTAGGCACAACATTAGAATAAAAATATTTGTAATATTTGGAAATAATTTTTCATTTTTGGAAATTATTATTAGATTTGCAGCATGAGAATCTTAGCACACAATACCTTGATAGCGTTTTATAGGGAACATGTGGATGCAGAGACCGCTATTGAGGACTGGTACCATAAGACATTGAAAGCCACATGGAATAATTACGCCGACATAAAAAGAACATTCAATTCAGCTGATTATGTAGGGAACCAAAGATACGTTTTCAACATCAAAGGAAATGACTATCGCATTGTTGCCATTGTCAAGTTCCAGATTGGAATGGTATATATCCGTTTCATAGGAAAGCATAATGAGTATGACAGGATAAATGATATAATGAATATATAGCTATGACTAAGATAAACAGCAAAGAACAATACGATTCAGTAATGGCAAGAATAGAGGAACTGCTTCCTCTTGTAGATGAAAAAACGCCAACTACCGACAGGAACTGCATTGAACTTGAGTTACTGTCAAATCTCGCTGCGGATTACGAGGATGAAGCATTCCCCATCAAGAAGCCATCTCTTCAGGAAATCCTGAAACTCAGACTGGCGGAATTCGGCATCTCTCAGAAAGAAGCTGCTCAGAAAATCGGCATTTCCACAGCAAGGATGTGCGACATAATCAATGGAAAAAGAGAACCCACACTGGTCACTGCCAGAAAGATTGCAACCAGTTTCAATATTGATTCAGATATAGTTCTCGGTATTATTTGAAGAACTTGGGATCGGCCTGGGTTCCGAGTTTGGTGTCTGTGAAAGTGTATTCCGTGTAGTTGTTTCCCTTGCCGTTCATGCGCAAGGATTTGAGGCCCGGTGTTCCGGCATTCACGGTAATCACAAACGATGAGAACATCTTTCCAACACGGGAACCGCCTTTCTTCTTTGCGCCCTTGGCAGCAGCGTCTGCTGCAGGTGCCTCCTGCTTGGGTGTGATTGTAATCACAACATCGGAACCGGATTTCTCCATCTTTACATTATCAAGGCTCGCGAAATCAGTTTTTGTTCCTCCGCAGATAACGCTCTCAAGAACTGCCTGGAAAGTGGCGAACTGAGCGTCCGCAGAGCTGTTGGTGATATGCCTCTTGCCGTTCACTGTCATTGTGAAGACTCCGGCGTTCATAATAAGCTGGTCCGTACAGTCGTTGAACGTGATGCATATCTTGTCCGGCGCTGCAATGTACATGTCTCCGTAAGTGATTTCATCCTTGGCAACGGCAGCCTTGTGGTTTGTCTTGACTGCAATGGCGCTCACACCGGCCTGATTCTTGTATTTGGCCACACATTTTGCAAAGTCCGCAACGGAAGCGGTCTGGGCGATTGCATAAAAAGAAAACAATGAAATTATCAGTGATAAAGCAAAACGTTTCATAATCGTTAATTTTTTACAAATTTATCAAATTCCAGACTTTTTCCTTGCCTAAAATTTCGGCACAGGTGAAAAGTGATGTCATAGTTACGCCGTGCAGACCGTGAAGCATGAGGCTCTGTCCTGTCATAAGCAGATTAGGGACAGGAGTCTTGGGCGAAAGGACAGTGAGCATAGGAGCCTTGAAATTCTTCTTTATTCCATACGCACAACCGTTAGGAGACAGATTGTAATCCCTGTATGAAAGCGGCGTGCTTGTGTATATCTCCGAAATCGAGCTTCTCAAATCAGGCAGGAATCGCTCGGCCAATTCAATGCAATCATTGGTGAACTTCTTTTTCAACGAGAGATAACCCTCACCCCTCTGCCCTACTCTGGTGTTCTCCCACTGCCTGAGCAAGTCCCATGGCATTGGTGTAAGCAGTTCAATGTGCCTTGTCCATTCATCAACAACGGTGCCTCCGGAAGATGTCCTCCTGCTTTCCGGCCTGCAGCACACAAGAACTCCGTTTACGGAATCCGCGCTGTTCTGCAGATCCCAGACTTTCTCATCCCTGTATATGAACTGGTTGAAATTGAAATATTTCACAGACTTGGGCTTGAGCTTTATTGATGCGGTGAACATCCCCACCGAATTCTCCAGCGAAGCAATGCGTCTTTTGTAAATGTTCTTCATGAGCGCACTTGAACTAACCATTGAGCAGGTTACAGCAGGGTGTGCATCGCTTATGAAGACATCCGCCGAGAATCTCTCGCCATTTGAAGCAACAGCCTCGGTAATCCGCCCGTCAACCTCCAGCAGTTCCTTTATTTCAGTATCACACTGAACTTTTCCGCCGTAATACTCTATCTTCCTTACCAGAGCGTTCACAAGCATGTTCCCGTCGCCGCAGAGTCTCCAGCTGCTCTGGATGAAGCCGCTGTTTCCATGCAGGAAAGTGAAAAGAGGAATGCTGTCCTTGTCAAGATCCATCTTGAGCGAGGCGCCGGCCAGCACCTCAACAAGCAGCGGATCCGAAAAATTGTCACAAAGGTATCTGTAAGCACCCGACGAGAACTGCTCGTCAAAGAGACGCTTTGCCGCACCATTGTCCTCTTCACCATCGCCGAGTGGGATAAGGGAGTCAAGCTGGTGCTCGTCACTGTTCTTCAAGAGGTCCGCGTATGCTGCAAGGGCCTTGCGCTGGGAAGGGAATTCTGCGGCCAGGGTATCCGTGAAGTTGTCGTAGCCCTGCGAGAAGCAGAAGTTCCTCTCTCCTATCATGATTCTGTCAAAGGCCTGCTCATCAAGTTTCACCCAAGGGAGTTCAAGAAGTCCGAGTGCCTTGAAGGCTCCATAAAGCGACTGCCCCTTGCCCAGACCGCCAACGTAATGAAGACCCGTGTCATAATAACTGTCCCTGCGTCTGTAGCTCTGCATGCAGCCGCCGGCCTGCTTCTGCCTCTCGAGCACAAGCACGCTTTTGCCGCACTGCGCAAGCAGAACGCCACATTCAAGGCCACCGAGGCCGGAACCGATTATTATGACATCGTATTTCATTTATTCCTGTTCATCCACCTGAACACGGCAGGCTGCATGACATACGAGAACACTACTGCAGAAATCATGCCAACCAGTGTTGCAAAGCATACGGACTGTATGGCAGGATGCTTGGCGAATATCATTGAGCCAACCGTTACAATGAGAATGAAGGCGCTGAAGAAGATAGCGCACTTATGATATTTCAACAAAGCCGAATTCTCGTTGCTGCCAATCAGACCGTTCATTACAAATATACTGTAATCCACGCCTATACCAAAGATGAAGGTTGAAATTATGATATTTATGAGGTTGAACTGCATGTTGAACGCAGCCATTGCACCAAGCACTATGAGCCAGCTCAGAAGAATAGGTGCGAATCCCAGCAGCGTGTATCTGATGTTGAAATTGAAGCTGAGCAGAAGCACAACGAACACAAAGAGCATTGAAACCCACTGGAGAATATTGAAATCGCTGTTCAGCTGGGCAAGTGTGCCGCTGGTGTAATAGAAGGTGTCAAGAACCAGCAGATCAGGCTCATTTGCAATTGAATTGCATACCCTGTAATAGTTGTCCAGACTGCCGTTCTCTTCAGGAGCGCAGGTCACCTGAGTGAAACACAGGAACTTGCCGTCGTAAGTCTCCTCCATGAGCGTTGACTGGAAACCCGATGGAATTATTTCCTCCTCATACAAGGTGCCTGGCTCGTAATCAGCCCCGGCACTTTCGAAGAAAGCCTCGAAACCCTCAGGAGAGAGCCCTGCTGCAGGTGCTGTGGCATTTATGAGCTTGCGCACCTTCGCAAGCCTTTCCTCGGTCCAGTATTTCTTCCAGGCCTCTATCCTCTCCTCCTGCCTTGAAAGCGGCACGAACAGAGCATCGGTATGGGTATAGCCCTCTATCAAACCAAGCTTCTGCAATGAATCCAACCTGGTCGATAGTTTTGAAAAATTCTCTATTGCCTCCTCCATGGTACTGCCCTGGCTCGCGAAGTACTCGCTTCTGAGAGTCTGCGCAGTCTTGCTCTTGAGAAGGTTTTCCGAATAGGTGACATTAGGAGCCAGATAGCCCAGATGACGCATGTCGGAATCAAAGAGAATACCCTTGGCAATATAGAAAGCTATGCACACAACAGCCACAAGGAGCATGCTTACCTTGAGCGCCTTGTTCCTGTCGAACGGATAGTTGTTTATCCTGTCTATGAGCTCGAACGCCTTCTTGTTGATCTTAGGCTTCTCCATGAAAAGCAGATGAGGCAGGTATACCAGAGAGAATACAGTTGCCCCAACTATGGCGATGGCCGCAAACAGACCGAAATCCTGAAGCAGGTCGGTCTTTATGAAAATCAGGCCCATGAACGAACCTATGGTGGTTATGCAGCCAAGGCTTACAGGCTTCACCTGATCCCTTAGCAGCTGCTCCGGATCGTGGACATACTTGCTGTGAACCATCACGTGCAGCACATAGCTCATAGCAACACCCAGAACTATGGCACCGATTCCCAGCGCCAGCAATGAGAACTGTCCCTTGAGCAGATACATCACAGCCATTCCCAGCAAAGCGCCGAAACCTACAGGCAGCACAAGCAGAGGCAGCGTGCTCCATGATCGCAGGCACAGCATAAGGAAGAGGACAACAAGTATCAATGAACCTATGACAGTCTTGATTAGGTCCGCCTTGATGGTTGAGGAATTGTAATATCCGTCGGCAGGTGAACCGTGATAGCATATCTTCACATCCGGATACTCCTCCTCGAACGAGCTTATAAGAGAATTGATTTTCTGGAACAGGCTTGAACCCTCACCCGTATTGGTTGAAGAGAATCTTGGAGTGAGGAAAGCAACGCAGACAGTTGAATCCGGAACAAAGAAATGTGAATTCACAATTGAGAATCCACCGCCTGTCCCCTCAACCAGAGGTGCCATCTGTGCGGCAAGGACATTGCGCATTCCTATAGGGTCCATTTCAATGAGCTGAGGGAAACTCTCGCCAACCATGCTGCCGAAATCCTCCATATTCCTTTCCATCTGCTCCTTCATGCTGCTTTCAGTAAGCAGTGTGTCAAAGCCGGCATACGCGCCGGTATCTATGAACGACGGAAGATGTGAAGTCACGTAATCAACTCCATCAAACATTATCTCCTCAGGAATGGAGTTCATGATATCGTGAATCAGACCTGTGGAATCGGTTTCGCCAACCATCAGGGAATCCACGAACTCATCGCAAACCTGGCTGAGCAGTTCAACATCGGCACCATTCCTGCCTTCGAAAAGAATGAAAGTCTTGTCCTTGATTCTCAAGGAGGCAAAAGCAAGCTTTATGCTTCCGTCCTCATTCCTTGAAGACGGCATCAGTTTGTTAATATCCTCCTCAAGATGGATCTGTGCTGCAACTGCGCCGCATATTACAAAAAGCAAAACCATCGAAAGCCACATAAGGCCACGATGGTGTGCGAAAAATCTGTAAAGTTTAATGTATAATTCAGTCATATATCATATTTCCCTTGAATTCCACATAACTGTTGGAGCTGTCACTGATTGTGGCCTGAACCACCAGACCGTTTTCCATTCCGGCGGTATTTATCTTCACGCTTATTATCTCCCTGTTTGCAGGTGTGAGCAAGGAAGTGAACCTGCACTGTTTCACCCCGCTGATTCTCAAGGACCTGCCGGAAAGTATCTGAGCGCACTCCTTTATGGTCTCAATATTGAAAACGCCGGGACATATCGGGTTGCCGGGAAAATGGCCTTCATACACCTTGCACTCAGTAATGAGTTCTATCTTGAAAACAGCGTTGTTGTCATCCGTTTTCAGTATGTCAACTATTCTGAAAAATTCGTTCTCAATATGCATGGTGACCGCTATTTGTTTATGAAAATCTTCATTTTTGTTTCCGCCAGCAACTCATCTCCGCTCATGACCTTCCCTGTGATAAGGGTTACTCCGGCAACTTCAGGGCCGTTCTCTATTGTGGTATGAAGCATTTCGCCCACCGCTGGTCTCCTGTAGCAATGGAAGTTCTTGACCTCGCCTATGAAGCCAAGAGGAGGCTGTGTTGCACCGGCAGCCACTGCCCTGTAACCGGCAACAGCCGAAGCGCACTGGGCAATGTGCTCTATCAGACCCGGCTCAGCCATACGGCCATCCGGCTCTATGAAACAATTGTCAGCCCTCAAACCGAGCTGACAATGTGCCTCATTGCCGTTGACTTCCAGAAGTTCATCAACCACCTTGATGGGATACCTCTGCGGAATAAGCCTTTCAATTTCCATGACCGGCTGTGGGATTATTTCAAACGGGACTCTATATAATCATAAAGATCATTGAAAGTCTTGACCTTAGGAAGGTCCTCAACAGGAATGTTGATATCGTATGTCTGCTGTATAAGAGCAATGAGATCAACGAAACTCAAGCTGTCAAGATTCAAGGTCTCCTTAAGTTTAGCATCTGGAAGAAGAGTGCTCTGCTCCACTTCAAACTCCTCAGCCAACATTTCATTTACCTTTGCAATAATGTCTTCACGTGCCATATATGTCTTGGTTTTAAAATTTTCTATAAGTTTTTAACTATGAGCGAGCTGTTGGTTCCACCGAATCCGAATGAATTGGAAAGGAACATGTCAAAGTGCTGCTCTATTGTATCTGGAACAACGTTGATGCAGGCAGTATCTTCATCAGGATTCTCAAAATTGATATTGCCTGCAATGAAGCCGTTCTTCATCATGAGTATTGAGTAGATGATCTCGCTCGCGCCCGCCATCCACATTTCGTGACCGGTCTGGCTCTTTGTTGATGTTACAGGAGCCTTGTAATCGCCGAACACCTTTGCAATAGCCAGAGCCTCGCGGCCGTCGCCTGCATGTGATGAAGTTGCGTGTGCATTTATGTAACCTATCTGATGGATGTCAATTCCTCCGTTGAGCAGGCAGAGTTCAAGAGAACGTGCCGGACCTGCAACGTTAGGAGTGCTTATGTGATCACCGTTTCCGGAGAATCCCCAGCTAACAATTTCCGCCAGAATAGGAGCACCGCGTTTCACAGCATGCTCGTAGCTTTCAAGAATCACCGTTGCCGCTCCGCCACCCGGAACAAGGCCATCACGGTCCCTGTCAAAAGGACGGCAGGCCTTTGTTGGTGCGTCCTCCCTGGTTGAGAATGCCTGGATTGCGTCAAATGATGCAACACTGTACATATTGGCTTCCTGGGCGCCTCCACATACAACGCAGCTCTGCAGACCGTTCCTGATAAGAAGCGATGCCATTCCTATTGAGTGTGAACCTGAAGCGCAGGCACCTGAAGCCGTGAGGTTGATACCCCTGAGCTTGAAGAGGCAGGCAAGGTTCATTGTAACCGTTGAGTTCATTGACTGGAATATGGCGCCGCTGCCACAGGCCGAAGTTGCCTTGAACTGACGGAATTTGTCCAGAGCGTTCATGGTTGCCTCAGCCACTGAATCATTTCCATATATGATTCCAACCTCATTGGCATCTATGAAATCCTGGTCTATGCGTGCATTCTCAAGTGCCTGGCGTGTAGCCATATACGCATACTGCGCCTCTTCAGGCATGAACTGACGCATATTGCGTGATATGAACGGCTTGAGATCCGGTCTTGGTATGTTTGCGCACAAAGCAGAACGGAATCCGGCATCCTTACGTTCCTGGCTGAAGATTATACCGCTCTTCCCGTTGTACAGAGAATCACGTACATCATCCAGTGTCTGTCCAAGGCAGGACCAGATGCCCATACCGGTTACTACTACTCTATGTTCCATATAGTTTATCTAAATAAAAATTTGCCTGTGGTATATTTTTTTGCAAAATACACCACAGGCAAAGATAATCATTATAGAAATATTTTGAAAATTTATTTGACCTCCTCAAAGTCCACGTCGGTAACCTCGCCGTCTTTCTTGCCGTTGTTTGCATTTCCGGCATTCTGAGCGCCGCCATTGAAGCCGGCACCTGGCTGAGGACCCTGCTGAGCGCCTGCTGCGGCCTGCATATCGGCACCGGCAGCCTGCCAAGCATCCATGAGATCCTTTGTAAGTCTGTCAAGATCCTCAATCTTTCCGGCCTTGTGAGCCTCCTTCAAAGCGTCTGTTGCCTTCTGGATTTTCTCCTTGTTACCGGCTGAAATCTTGTCACCGTACTCCTTGAGATTCTTCTCTGAATTGAACACCTGCGCGTCGGCCGCATTGAGCTTGTCTATCTTCTCACGCTCAGCCTTGTCGGCAGCCTCATTGGCCTTTGCCTCCTCACGCATTCTCTTGATCTCATCATCTGAAAGTCCGCTTGAAGCCTCGATCCTGATGTTCTGCTCCTTGCCTGTACCCTTGTCCTTTGCAGATACTGTAAGGATACCGTTGGCGTCGATGTTGAAGGTTACCTCAATCTGAGGAACGCCCCTTGGAGCAGGAGTTATGCCATCGAGGTGGAATCTGCCGATTGACTTGTTGCCTGAAGCCATAGGACGCTCGCCCTGAAGCACGTGAACCTCAACTGAAGGCTGGTTGTCAACTGCTGTAGAGAAGATTTCAGACTTCTTTACAGGGATGGTGGTGTTTGACTCTATGAGTTTTGTGAATACTCCTCCGAGTGTCTCAATACCGAGAGAAAGAGGTGTTACGTCAAGAAGAACAACATCCTTCACCTCGCCTGCGAGAACACCGCCCTGGATTGAAGCTCCCACTGCAACAACCTCGTCAGGGTTTACACCCTTGTTAGGCTCCTTGCCAAAGAACTTCTTTACGATTTCCTGAACAGCAGGGATTCTTGTTGAACCACCTACCAGAAGAACCTCGTCAATGTCTGATGTGCTCAGATGAGCGTCGCTCAAAGCCTTGCGGCATGGCTCGATTGTCCTCTGGATAAGATTGTCGCACAATGCCTCGAACTTAGCACGGCTCAAAGTCTTTACAAGGTGCTTAGGAATACCGTTCACAGGCATTATGTAAGGAAGGTTGATCTCTGTTGAAGTCTGGCTTGAAAGCTCGATCTTTGCCTTCTCGGCAGCCTCTTTCAGTCTCTGGAGAGCCATAGGGTCCTTGCTCAGGTCTATGCCACCGTTCTCCGACTTGAATTCCTCAACGAGCCAGTTGATGATCTCGTGGTCGAAATCGTCACCGCCAAGGTGTGTGTCACCGTTTGTTGACTTGACCTCAAAGATACCGTCACCGAGTTCCAGGATAGAGATATCGAATGTACCGCCACCGAGGTCGAACACAGCAACTTTAGCATCGTCCTTCTTCTTGTCAAGACCGTATGCAAGAGCAGCCGCTGTAGGCTCGTTGATGATTCTTCTAACCTTGAGGCCTGCAATCTCGCCAGCCTCCTTGGTAGCCTGTCTCTGTGAATCGCTGAAATATGCAGGAACTGTGATGACAGCCTCTGTAACCTCTGAACCGAGATAATCCTCAGCGGTCTTCTTCATTTTCTGAAGAACCATTGCAGAAATCTCCTGTGGAGTGTAGAGTCTGCCGTCGATATCAATTCTAGGTGTGTTGTTGTCACCCTTCACAACCTTGTAAGGAACTCTTCCTATCTCTGTGGAAACATGGTCGTATGTCTCGCCCATGAATCTCTTGATAGAGAAAATTGTCTTGGTCGGGTTTGTAATCGCCTGTCTCTTTGCAGGATCGCCAATCTTGCGCTCGCCGCCGTCGGTGAATGCAACGATTGAAGGGGTTGTTCTCTTGCCCTCGCTGTTAACAATAACAGATGGAGCGTTTCCTTCCATAACAGCCACGCAGCTGTTGGTGGTTCCCAAATCTATACCAATGATCTTTCCCATTGCTTTAATCTCCTATATTAAATTTTTTAATTATTCTTTTTTACTGCGATGGACTTTTCCAAAGCCTTTCGCAGGAGAATAAAGCATATTTTGTGCCAAAACAATATCACTGACAAATTGTCAGTTACAGGATCTTTATGAAATCCATCAGAGCCATCAGGTCTGCAGATGAGTCAAAATCCATTTTGCTTTCGCTCACATATCTCTCGATTTCTGCCTTCTTGTCGGCGTACAGCTTGAGGAAAGTCTTCTTGTCCGGATGATAGAACTTGCCGTTTCTGTGAAGTGTAAGATATTCCTTGTATATGAAAGGGGTTGTGATATTCTTTTCAAGGTCGAAAGCACGCCCTTCAGTCTGGTAGCTCGAATAGGTTGAAACAGCGGCAGTCACCGAAGCCGTACCGTATGCGCCCTGCTTCTCGGGTTCCAGGAAGGACACCTTCTTAGTAACGCCAAGATCAAGGCCCTGAATTGATTTTATCACCTGAACATACTGTTCCTTGTGCTTGATGAAAGTGATGCGCCCCACCGACATAAGTTTCACGTCCTTGTCATTGGCCAGTTCGAGCACAGCGCCCTCGGTATCAATGAACATGACTTTCTGGCTTACCGTGCTCACATTGAGAACGCCTCTTGAAATCTCGCCGTTCTTGAAAGCTATTGCTCCGCTCTTGAATTCCGGCAGGTAATATTTCACGCTGTCCAGCATCTTTGCCTTGAGGTCCTCGCTTCTGGCACCTGTAACTTTGCCGCTTACGATCTTGTCCTTGTTGGAAACACTTTGTGCGGAAGTTCTGCATGGGCTTGCAACAATGGCAAGAACCAGGGCTGCCAGTGCAATGATGGTCAGATGATTGTTTTTCATAGTTCTTATGGTTTTTGAATGGATTCCAAATCTTTAATGCACTGCCGCATGGCCGGCTGAATCACAGGGGCCTCAACATATACGGGCTCCTTGCGCACAGGATGCACAAAACTTATGGAACGCGCATGAAGGCAGATGCTTCCGTCATTGTTCGAACGGGGTGCACCGTATTTCAGGTCCCCTTTTATCACGCACCCAATGGAAGAAAGCTGCGCCCTTATCTGATGATGCCGCCCCGTATAAAGTTTCACTTCCAGCAGATGATATCTCTCGGTGCTTCCCAGAAATGTATATTCAAGTTTCGCCAGCCTGGCATTGGCCGGAAGTTTTCCTCCCCTGCATACGAATGTCTTGTTCTGCTTTTCGTTACGGCTCAGATAATTCTCAAGAACCGCATTGTCCTGAGCAGGTCTCGAGCATACGAGAGCCCAGTAACGCTTGTCGACCTCCCCGCTCTTGAACATTGCATCAAGTCTCTCGAGAGCCTTCGATGTCTTGGCGAACATTGCAATCCCGCTCACCGGTCTGTCCAGCCTGTGAGGCACGCCCATGAAGACCTGGCCGGGTTTTGAATCACGCCTGGCAATGAACGCCTTGAGAGTCTCCGCCAGCGGCTCGTCGCCTGTCTTGTCCCCTTGAACAATCTCGCCGGCCAACTTGTTGAAAACAAGTATGTGATTGTCCTCAAACAGAATCCTGGAGGCGATATCCCCGAATTCCCTGTCACTTATAGCCCTGTAAACTCCCATAAAACAATCACTTAAAATCTATCCTTATAATCCTCGAAAAGTTCAAGGACATCATCTACATAATCAACGGTGCGCTGTCCTCTGAACACCTTGGTCCTCACATCCTGGAATGACTTGCAGAAAGTCGAGTCCTCCATCAGAGGCAGCACTGTCCTCACATTATTCCACTGGCGATGGTCAATCCCCTTCTGCTCCGCTATTTTCATTCCATCTGCTATTCTTGCATCACCGCAGTTGTAGGATGCTATTGCAAAAAGGACACTGTTCAGAGAATCACAGTCCATCCTTCTGAACTTGTCCTGCAGATCCTTCAGATACATGGTTCCGGCCTCGATGTTCTGCTGGGGATCATATATATCCTTTATTCCATACATATCCGCGATATACTGCTTTATCTGCATGAGGCCGATAGCGCCCTTTGAGGAAGACAGTCCTATCTTGAAATGTGATTCCTTGTAAATCAAGGCGGAAAGCAAACGCCAGTCCCAGTTCAGCTTGACTGCGGCAGTCCTTATCATATCATCATATGGACCTGTTGAAGCCGGCGGATTGTGTCTGAACCTGCGCATGAGTTTCTCATAATCGGCAGTATTCCTGTACAGCCTGAACCAGCTGCTGAACTTTGCCAGATAACTGTAATCCTCAGCCCTGCACACAACCCTGTAATCCTGCTCGCTCATACCTATGCTTGAGAACAGATACGGTGATTCAACCGGCTCCACTCCATCCCTTGTGAGAACGGCCAGGGAATCAACGTTCACGCCGTACTGTACAATTGCCATATCCTTCAGGCCATATACCAGCGAATTGACCACATCCTCCTCGCTTGAGAACAGTTCAACGGAAATATGGCAGGAATTGTCCTTCTCGAACTTTCTGAAAATCTCATACAGCAGACCAAGCCTGTGACCTCTGGTTGCAAGAGCGTCCTTGGCAAGAATGCCGCATCTGAGAGTATCCACCGCTATGCTCTTGAGCATATGGCTGCCGCTCTGCACCCTGGTTGTATAATCAGGCGCAAGAATCAGCAGCGCAACTACCAATGCTGCAACAACGTAGCTTACTATCTTCTTCATTCCTGTCATATCAACGGCATTCCAGAACACTGCGGATTGCAGATGCGTTGGAAACAATGGCATTCATAATATTGTCACGGGCTATGTCGCTTTTCATAGCCGTGCTCAAAGGCATACCTTCGGGTGTTATCTGAAGTGCAAGTTCAAAGGCCTCCCCCGCCCCTTTTTCAATTTTTCCTCCCAATGCCAGGACCGGCTTGCCGTATGAATGTGCGGCCCTGAGCACACACTGAGGGAGCTTGCCGTTGGAAGTCTGGGCATCTATCTTTCCTTCACCTGTCACAACGATGGCACATTCCTGAACCTCCCTGTAAAAGCCGGATTCCTCCAGAACAATCTCAGCACCCGAGCGCAGTTCCGCTGAAAGGAAAGTTGCGAATCCGCCTCCGAGTCCTCCTGCAGCGCCTGCGCCTTCACCGTCCTTCACTCCCGCCACGGAAGCGAAACTGCGCAGACCTGCATCAAGTTCCTTTACCATCGCCAGGTTGGCGCCCTTCTGGGGAGCATAGACAAATGCTGCTCCGTTGGGGCCGTAGAAAGGGTTTTTCACATCGCAGGCAATGGTGAATGATGCTTCATCGAGCAGAGGATGCCTGCCGGAAGCATCGATTGAAGTAACGCAGGCGAGTTTTCCACCGCACATCGGCTCCTCAATGAGCCTGCCACCCTCATAGAACTTATAACCCAGTGCCTGGAGCATGCCCGTGCCCGCATCGTTGGTTGCGCTTCCGCCAATGCCAACAATGAATTCACGGCAGCCCTGCTCAAGAGCGTGGGCAATCATCTGACCGAGTCCGTAAGTCGTTGTAATCCAAGGATTCCTACGGCTTTCATCAATAAGAGTAAGACCGGAGCAACGGGCCATTTCAATGAGCGCGCATTTCACAGCGGCGTTCTTTCTGGAAGGGGCGGTTGCGTATTCCGCCTCTATCTCCTCCATAAGCGGATTGAATACGCGCACGGAAACAGTTTCCGCATTGAAGGAACGTTTCAGGGAGTCAAGAAGACCTTCACCTCCATCGGCCATAGGAATGAAAACGAATTCAGGACACTCATTTCCAAGGATGTCTTTCAATCCTGAAGCGGCGGCTTCCTCCGCCTGTGATGAACTGAGCGAACCCTTGAACGAATCTATGGCCAGAACAATCTTCATTCTACCAGAGCTGCTTGTTATGCTTGATATAGAACGGCCAGAATATACCAAAGCGTATGGACCGCTGCGGCCTGATATAATAGTCGGCTGAGAAATAGTCCTTTGTTGTCATATCCTGCAGCACGTTCTCCACCTTCACGAATATTGAGGCACGTTTCCACTGCATGTTTATGAATGCATCAATGTAAGGCTGCTTGCCGTACTCCTGACTGCGCTGATTGTAGAACAGGCCCAGTTCAGGAGCATAAGCCTGTTTGTAGAACTTGGTATTGTAGGTCATGTCTGCGCCTATCTGCATCTGAAGCACATTCTTAACAGCAACAAACTGCAGATAATATCTCAGATTGAGGGCCAGTTTCGGAAGAGGCACTATCTCGTCCTTGGAACTGAGCTGGAACAGAAGCCTGTTCTCAAGTCTGAGGATTCCCAGTTTGAAATCCTTGCGTGCGTAGGCGCTGAATACGCTCATTGCCTCCGTGTTCTGCCTTGCTTCCGCCAGTGAGTCAAGGTATATGTTGTTCTTGAGAAGAGCATAACCAACCGATGCCTCAAAGTCATAGTCAGGTATGCTTATTCTTCCCTCCAGCTTAGTTGTTGTAACATTACTGAAACTGTTGTTCCATATATGATGGTTGGAATAGTAGTTGTTATAGAAGTATGAAGGACGCTCGTTGCGGAAATCCACCTTGGCCAGGAAATGTATTCCTCCCTTGTTCGGATAGGCCGAGAACCTCAGTGCACCGTTTATGGCAAGGTCTCCGCTGTTATAACCGGACACTACATACTTAGCAAAACCGTTCCAGGCGAAATATTTCTTGACTGTTCCGTTGGCTCCGAAATACACGAAGGTGTTGCTCTCGTTCCTCCTGTCGTTGCCTTCAAGGAAGAATCTCGGATTGAAGGTATAGAACTTGAGCAGCTGCAAGCCTATTCCGGCATCGAGGTTTGAAACAACGGAAGTTTTCTTCCAAGGCTGCATGCGAAGATACAGTCTGTTCTCCACGTTCACGCTGTTTATGGAATCCGCTGTCTGGGTGGGGTCTATATAGAACTTGTTATGATACAGCTGTTTCTGAATGTCCGTATCTATTCTTTCATCAATGTATTTCCTTGCATACTTGGTATATTCGAAATAGTGGCCTATGTATGCGGAGGTACCGTCCCAGCTTTCCATATTGTCCTTGAATGCTGCAAACTTGTTCTGCCCGGTATTACCCGCCTGAGCCGGAAGTGAATCAAGGGCGGTGGTGTCTGCCTTCTGAGCGGACCTGTTGAGGAATCTGAACGGTATTCTCAGCGAGTGGCTAAGCCATACAACCGTTCTGTAATATTCGCTGGAAGCGTTCTGCAGCTTCACCGGTATGGTTCTTGCGTCCAGTATGGTATCCTCAATCCACATCCTGTCCTCTACGCCTCCGTTCTCGTTCTTCTTCACGCGTGAGAATATGTAACCGGCATGCGCCGTGTATCTCTTTCCAAGATAGTTGGCCGTGAATGAGAAGGACCTGTGGTCCGTTGACTCCCTCTTGAGGATTCCTTTTCCACCGTTCCTCTTGTACATTACCTGGAAGTTGAAGGCAGGGCTCAGGTTCTGGGTATGAAGTATTCTCAGGTTGGCCTCCTCCTGTTCCCTGTTGGCAAAGAGCGTGCCCCAGTATCCAAGTTCAGTGTAAGGTGTCTTGGTATTGTAATGTACTATATCGTCCGGAGTGAAAGTATAAGGCTTGTAAACGTCAAAGAACGGGAAGAGCTGCGTATCGCTTCTGTTGAAGTAATTGTAATACTGCATCGGAGAGCCTGAAACTCCCAGATAGGTGGCTCCCACATCGTTCTTGAGATATGGCAGGTCGTGGAAATAATCATTGAAGGTGGTGTCCGCCCTGGTCACCTCCATGGTGTTGAACCATGTGTTGTTCCTCCACAGGAACATACGTTTGTACATGATGCTGTCGGGGAAAGGCTTGGAGAAGAGAATTCTCGGAGTAGCCCTTATAATGCTGTCCCTCACGGCCCAGGCACTGTCCTTGAGATAGCGGCGCAGCTCCCTCTTGCTCATCTGAGCTCTGCTTCCGTAAAGCAGGGAGTCCACAATACCATCGTTGGTGGAAGTGTCTTCTGAAGAAGGGATCTGAATCTGCTCGGGGTTCCATTCCTGCCATCCAAGAGAGTCCTCCTGTCCGTCGCCCCAGCTGAAGAACAAGGTGTCCTCCGGATCATCGGGAGTTTCCATCCACTGCTTGAGCAGGGAATCTCCCCTGGCAACGGAAAGCTTTGAACGCAGGGAATCTGCAAGCAAGGTATCGATCAGCGCCGTTTTAGTGATTGTGTCCGGTTTGAGCTGTCTTGCGGACTTCGGATAAACCGCAGCCACAAGCGACCCAAGCGCAGAGTTGCAGATTGCAAGCGCAAGCACGATTGCAGACGAAAAAAGTACAATATTTTTGCGCTTTCCTATCATATTATTGTTATTCCTTGTTCAGCCATTTCCTTCAGGGCCCTGGCGTGGCCTTCTGCATCAACGTATGCCAGAGCATCCTTGAGCACGCTCACCTTGCAGCCCGCTTCGAGCAGATCGAGAGCCGTTGACTTCACGCAGAATTCAGTTGCAATGCCGCTTATGACCACCTGAGGTCTGGCAAGGCCCAGGTTTCCGCAGGAACTCTCGTGCTCCACTATGGCCTCGTACAGGCTCTTGTATTCCAATACGCCATTGCGTTTCACACATTCATTGTTACCTGCAAATCCGGAATACTCCTCCCGGGATGCGTCACGCCCTTTATAGAAGATGTCCTCGCTGGCAGGTTTGTTATCCAGAATGGAAACATTGTCATAGAAGGACTGATGTATTGCCGCACCACGGCTGCCGAGCACGCAATGAACGGGCCAGATACCGCCGAACTCCTTGAATGAACAATGATTGACAGGATGATTGTCACATACGTATAACACCTTCTGCTCAGGATGTTCATTTATCCATTTCACGCTTGATGCAACGGCCTGTTCACCGCCAATGCAGGCAAGAGAACCATCTATGAAGTCATAAAGCATGTCAACAACAACATGTACCATAGCCTTGAACTTTATTTTGCTGAATTGAGTTCCTTGATTTCGTTTATGAGATTATGAATGAGTTTCATTTTCAGATCGTAAAGTTCATCTGAAATATCAACCTTGTAGTAGTGAGGGTTTATGATTCGGCTCTCCGCCGGATCAAGACTGGCGAGATTGGACTTGTAATAAGCCTGCTTCTCCATAAGAGGAATGTCCTCATACACACGTTCTCCATCCTTTATCATCTGAACCTGGAGAGTTTTCCACTCGTATGTACCGCCCTTGTATGTCTTGTACCTTGTCTGGTCATATTCGTCACGTACGGGGCAGTCCTTGCCGGCCTCTATGATAGCGCTGGTGGCATCACCCCTGAGGCAGGTTATGTCAACTTTGAACTGACCGTCCTGAATGAGCCTGTAAGTGATCTGGAAGCCTGGATTGATGAGTTTGGCCCTGTCCTCCGAACGTTTGAGCACCGGCTCGGAATCAACCTGAACCAGCTTGTAAACGTTGCCGAAGCAAGGATTGTGCTTGCTGGTTGCAATGGCATCACCAACACCGTACGAATCAATGGCGGCCTCCTGCCTCTCGAGGTCGGTAATAAGATATTCGTCAAGGGAGTTGGTTGCAAATATCTTGCACTTGCGCAGACCTGCCTCATCAAGTATCTCACGGCAGCGGCGGCTGAGGTATGCAAGGTCTCCGCTGTCAAGTCTCACTCCGTATGCAGGATATGAATCATCTATACCGGCATCCTTGAAGGCCTGAATAGCATTTCTTATTCCACAGTTGATGGTATCGTATGTATCTATGAGAAGTATGAGAGCCTCTCCCCTGTGAGTCCTGATATAAGAATCGAAAGCGGTTTTCTCACCCTTGATGGAACAGCCGAAGCTTGTAACGAAACTGTGAGCCATGGTGCCTGTGCAAGGCATACCGAAAATGGTGGATGTCAGTGTGTTGGATGTATTGGCGCAACCTCCTATAACTGCGGCCTTGCCTCCGAATGTTGCTGCCCATGGACCGTGCGCGCGCCTTGAACCGAACTCGCTCACAGGCTTCTGGGTTGCCCTGGTAACCCTGCTGGCCTTGGTGGCAACAGCCATCTGATGGTTCATTATGCAGAGCATAGGTGTCTCCAGCACCTGGGCTTCAATGATAGGTCCCTCCACTGTAATTATGGGCTCAAGCGGAAAGGCAATCTCGCCCTCCTTCATTGCATATACATTGCCGGTGAACTTCATTGCGGCAAGATATTTCCTGAATTCGGCGTACTCCTCGCCCGGAATGAATTTCTCGTAGAAGGATTCAGGCTCGTTTCCCATGCTCTGAATCATTTCAAGCACTTCATTCACGCCCGATACAACAGCCCAGTTGTTCTTGTCCGGCGCTGTCCTGTAGAAAAGATTGAAAACGGCGCGTTTGTCCTTCATTCCAAGATCGTAGAAGGACTTGCCCATTGTATATTGATACTTATCTGAACAATATGCAGTCTTAAGTTCCATAATCGCGTTTATTAGAGGTTGCAGATGCAATATGCAAATGCCTGACCCGCAAGTTAATTACACTATAACTCAAGTTTCGCAAGCATAAAATTTATTTCTTTTCAAGAACTTACAGAAGGCTTGCGAAACTTCTTCCCTCCGCACTTTCCTGGTGTTTTACCCTCACCCTAAATCCCTCTCCAAGAGAGAGGGACTTTTTCTTCGGCATAAATGCCTCTATAATAGGTGTTTCGCATAAATGCGAAACTTGAGCACTATAACTTGCAAATATAACCAAGACTTGGAACAAATGCAATTGCAGGACGCATTTACATCCGCCCTCTTAGAAAAGATTCGGCGGTTTCAAGGGAATTGAGCTTGCCTACGTCAACCAGCTCAAGGTCTTTCTTCACATAGGCCTTTATTCTGCATTCCGCACAGACAGACAGATAGAAGTCCATTATAGGGAAAGCCTTGGGGAAAGACTCCATATATTTGAACACCAGAGGAGACATCACATGGATTCCGCCGAAAGCATATTTCCTTATACACGGCGATGGGTATTTAAAATTCTTGTATGGAGAGCGGACCTCGCCGGTATCAACGTTTGTCCAGCCCACGAGGAAATCATTCTCATCAAAGAGAAGGTATCTTGAGGTCTTGCGCTCGCTTACCAGCAGAGTTGCCACAAGTTCCGTTTCCCCGGAATTCTGAATATGGAAATCGTAGAAGTCCCTGAGATTGAGATTTGACAATATGTCAACGTTATGAACCAGGAAAGGCTCTCCGTCATTGAGCAGTGCGGCCGCCTTCTTTATGCCACCGCCTGTCTCGAGCAGTTCCTCGCTTTCATCCGAAAAACTAATCCTGACGCCCGGGGCGCTGTGGGTTCCCACATAGTCCTGAATCTGACCTGCGAAATGATGCACGTTTATGACTACATCATTGAAGCCTGCAGAAGAAAACTTGCCAAGCACATGCTCGAGCAACGGCTTGCCGCACACAGGCACCAGCGCTTTTGGCATTATGTCTGTCAAGGGCTTGAGTCTTGTGCCCTTTCCTGCAGCAAAAAGCATTGCTTTCATGGTCTAATACTCCTTGTTGATGCCAAGTTCCCTGTGAACAAGCACTACGCTCACATTGAACCTCTTTGAAATATGAGCCGCAAGATGCTCGGCACAATATACAGACCTGTGCTGGCCGCCCGTGCATCCGAAACTGAACATGAGAGAAGTGAATTTCCTTTCAATATATTTCTTCACATGAGCGTCTGCAAGTTCGTAAACGTGGCCTAGATATTCTCCAACGGTACTGTTCTCCTCAAGGAACTTTATCACCTCGGAATCCAGTCCCGTGAAATGCTTGAAGTGGTCATATTTGCCCGGGTTCTCAATATCCCTGCAGTCAAAGACATAACCTCCGCCGTTCCCGCTGTCATCTGCCGGAATGCCTTTCTTGTATGCGAATGAGAAAATCTTTACAACAAGTTTGGCCTGCTTGCGCAGATCATTGAACTGTCTCATCTGCGAGAGCTCGGTCAGAAGGGAATTCAAGTATGGATACTCAACGAACGGAGCCTTTGCCAGCAGTTTCCTCAGGTTGTCCATTGCATAAGGGATGCTCTGCAGGAAATGAGGTTTCTTCTCGAAATAACCTCTGAAACCGTATGCACCGAGCACCTGCATTGTTCTGAAGAGCAGGAACAGACGCAGGTTCTTCCTGAACTCCTCCTCACCTATCTGAACATAAGGCTTGAGAGCCTCCATATATATATGAACGAGCTCGTCCTTCAGCTCATCGGGATAATTTGCCTTGGCCTGCCATACGAACGAAGCAAGGTCATAATAGAAAGGTCCCTTTCTGCCGCCCTGAAAATCAATGAAATAAGGGTCCCAGCCATCACCGTAGGAGGATTTGCGCAGCATCACGTTCCTGGCCTGGAAATCCCTGTACATGAACACATCCTGCTTCACGCTCAGGGAAAGCAGGTCCTGTGTAAAGTGCTTGAAATCCTCGTAAAGGTCTATCTCCTTTATTTCGAGGCCTGTGGTTTTCAGGAAACAATATTTGAAATAGTTCAGGTCAAAGGAAATCATCCTTTCATCGAACTCCGGCTGAGGATAGCAGACTGAATAGTCAAGTCCTGCGCCGCCTTCGAACTGCAATCTAGGCAGCAAGGCTACGGTACGCTTGAGAAGTTCCTTTTCCTGAACACTGAATGAACCGCTCTCACGGCCCGATGCAACCGTATTGAAAAGCGTTACATCACCAAGATCCTCCTGAATGTAGAACACTCCGTTATCACTTACGGCAAGCACTTCGGGCACAGGCAGCCCTTTGTTCAGGAAATGCCTGTCAATCGTTATGAACGCCTTGTTCTCATCAACTGATGTGCCGAATGCGCCTATGATGGAAATTGGCTTGCCATTGTTGCCGGCCTGCAATCTGAAATATCTTCTGTTGCTTCCGCTCGAAGGAAGCTCCTCGCATTTCTCGGCCTTTACGCCTGTATATTGTTCAAATAAAACTTCAAGTTCTTTCATTACCTTCTGTTTAATTCCGCCTCAAGTTCTATGGAAGCTTTCTCCCTCTGTTCACAGATCGAGCTCCATGTAGGATGTTCCTTCAGCATGCCGCAAAGATCCTGAATGACCTCAGCCACATTTATTTTCTGCGGGCAATGCCTGTTGCAAGTGTGGCAATTGAGACACTCATAAGGCTGCTTGTCCTTAGGGAGCGATTCAATGCGCATCTGCGGAGTGAATGAGAACTGGGTCTTCATATCGTTGTATGCCTGAATGAGCAACGGGATGTCCAGTCCTACAGGACAGGTATCGCAGCAGTACCTGCAGGCTGTGCAAGGCACTCTGCTCATCAGGGACTCGGCGCGGGCGGCAAGCAGTTCTCTGCTCTCATTGCTCAAACCATCGCCGGTGGAAAATATTGAAACATTGTCCTTCATCTGTGCAAAGGATGACATTCCGCTGAGAATCATTGTAACGCCAGGGACTTCCATAAGCCAGCTGAAGGCCTTTTCAACCATCTCCCGTGGCTCAACGGTCCTGCCATTGCAAGTGAATTCCTTTGCAAGAAGGCCACCGCGCAGAGGTTCCATAACCCATACTGGTATGCCCCTTTCATTGAGCATCCTTACCTTCTGTTCAGCCTTCTGGAGTTTCCAGTCAAGATAATTGAGCTGGATCTGGCAGAACTCTATACATTTGCCGTATTCGGAATCAAGGATTTTCTCGAGCATGGGCAGATCGGCGTGGGTTGACATTCCCAGGTGCCTTATCAGGCCCTTCTCCTTCTGCTCCATGAAGTAGGAGATGAATTCCTGAGCATGGGATGAATAAACGTCCCAGCAGTTCTCGCATACATTATGGAAGAGATAGAAATCAAAGTAAGGTGTGGCGCACTTTCTCAACTGGCTCTCGAACACCTTCCTTGGATTGTATTCGCTTGCGGCCTGATGTCCTGGGAATTTGTCGGCCACATAGTATCTGCTGCGGGAGTATTTCTGAGGATTCTCCTCTGCCAGCAGGCTGAGTGCCTTGCCAAGAGCTATTTCAGAAAGACCGTTATGGTAAGGATAGGCGGTATCGAAATAATTCACACCGTTGTCAAGGGCGTAACGCACCATATCATTGACCTGCAACTGGTCAATTGCGCCTCCCTCCAGAAGAGGAAGACGCATTGTACCGAAACCGAGTCTGCTCAAGCGCAGATCCTTGAATTCAGAATATTTCATTTCAAATGAATCAGTCAACTTTAATCTTGAAGAATGTCACATACAGTACAGG
>JAGHUC010000134.1 GCA_018065035.1 Candidatus Egerieousia equi | reverse complement strand
TACGGATATATTTCATACAAGGCGAAAGTCTATGGTGATGCAGTGCTCAATCTGCTGTACTATTTTCCCATGAACATCATAGGATGGGTCATGTGGCAGAGCAGACGCGAGCGTGACATTGAGTCCAACGAAACCAACTCGAGGGTTGCCGCGCGTTTCATGACACATTGGGGAAGAATAGTAATGTTCTCGGCAAGCATTGTTGCAACATTGCTGTGCGGATATCTGCTCAGCCGTTTCACAGCAGACCCTCAGCCATACAAGGATTCATTCACCACAGTGTTCTCAATAGTTGCCATGTTCCTCATGGTAAAGGCTTTCATGGAGCAGTGGATTCTCTGGGTGCTGGTTGATTTCGTGAGCGTGATAATGTGGGCCTGGCTGTGGTATAAGGGCCAGCCGCATGCAGACCTTGTATTCCTTATGTGGGTGTTCTATTTCGCCAATGCAGTGAACGGTCTGGTGGTATGGACCAGAAGCGCCAAGTTGAAAAATTGATTATATTTGCAATATGTACACTATAAACGAGATAAAGGAAATAGTTGAGAAGGCTCTGGTTGAGTTCGAGTGTCACAATGATCCAAAGGAACTGTATGCTCCAATGAGCTATATGATGGCCATCGGCGGAAAACGTCTGCGTCCGGTAACTGCGCTCATGGTATGCTCAATGTTCAAGAACAATATTGAGAACGAGGATATAAAGCCGGCAATCGCCCTTGAGGTGTTCCACGCATTCACCCTCATTCACGATGACATAATGGACAAGGCCGCCATACGCAGGGGCCAGCCTACCGTATACAAGAAATGGAACAGCAATGTGGCCATTCTTTCAGGCGATGTCATGAGCATAAAGGCATATTCGCTCATAAGCCAGTGCAGGGGCGAGTACCTTCCGCAGATATTGAACCTGTTTTCAGAAACGGCGGCGCAGGTTTGCGAGGGCCAGCAGTATGATATGAACTTCGAGAATCTTCCGTTCATCACAATGGAGGACTACATTGCAATGATAGGCTTGAAGACAGCCGTACTCATTGCAGCATCCGCAGCCATAGGAGCAATAATGGGCGGCGCTTCTGAAAAGGATGTGAATCTCTTATACAAGTTCGCATATCTTCTTGGAATAGCCTTCCAGATTCAGGATGACTACTTCGATACATTCGGTGACGAGCACGTATTCGGCAAGGCAATTGGAGGAGACATACTCAACGACAAGAAAACCTGGCTTCTTGTAGATGCTTTCAGAATGGTTACACCTGAGCGGCAGCCTCAGTTCCAGGGACTTCTTGCAATGGACAGCAGCCATGCGTCCGAGAAGATAGAGGGCTTCAAGGCATTGTATACCGACCTTGGAGTTAAGGACAGGGCGCAGGAGGCCATAAATGCATATTACAGGCAGGCTCTTGAACTCCTCAATGGTAGCAATCTTACTGAAGCGCAAAAAGACACGCTCAGGGAATGGGCCGATATGGTAGTGAAGAGAATAAAATAAAAACAAAGATATTATGGAATTTACAGCAAAGAGCAACGCTATTTTCGAGCAGTGCATCAACGATTATCACAAAACAGACAATGTGGACGCTCCAATCAACAATCCTTATGAGGTCAAGAGCATAGAGTTCTATCTTTATCTCAAGAACTGGATTGACACGGTTCAATGGCATCTCGAGGACATCATCAGGGATCCGGAGATCAAACCCGAGGAGGCTCTGCTCATAAAGAGAAGGATTGACAAGTCAAATCAGGACAGGACAGACCTTGTTGAGCTCATTGACAGCTACTGGCTCGACAAATACAAGGATACCGTCATAGCTCCGAACGCTACTATCAACACCGAATCACCAGCCTGGGCGATAGACCGCCTTTCAATCCTTGCACTCAAGATTTACCACATGCAGGAGCAGGTGAACAGGAAGGATGCATCAGCAGACCACGTTGCAGCATGCTCAAAGAAACTTGCAGTCCTTCTGGAACAGCGCAAGGACCTTTCAAGCGCAATTGACCAGCTTCTTTCTGACATTGAGGCCGGAGCGAAATACATGAAGGTGTACAAGCAGATGAAGATGTACAACGATCCTTCACTGAACCCTGTACTCTACGGCAACAAATAGTTTCAATATTTTCTACAGCGATGGCATATTCAAAGAACATACTTGTGGTGAGGCTTTCGGCCCTGGGAGACATTCTCATTTCCGTACCCCTGATAAAGGCTTACGCCGCAGCCAATCCCAAAGTCCTGTTCACATTGCTTTTTGCGCCTGCCACTGAAGGCTTTTTCAAGGATATCGAGAACGTGAAGTTCATCCCTGATCCTCTGAAGAAACAGAAGGCGGGAGTTACAAAAGTGCTCAAGTTCGCAAGAGAGCTTTCAAGGAACGCCAAAGAGCAGGGAACACCTGTTACTATGGTTGCGGACATACACGATGTCCTGCGTACCAAGGTCCTGAGAACCTGGTTCAAGCTCAGTGGTGTGAAATGCGCTTCAATTGACAAGGAGCGCTCGCAGCGCAGGGCCCTTACCAGGGAGAAGAACAAGGTGTTCGCTCCAATAAAGAGCTCCATGCGCAAATATGAGGAGGTCTTTGTAAGACTGGGCCTCAAGGACTTGAATGTGAGCGGTAACCAGGCGGAGGCAAGGCATCTTTCACCATCGCCGTACAGAAAGATAGGAATAGCTCCTTTCACAGCGGAAAAGGGCAAGCAATGGCCTCTGGAGTATGTGGAGGAGAGCATAAGGATACTCAGTGCTGATCCTAACAACCGCATTTTCCTCTTCGGAGGCGGCAAGTCGGAGGTGCAGTTCCTCTCCTCGCTGGCTGAAAAGTACCCTAATACGGTATCTGAAGCCGGAAAGCACAAGCTCATAGAGGAGGCTGCAATAATTGCCGGCCTTGACGTTATGGTAACCATGGACTCCGCCAACATGCATCTTGCATCGGTGGTTGGAACCGCGGTTATTTCAATCTGGGGCGCAACACATCCATACGCAGGCTTCTATGGCTACGGACAGAATCCATCCTGGGCCATGGGCCTTGAAATGCCGTGCAGACCTTGCTCCATTTACGGTAACAAGCCCTGCACAAAAGGTGACTACCCTTGCCTTCGCGGAATAAAGCCGCAGGATCTGGTTGACAAAATAATAAAGTTAACAGCAGGGGTGAATCAGTGATGTCAACGGAGTCCGCAAATCTTACAGCCACAGTAATAAGGCATACAGGCAGCAATTACCTTCTGAGCTCCCTGCCGGAGTGGAATCCGTTTCCAGCCGTGATAAGGGGAAAACTCAGGCTCAAGGGGGTGAAGACCACCAACCCGATTGCTGTTGGAGATATCGTTGAATACAGATACGAGAGCGGTATTGAACAGGTTGACGGCAACACTCCCGTTGTGATTACCTCGGTGGCTCCACGAAGGAATTATATAATAAGAAGGGCGGCCAACCTCAGCAGGCAGTATCACATAATCGCCGCCAACGTTGACCTTGCTCTGCTGGTTGTAACAATTGATTTCCCTGAAGTCAAGTGGCCTTTCATAGACCGTTTCCTCGTTACCTGCGCCGCATACGGCGTTCCGGTGAAGATTGTTGTGAACAAGTACGATACTGTGATTGCCAACGAGCAGGTGAAGGAACGCTATGAGCTGTTCAGAATAATATACAAAGGGCAGGCCGGTTATGACATTCTCAGGACTTCCGTTGTTGATGGCACAGGGATTGATAGCCTCAGGGAGCTCTGCCGGGGGAAGAAAGTCCTGCTGAGCGGTCAGTCAGGAGTCGGGAAATCATCATTGATAAACATACTGAATCCCGAACTGGATTTGAAAACCGCTGATATTTCCGATGCGAACAATCAGGGCAAACATACCACAACCTTCTATCAGATGCACCCTCTGCCTGAAAGCGGATGGGTCATTGACACTCCCGGCATACGCGGATTCGGAATTGTGGATCTGAGGGAGGATGAACTCAGCACCTATTTCCCGGAAATGCTCAGGGTAAGCGGTGACTGCAGATTCACTCCATGCTCGCATACTCACGAACCTGGCTGCGCTGTTGTAAAATGCGTTGAGGAAGGCATAATCTCCGAGGAGAGATACAATTCCTATCTCGGCATGCTGGAGGACAACAGCGAGGGCAAGTACAGAAAATGAATTGAAGAATGAAAAAGTTTTCACTGAATAAAGAGGTTCTCAGGCTTTCGGTGCCCAGCATCTTTGCCAACATAACCCTGCCTCTGGTGGGAATGATTGACATGGTGCTTGCAGGAAAGATTGGTACCACAACCTGCATAGGAGCCGTGGCCATTGCCACAATGCTCTTTGACATGCTTTACTGGAACATGTCGTTCCTTCGTCTTGGCACAAGCGGTCTTGTTGCCCAGGCATTCGGGCGCAAGGACCAGAGAGCGGCCATGATGGCTTTTCTCAGGGGCATAAGCACTTCAACGCTCATTGCAATGCTTATCTGGGCCATCCAGTATGTGTTCGTTGATTGCGTTCTCTATTTCACCAATACATCTCCGGAGGTTGAAAGACTGGCAAGAAGCTATTACTTCATCCGCATCTGGGCGGCCCCTGCAACCCTTGGCCTGTATGTTTTCAAGGGCTTTTTCATAGGAATGCAGAATGCAACGGCGTCAATGATCGTGGACCTGGTAGTTAACATAGGCAATATTGTTTTGAGCCTTGTGTGCGTTGCCGTTTATCTTATGGGCTTTGACGGAATTGCAATGGGAACCTTGCTGGCACAATATCTGGGCCTGATAGTTGCCATAGCAATAATGCTCATCAAATACAGGAAGATGTTCTCCTGCCTTGGAGGAAAGAGTTTCAAGGAACTTGCAAAGGAAGTCCTGGACAGGAGCGAGATAATCAAGTTCTGCAGTCTCAATTCAAATCTTTTCATACGTTCTTTAGGAATGCTCTGCATCTACTGCGGATTCACAGGCCTGTCCGCCAATTACGGCGATACAATGCTTGCTGTCAATGCAATCATCCTCAAGATACTCATGCTTTACTCATTCTTCCTCGACGGTTTTGCATACGCGGGTGAGGCTCTTACCGGACGATTCATAGGCGCAGGGGATTCATTGAATCTCAAAGGCACTGTAAAAATAGTGTTCCGCTGGTGCTGGGGGATATGCATTGTCTCAGCCATCATATATTTCCTCTGGATGGAGAATCTGGTTGCATTCTTCACCGACAACAGGTCCGTGATTGCCACCGCAATGCATTACAAGGCCTGGCTCATAATACTTCCTGTAACCAGCTGCGTTGCATTCACCTGGGACGGAATATACATTGGCGCCACAGCTTCAAAACCTATGCGCAATTCCGTAATCCTTTCCGTTATAGGCTTCTTCATTTTCTATTACTGCATGAAGGGCACAATGGGCGTAAGCGCAATCTGGGGAGCATATCTGCTTCACGTGATAATCCGCGGAATATACCTCACGGCCGTTCGCAGGAAATACATAGTACTTCCGCAGGATTAGACATTAAAACCTCATCAGGCAAAGATTTCATGAAGGACCTGAAGGCTCTTCAATTCAATGTCGTGGCCCAGATGGATTGAGAGGTATGAGAGCATGCCCTGGATCAGCGAGTTTCTGATGGCACCGTTGCTTTTCACCTCATCCATTCTTTGAAAATCAGTATTCAGGAGCTTTTTGAGCAGATCTGTTTCCACTGGCGACAGATATGAAATGCCGATGGTTCTTTGCTCGGGGTTCTCGAACGAGCCCGTGTTGAGGGCAAAGACGTCGGCCTGGTTATGGCTGTAGTTGCTCTGTGGCTTGAATCCTATGATAGAGCTCAAATGTATCAGAAACATGAGCGGGAAATTGGCGAGACTGCCTTCCTTGGCTGCAAGCATCTGCGTTGTGGTCTGGAGGAAGGTGTATAGCAATTGGTTGGGCTCTTCCTCTACAACCGTTTTAAGGAAGAGTTCGCTCATGAACATTGCCATGCAGCCCTTGAGCATGTTGTTTCGCAGTGGACTGAGGTCAAAGGCCGGTGAGACTTCCTTGATTGAGGCCATTGTTCCGTTGGCCTTCGAGTACAGGCTCAGATTGAGTATTGCAAGGGGGTGGAAGATCTGCGGGCCGCCTCTGCTGCCGCGTTTGCCCATTCCGGCGGCATATACGGCGGTGCGGCCGTGCTTGCTTGAGTAGCATTGTACGACCAGCGATGATTCTGCGTGCTTTATTGTCCGCAGCACTATGACGCTGTCTTCCTCTAGCATATTCCGCTGGAAAGGAGGTTGCAGAATCCGGCAAGGGCGCGGCTGCGGTGGGAGATCTGACATTTGACATCCATGCCAAGCTGGGCGAATGTGAGACCGTTGTAGCCTTCGGGCGCAAATACGGGGTCGTATCCGAAGCCTTCGGTCCCAATGCGTTCGAATGTGATGCTTCCCTTCATTATGCCTTCAACAACATATTCCTTGCCTTCACTGTTTATGTAAGCAATGGCCGTGCGGAACTGTCCGCTTCTGTCAGGGGCATCCGTGAGGTCCTCAAGGAGTTTGTCAATATTCTTGTCCGGATCCTTTCCTTCGCCTGCATAGCGTGCTGTATGAACACCTGGAGCTCCGTTGAGCCAGTTCATTTCAAGTCCGGAATCATCTGCGAACACAGGTTTGTGAACCTTGTTCCAGATATAACGGCATTTCTGCAGTGCGTTTTCCTCGAGCGTGCTTCCGGTTTCGGGTATTTCTTCGCTTATTCCAAGATCGGAAGGGAGAATGAGCTTGAACCCATCGCCCAGATATGCCTGGGCTTCCTTCACCTTGTTCCTGTTCTGTGTTGCAAATATCATTTCCATACACAAAGTTACTTATTTTGTATAACTATCGCTGTGGAAAATATAAAAATGGCTTCAAAATTGCAGTAAGTGAATTTTGAGTATATTTGTTGTTTGGAAAAATGCTTTTAAAAATTTGACAATATGAAGAATTTGAAATCGGTAGGGATTTGTTTATGTGCCTGTGTGCTTGTGCTGGGCGTGTCAGCCGGTGCGGCAAGGGCTCAGGAGCAGAACTTCAATGCGGGCAAGAATCTTGAGCTTCAATACGATGTGCTCAAGGCTCTTTCGGCCAGGTTCGTTGACAGTGTGAAGGTTGACAAGCTTGTTGAGACAGGAATCCACGCAATGTTGCGTTCACTGGATCCATATACGCAGTTCATTCCAATGGAGGACCAGGAGGCTCTTGAAATGATGACACAGTCAACTTACGGCGGAATGGGATCGTCAATCAGGAAATATCCTGAGGATTCGCTGGTTACGGTCATCGAGCCATACAAACTTTCTCCTGCGGCAAAATCAGGGCTGGAGCCTGGCGACAAGATTCTGTACATAGATGGAAAGGATGTGAAACCTCTAAGCGCCGACCAGAGCAGCAAGATGCTTCGCGGAACACCAGGTACAACAGTGGAACTTGACCTTATCAAGGGACGCGGCGGCGAAAGGAAGAAAATAATCATTACCAGGGAGAAGATTCACGTCCCTGACATTGCCTGGTATGGAATGCTCGAAAACAAGGTGGGTTACATCAGGCTCACAGGCTTCACCGCAGGCGGCGCCCAGACAACACGTGAGGCTGTGATTGACCTTAAGAAGAAAGGCGCTGAGAAAATAGTTCTTGATTTGAGGAGCAATCCGGGCGGTCTGCTTGATGAGGCGGTCAAGACAGTTTCCATTTTCGTTCCAAAGGGTACAAAGGTTGTTACCCAGAAGGGACGAGAGGTATCAGACGTTTCAATTTACAAGACAATGGAGGAGCCTGTTGACACACTCATTCCTCTGATGGTGGTGGTGAATTCCTCAAGCGCATCTTCTTCGGAGATTGTGACAGGAGCTGTTCAGGATCTTGACCGTGGATTCGTTGCCGGTCAGAGAACTTACGGAAAGGGTCTGGTTCAGGGTATGGCTCCGCTTGGTTACGACGGCGTGCTCAAACTTACCGTTGCCAAGTACTACACACCTAGCGGACGTTGCGTTCAGGCAATAGATTATTCGAACAGAAGGGAGGATGGAAGCGTTGGTACTATTCCTGATTCGCTCAAGAAGGAGTTCAAGACTCTGGTAAAGGGCAGAAGCGTATATGACGGTGGTGGAATCACACCTGATTCACTCATAAAGGAGGATACTTTCGCACGCGTTGTATATTCAGTGGTAGGAAACGCCATCACCGAAGACTTCGCTATCAAGTACTACAAGGAGAATCCTCAGATTGCATCTCCTGCGGAGTTCGTGATTGATGACAGAATCTACGACCAGTTCGTTGAATATGCCTCAAAGCAGGATTTCGATTTCAGGAGCGCTTCGCTGGCCGAACTCGAACGTATCATTGAGGATGCCAAGAAGGAAGGCCTGTATGAAGACTCAAAGGAACTTTTCGACTCACTCAAGGAGAAACTCACCGTAACAAAGGAGGAGGCCCTGAGAAAGAACAGGAAGGCAATATCGTATTTCCTTGGTGCAGACATAGTTGCAAAGTATTATTACACCGAGGGAGAAACGGAATATTCCATCAAGGGTGACAGCCAGTTGCAGCAGGCAATCAAAGTTTTTTTGCAATTGGGTAAATAATGCGTATCTTTGCATCCCCCATAAAAGGGGGTAAACTAATATAATTAAAAGATTAACAATTAATTATGCCTACAATTCAACAGTTAGTTCGCAACGGTAGAGTGGCTATTGAGGATAAATCAAAGTCACCTGCGTTGGATGCATGTCCTCAGAGACGTGGAGTTTGTGTGCGTGTTTACACCACAACTCCTAAGAAGCCTAACTCAGCAATGCGTAAGGTTGCACGTGTTAGGTTGACTAATCAGAAAGAGGTGAATGCCTACATCCCTGGCGAAGGACACAACTTGCAGGAGCACTCAATTGTGCTTGTAAGAGGCGGTCGTGTAAAGGACCTTCCAGGAGTACGTTATCACATTCTTAGAGGCGCTTTGGATACTGCTGGCGTAGATGGACGTTTACAGTCACGTTCACTTTACGGAGCAAAGAGGCCTAAAGCCTCAAAGGCCGGAGCAAAAGCTAAGAAGTAAGTCATTAATCATTTAAAGTAAAAAAGAAATGAGAAAAACGAAGCCTAAAAAGAGGATTCTACTTCCTGATCCTAAGTATCATGATGTGTCAGTGACACGTTTTGTGAACAATCTTATGTTGCAGGGGAAGAAGAGTATCGCTTATGCTATTTTTTACGACTCAATTGACATGGTCGGCGAGAAGATGAAAGATTCTGACAAGGCTCCACTGGAGATTTGGAAGAAAGCTTTGGAGAACATCACACCGCAGATTGAGGTAAAGAGCCGCAGGGTTGGTGGAGCAAACTTCCAGGTTCCAACCGAGATTCGTCCGGACAGAAAAGTTTCTTTGGCTATGAAGAACATGGTTCTTTATTCAAGAAAGAGATCCGGCCGCTCAATGGCTGAAAAATTAGCTGCAGAGATACTGGCTGCATACAATAATGAGGGTGCTGCCTTCAAGAGAAAGGAGGATATGCACAAGATGGCAGAGGCCAACAAGGCGTTTGCACACTTCCGTTTTTAGTACCTGTTAATATTAAATGGCTAGAGATTTAAAATTTACAAGAAACATTGGCATCATGGCCCACATTGATGCCGGCAAGACCACAACTTCCGAGCGTATCCTGTATTACACAGGCAAGACTCACAAGATTGGTGAGGTTCACGAGGGAGCTGCCACAATGGACTGGATGGTTCAGGAGCAGGAGAGAGGTATCACCATCACTTCCGCTGCAACCACTGCATTCTGGCACTACAACAATCAGGTTTATCAGATAAATCTGATCGACACTCCTGGTCACGTTGACTTCACAGTTGAGGTTGAGAGGTCTCTGCGCGTTCTTGATGGTACTATCGCTACATTCTGCGCTGTAGGACGTGTTCAACCACAGTCTGAAACAGTTTGGAGACAGGCGGACAAATACAGAGTTCCTAAAATTGCATACGTTAACAAGATGGACCGTGTGGGTGCGGACTTCTTTGCCGTAGTGCGCGAGCTTCATGAAAAACTCGGAGCCAATGCAGTTCCTATCTGCATTCCTATCGGTGCCGAGGACAAATTCCAGGGAATAGTTGACCTCATTGACATGAAGGCCTACGTCTATGACCAGGAGAGCAAGGAACTTGTAAATTATCAGATTAAAGATGTTCCAGCAGAGTTGATGGCGGAAGCTGAGGAGTGGAGGGCAAAACTTCTTGAGTCAGTTGCCGAGTTCAATGATGCGATAATGGAAAAATTCTTTGATGATCCTTCAAGAATCACCAAGGAAGAGATAATAGACGCACTCAGACAGGGTACCATAAGCATGTCGGTTGTTCCTGTCTGCTGCGGTTCTTCATTCAAGAACAAGGGTGTTCAGTTCCTTCTGGATGCTGTGATGAGATATCTTCCTTCACCACTCGACAAGAACATGGTTGAGGGAACAAATCCTCGTACAGAGGAGTCAGTCATCAGACATTCAGACTCAAAGGAGCCTTTCTGCGCACTGGTATTCAAGATTGCAACCGATCCTTTCGTTGGAAGACTCGCATTCATGCGTGCTTATTCAGGCAAGCTTGATGCAGGTTCATACGTGCTCAATACACGTTCCGGCAAGAAGGAGAGAGTTTCACGTCTGTTCCAGATGCACTCCAACAAACAGAACCCTATAGAGTTCGTTGAGGCAGGTGACATCTGCGCCGCCGTTGGTTTCAAGGAGCTCCGTACAGGTGATACCGTTTGTGATGAGAACAATCCTATAATTCTTGAATCAATGACATTCCCTGATCCTGTAATCGGTCTTGCAGTAGAGCCTAAGACTCAGAAGGACCTTGACAAGCTCGGTATTGCGCTTGGCAAGCTTTCAGAGGAGGACCCTACTTTCACAGTCAAGTCTGACACAGAAACAGGCCAGACAGTAATCAGCGGTATGGGTGAGCTTCACCTCGATATCATTGTTGACCGTCTGCGCAGGGAGTTCGGTGTTGAAATCAACCAGGGCGCACCTCAGGTGAACTACAAGGAGGCTATCAAGTCCACAGTTCAGCACAAGGAGGTATTCAAGAAGCAGTCCGGCGGTAAAGGTAAGTTCGCTGATATCCTCGTTGAAATCGGTCCTGCCGATGAGGGTGTCACCGGTCTTCAGTTCGTGGATGAAGTCAAGGGTGGTAACATTCCTAAGGAGTTCATTCCAGCCGTTGAGAAAGGTTTCAAGGCAGCTATGGTAAACGGTGTTCTCGCAGGCTACGAGGTTACTTCAATGAAGGTCATTCTCAAGGACGGTTCATTCCATCCTGTTGATTCAGATGCTCTTTCATTCGAGATTGCAGCCCGTCAGGCATTCCGCAAGGCACTTCCAAAAGCAACACCTGTCATTATGGAGCCTATCATGGCCCTTGAGGTTGTAACACCTGAGGACTATATGGGCGATGTCATCGGCGACTTGAACAAACGTAGAGGCCAGATCACAAACATGGACTCCAACGGTAATGCAAGAATAGTCAAGGCACTGGTTCCGCTTTCAGAGCAGTTCGGATATGTTACCGTACTCAGAACCCTGTCATCAGGTAGAGCAACCAGCACAATGACCTTCTCACATTACGCCGAGCTCCCTGCATCACTTGCAAAGGATGTTATCGAGAACTCAGGCAACAGGTCACTTGCATCGGATGACGAATAAAAAAGATTAGTTAATTGGTCAAAAAACAATAAGATGAGCCAAAAAATAAGAATAAAATTGAAATCTTACGATCATGCTCTTGTTGACAAATCAGCAGACAAGATTGTAAAGACTGTAAAGGCTACCGGCGCTGTAGTCAGCGGACCTATTCCACTCCCTACAGACAAGAAGATCTTTACCGTAAACCGCTCAACCTTCGTTAACAAGAAGTCAAGAGAGCAGTTTGAGTTGAATTCTTACCGCAGACTCCTTGATATCTACAGCTCAACTCCAAAGACAGTTGATTCTCTCATGAAGCTCGAGTTGCCATCAGGTGTTGAGGTTGAAATCAAAGTCTGATAGAGTACAGATTCAGATATTCATTGAAAGCAAGCCTTCCGCAAGTGAACGGAGGGCTTGTTTTTCTTTTACAACGATGGCAAACTATAATATCTTATAGGTGGTCCTCCCGTACTTTATGAATACCTTTGCATCGTTGAAATTCACGATCATGAAGTATCTTTTCACCGCGATAGTTTTTATTTTATTTTCTTTTTCTGCTGCTTCATCTGCCGAAGGTTCTACTTGCAATCTTCAAGAGGAGGACAGCCTTCAGAACATTGTTGTTGTTGCAGGAAAGGTGAAATCTCAGTTGAGACTTGAGCCTGTTTCATCATTCTCCAGGACTTCCCTGCAGATTGAGAATTCACATATCAGGAGCATCGCGGACTTTGCGGCATCGGCCGGCAATCTTTTCATGCCTGAGTACGGTTCAAAGATGACCTCCAGTATATACATAAGAGGAATAGGCAGCCGTATGGAGAATCCGGCAATAGGCCTGAATATCGACGGAATGCCCGTCCTCAACAAGAACGGATTCGACACTGATCTCTGGGACATAGCCAGGATAGATCTTCTGCGCGGACCTCAAAGCACTCTTTTCGGCAGGAACACCATAGGCGGCGTGCTGAACATTAATACACTGTCGCCGGTGAACTATCAGGGTACAAGAATAAAACTGGGATACGGAAGCGCCAACAGCTATGATATAAGTGCCTCCACATATCAGAAAGTGTCGGAGAAAGTTGCTTTCTCGCTGGGAGGCCGTTACGGAGCCACCGATGGGTTCTTCAGGAATGCCTTCAACGGCAACAGATGCGATGATGGCAGGAGCGGTGCCTTCAGGGGAAAGTTCATCTATACTCCGGGCCGGCGTTTCACCTTGGAAAACATAGTTTCATTCACAAGGGATGTGCAGGGCGGATATGCCTACGGTCTGTATGATCCTGCAACGGAGACCACTGCGCAGGCGAACTACAACGATATCTGTTCATACAGAAGGACTCTGGTCAGCGATATGCTCAAGCTCAGCTGGAATTTCGGTTCCTTCACTTTCTCAAGCGCCACAAGCTGGCAGTATCTGCGTGACTGCATGACACTTGACCAGGACTTCACACCAAAGAGCATGTTCATAATGGAACAGGCGCAGAGGGAGAACGTTATCAATCAGGAGTTTCTCTTCAAGAGCGTTGATGAAGAAAATAACTCATTCAGCTGGATTGCGGGTCTGAGCGCTTTTTACAAGTACAATCACATGAACGCTCCCGTGACTTTCAGGAAGGACGGTATCACGGGGCTTATACTTGACAATATCAATGCTCAGATACATAAGGTGATGCCAATGGCAAACCTCGTGTTCGAGGATATGGAGAATCTTCCGCTGGTGAGCGCGTTCAAGACACCTGTGACATCGGTTGCGCTCTTTGCCCAGACGGAGGCTGAGATTGTTGACAATTTGAAGATTGTTGCAGGACTCAGGCTTGACTATGAACATACATCGTTCGATTATGCCTGCCATAACACCATAGGCTACATGATGACTCCTTTCCAAAAGGCTTTCACATACGTTGACACCGATTTGAAGGACAAGCTCAAGGACAATTATTTCACACCTATTCCAAAATTGAGCCTGATTTACAGTTTCGGTGCCGGCAGCAATGTGTATGCGTCAATTGCAAGAGGTTTCAAGGCTGGCGGTTACAACAACCAGATGTTCTCCGACATTCTTCAGAACGAGATGATGAAGAATCTCATGGGCGCAGGAATGGGCGGCATGGGAGGCGGTGCCGGAAAGCCGGCAGGAGATTCTGAAGCCGCGTACGATGTTGAGGACATTATCACTTACAAGCCTGAATACAGCTGGAACTATGAACTGGGCCTTCACTATAACAGTTTCTCAGGTGCTTTCGGTGGGAATGCAGCGTTGTACTACATAAGCTGCACAGACCAGCAGATAACCGTGTTCCCAGATGGAACAACAACGGGAAGAATGATGACCAATGCAGGAAAGTCACGCAGTTATGGTCTGGAACTCGATGCCTGGTATTATCCTGTGAATGATTTGAGGCTGTCGGCTTCATACGCATACACCAATGCCAAGTTCACCGAATACAACAACGGTCAGAAGGATTTCGAGGGAAATTTCGTGCCGAATGTTCCGCAGAACATGGTTTCGGCAGATGCGAACTATACCTTGCGCAATGTTTGCGCTCTGTTTGACAACCTGAGTTTCAATCTTGCATGGAACGGAACAGGAAAGATATACTGGGATGAGGAGAATGAAGTTTCGCAGAAATTCTATTCCCTGCTCAATGCAAGCATAATATTTGAAAAAAGGCTTGATGGCTGCGGATTCAATCTTGAACTTTGGGGAAAGAACATCACCGACACGCCATACAATTCATACTACTTTGTTTCAATGAACAATCCGTTCTTTGCCAAAGGCAAGCCGGCCCGCTGGGGAGTCACGCTTTCGTTTGACTTCTAGGGAATTGAACATTCTCCAGTGTGATTGACAGCCTTTCTGTTCAGCACGCTGACTGCTCAAGAGCGGCCACAATTATAAGGATTTTGTGGCGGCTTTGTCTGTTTTGTCCACAAAATCACTGAAAATGTGGAAATTTGAGGAAAAATCGGTCAAAAATCCACAAAAGTGTCTCTTTTGTGGACATTTGCAATTTTGGATAATGCTTGTTACCTTTACAACAAATGCCTCTACTTGACTCAAGCATAGCAAGCAAGCCGTCCGGCCGGGTATCTGACACCCTTTGAAGTAAATGCATTTTCAAAAATTCCGTTTTGACAAGTCTTTAATGAACTGTCTCAGAATTTCATTTTTCAAGGAGCTTTCAAAACGGCGAGCAAATAAGTGAACCTATTTCAAACTTGGCCGCTAACAGCCGGCTCATAATCATTATGCTATGGAAAAAGAAGAATTTTATTACAGAGAACAGGTATGTACAGATACATTTAACAGTTTAGGGCAGGTTTACAATGCTTGTACTTCCGAAAATCACCCTCTGATATTCATTACTGAAGAAGATTTCAAGACTGGTATGTCGATTCTGGGTATATCTGCACTGATGAACAGAGAAATACAGATATATGCATTTCAATTGATGAGCAATCATATTCATTTAGTGATTGGAGGAGACGAACAGCAGATAATGAGTTTTTTCAACTATTTCGTGGACCGTCTTGAATATTGTTTTCCTGGACGCTTGGATTTAAAGCAGTTCAAGTTAAAATTGTTCCAGATAGAGGATATTGCATATTTCAGGAACTCCATAGTCTATGTTAACAGAAATGGTTTTGTAGTCAATAGTAATGTTACGCCGTTTTCATATCCATGGGGGACAAGCATCTGTTTCTTTCAGCCAATTGTTTCCAAATATTTCAAATTGGGCGGCATGGCAATAGGAACGAGAAAAATCAGAAACCTGATGCATACAAAAAATGCTGATTCCTTCAGTGACACCCTTTTTATTGATGGATATGTACCGCCATTGGAATTCTGCAAGGTTTCAATGGCTGAACTTGTATTCAGAGATGCAAAACAATACTTCTATATGATTTCGCGCAACGTTGAAACGTATTCAAAGATAGCCAAGTTGCTGGGAGAATCTATTTATTATAATGATAATGATTTATATATTGCTGCAACCAAAATTGCAAAAGAGCAGTTCAAGTCAAAGGATTTGAACACGCTTACAGCTGGCCAGAAAATAGAACTGGCTAAACAGCTTCATTTTGAATATAATGCTGGAGATAAGCAACTTCAAAGAATGCTCAAGATAAATGAGAATATACTAAAGTCTCTTTTCTAATACGGAAGCTGCGACAAAGGTGTTTCAAATCCTTATTCCTGGAAGATGGCGCGGACAAGCTCGGCGATTGTTGAAATCTGGCGGATCTTTATGTTCTGGAAGTAATTACCCGTTTTCTTCTGGTTTCCCAGGGACAGTTTGTTGAAGCTTGAGACGAAAATCTGCTCGAAGCCGAGTTTTTCGGCCTCCATTATTCGTTTCTCAACCTGACTTACAGGGCGTATCTCTCCGCTGAGTCCTATTTCAGCGGCGAATGCTGTACGGGC
>JAGHUC010000147.1 GCA_018065035.1 Candidatus Egerieousia equi | reverse complement strand
AGAAGTTAAGCCCGCCCGTGCCGATGGTACTGCATCCGATGTGGAAGAGTAGGTAGTCGCCAACTTCCGGGAGCGTTGAGAAATCAGCGCTCCTTTTTTTTTGTGCCATATCGATGCGTCTGAAAGGAGGCGCATTAACTTTGTTAAATTTGAAAATATTCATAATTTTGTAAATCAATTCAAAATCTATGAGAAAGAGTATCATATTAGTTGCGTTGGTTTCATTGCTCACCGGCGCTTGTTGTTCAAATGGTTCTGAAAAGACAATCGAGAAGTTTAACCAGATTGCCAAGGATGTAAAGAAAGCCTATGCTCCAGACAGCAGGGATGAAACATTCAATGTAAGTATTGAAAAGGATGATGACGGTGAATTGAATATCAATGGCTACACCACAGTTCCTGCAGCAAAGGATTCACTTTTGCAGGCTCTCAAGGCAAATAATATTGACGCAGACATTGATATTGAGATTATTCCTGATGCAGAGGAACTTGAAGGCAAGGTTTATGCCGTTGCCGCTCAATCCGTCATCAATTTCAGAAATGAGGGTGATTATGCCGCTGAAGCGGCAACCCAGTGCCTTATGGGAGCTCCTTTGAAAGTCCTCATGAACGAGGACGGCTGGACACTGGCTGTCACTCCTGAAGGATATCATGCCTGGGTTTCTTCTTCAACAATTGCGAGAATGACTGCAGAGGAGTTTGCGAAATATACAGCAGCTGACAAGGTCGTTCTCACAGTGAAGTATGCGGATATCAAGGAGGCTCCTGACGCTTCCTCACAGCAGGTTTGCGATGCAGTCTGGGGTGATGTGATGCTTGATCTTGGAAGACAGGGAAATTGGTGGAAAGTTGGTATTGCTGACGGTCGTGAAGGGTATCTCCCTGCTTCCGTGCTTGTTACTTTCCCTGATTGGGTTGCAAGCCGTAAACCTACCCCTGAGAACATAATTGCTACAGCAAAGACAATGATAGGCGTTCCTTACATGTGGGCCGCAACATCAGTCAAGGCTATGGACTGCAGCGGCTTCACAAAGAATGTCTACTATCTTAACGGAATAGTTCTCAGAAGGGATGCTTCGCAGCAGTGCAAGACAGGTGATGATATTGACGTATCGAAATACTCCGTTGACAGCGTATATACAAGGGAGGCTCTTGCAAACCTCCAGATGGGTGACCTCATTTTCTTTGGAAGGAACAGGGACAGGATCTCCCACGTTGGCATGTATATAGGTGATGGTATCTTCATTCATGAGGCGGGAAAGGTTCACATAAGTTCTCTTATCCCTGAAGATGAAAACTATTATACAGGCTCAAAGAGACTTCAGAGGGCTTGCAGAATCATTGGAAATGTTGATTGCGGAAAGAACATCTGGTCCGTTAATGAACTTTATACAAAGAATCCTGCCATCTGGGGCGAATAATACAATTGAACAATTCTATTAAAATTTCAAATTGATATGGCAAATTTAAGAAGTGCAAAGAAGGACGTTATCTTCTTTATGAATGAGGTAATCTCCGATTGTTATATGTTCATGTGCATCCATCCTGACAAGAATCAGGAGGAGGCTGCAAAAATCATTGACCAGGCCATGGCCCTTGGAGAGAATCTGTTCGAGCAGATCAACAATTATCCAAGCGCACCGGGCAGGGCATTGAAGGACGCCAATCTCAGAAAGGAGTACAGGAAACAGGTAAAGGCACATTTTGCTCAGATTAATGGCAAACTTCTCAGTGCAACTGATGAAATGTTTGACTCCCTCAGCAAATTGACAAAATAATTCCTTCTGAAAGAATGACACAGCTCTATCAGCACGAGGTGATAGGCCGGGTATTTCTTAAAAGAAGAATAAATGCCAGGAAAATAACGGTCACATTGATACCGGAAGGTGTCAATGTGACTTTTCCATTTCTCTGTCCTCTGTATGTGGTGAAACGTTTCCTTGACGAAAATGCTCAGCGGATATGGGATGCATACGTCAAATATGCCTGGAAGTACAAACTCGATCAGGACAGGAAGGAAAGAAGGCGGCTTGAAAGGGAAAAAACTCTGAAGGCAACTGCAGAAATGGAAACCTATGGAGGCGTTTCAATAGCTGAAACCGGGGAATTCAGTTCTTCAAGAAATATATTCAGCTATGCTGTGCCATATTCCGAGCTTACTCAGGAGGACTTGAAAATCATCAGGAAGACCGCAAGGAAAATCCTGAAGGAAAGGCTTGACTGGCATGTGGAAAGGATGAACAGAACCATCGTTGTAGAAAAAAAAGGAGAGGTGGTGAAAAATCCTTTTTCCTACAACGGGCTTGCAATAAAGGATAACAGCTCCAATCTGGGAAGCTGCTCCTACATGCGCAATATAAACCTTAACATGCATCTTGTCAGGCTTCCCAAGTATCTGTGCGATTATGTGATAGTGCATGAGCTGTGCCATCTGGTTCATATGGATCATAGCAGGGATTTCTATGATCTGCTGACAAAGGCCCTGGGTATGGATGCGTACAAATGCAGGCGTGACCTTCATAAACTGGAGCACAACTTCAGTTTTCTGAAAATCAGGCAATAATTTTGCGCAAGCTTTTGGAAATTGGTCAAAAAGGTATATCTTTGCAGTCCCTTGTCAAAAGGGAACTATTAATAATTAAAACAAATTCTTAGCGTTATGGCAGAGTATTTATCACCTGACAAAAAGCAAGAGATTTTCGTGAAATACGGAAAGTCTAATACAGACACTGGTTCAGCAGAAAGCCAGATTGCTTTATTTTCCTACCGTATCGATCATTTGTCAAACCACGTAAGAGGCAACAGGAAGGACTACAACACACAGAGAGCTCTTCTCAGACTCGTTGGTAAGAGACGCAGACTCCTTGACTACCTCAAGGAAACTGACATTGAGAGATACAGAAATATTGTAAAGGCCCTTGGTCTTAGAAAATAATTTCTTCTTAATAGGAAAAGTCAAAAATGACCATCCACGTTGCGGGTGGTCATTAATTTTAAGAATATGATACTTGATTCAGTAAAAAGTTTTGAGAGATATCAGAGTTTCCACAAGAACTTTGACAAGGTGTACAAATTCATCCGCACCAACAATATGGCTGCCATGGAGGATGGCCGTTACGAGATTTCAGGCAAGGATGTTTATGTGAGCATATCAAGCGAGGAACTCCGCGGCGACGATGCCCCTATGGAGGTTCACGATTCATACATAGACATTCACGTAGTACTCGAAGGAATTGAAACCTATGGCATAAAGGATCGTTCGAAGTGCATTGAGGACGATGCCAGGTACGATGATGAAAAGGACATAGCCTTTCTCGCCAATGACGTTCCTGACAATTATGTGAGTGTAGGGGCGGGAAACTTTGTGGTTATTTTCCCATCGGATGCCCACGCTCCGCTCCTTGGCTCGGGCAAGGTGAAGAAGGCGGTCTTCAAGGTAAAGGTATTTGACATTGTGGACAGCAAGAAAGTCTGATGATGGGAAGATACAATACATTTGTTGGTTACTTCAAGCAGAAATACGGATGCCGGCTTCAAAAGATTGTGATTGATGCCGGCTTTACTTGTCCTAACAGGGATGGCAGCAAGGGCCTGGGCGGCTGCACGTATTGTAACAATGACGCTTTCCATCCATCATACAGCACTCCTGACAAATCAATTGCACAGCAGATAGAGGAAGGCATTGAGTTCCATAGGGGGCGTTACAGGAACTGCAACGATTTCCTGGCTTATTTCCAGCCGTATTCGAACACATACGCCAGCCTTGATGTGCTGAAGAATCTTTATGAGCAGGCCTTGAATCACCCACAGGTGCGCGGTATTGTGATAGGTACGCGCCCGGACTGCGTGGATGAGGAGAAACTGGATTATCTCGCCTCTCTTGCCAAAGACAGGATTGTGATAATCGAGTACGGCATAGAAAGCTGCTATGACTCCACTCTGGAGCGCATCAACAGGCATCATACCTTCGAGCAGGCAGTGCGCGCGGTGGAGCAGACTCACAGGAGAGGCATCCAGTGCGGAGCCCACTTCATTCTAGGCCTTCCCGGTGAAAGCAGGGAGATGATGCTCAAAGGAGTTGACCTCATTAATACACTGGCGATAGACAGCCTGAAGTTCCATCAGCTTCAATTTGTCAAAGGCACTGCAATGGAGAGGGAACACGATGAGACCCCTTCTGATTTTGTGCACTTCGGCCTGGAGGAGTACATCGATTTCTTCATTGACATACTGGAGAGGCTGAGGCCTGATTTCTACATTGAAAGATTTGCCGGCGAAGTGCCGCCGCGTTTTGTGCGCAGCACTCCCTGGGGGCTGATAAGGAATACAGAACTTCTGCATCTGCTCGACGCCAGATTGGAGGAGAGGGATACTTTTCAAGGCAAACTATACATCAAGCATTAGAATTTATATAAGATTTTTTTTTACATTTGTAGATTATAAACTTTCATATATGCAGCAATTATCAGAGAGAATAGCATTTGAAGGACTGACATTCGATGATGTACTGCTCGTTCCCGCAAGGAGCGAAGTCCTTCCAAGAGACGTTGACGTGAGCACACGTTTTTCAAGGAACATAGTTCTCCAATCGCCTGTTGTTTCGGCAGCTATGGACACTGTAACCGAATCGGAGATGGCTATTGCAATGGCCAGAGCCGGCGGTATTGGCGTCATTCATAAGAATATGCCTATTGAGCAGCAGATGGCCAATGTAAGAAAAGTCAAGAGAGCGGAGAATGGAATGATTTACAATCCTGTCACAATCAAAGGTGACGCCTGCGTGGCTGATGCTCTCAAACTGATGAGCGAGAATCATATAGGAGGTATTCCTGTAGTTGATGATGCCAATTATCTCGTTGGAATCGTTACAAACAGGGACCTCAGATTCGTGACCGATGTCAAGACACCTGTTGCACAGATCATGACAAAGGAGAATCTGGTAACTGTGAAGAGCGGCGTTGATCTTGCTCACGCAACCGCATTGCTTCAGCAGTACAGGATTGAGAAGCTGCCTGTCGTTGACCAGTACGGTCACCTCGAAGGCCTTATCACATACAAGGACATTACAAAGGTCAAGGATAATCCAAAGGCCAGCAAGGACTCCAAGGGCAGGCTTATGACAGCCGCTGCTGTAGGAGTCGGTGCCGATTCAATTGCAAAAGTAGAGAAACTCGTTTCGGAGGATGTTGATGCCGTTGTGGTTGATACAGCGCACGGACATTCAGTATATGTGCTCAAGATTATCAAGTCAATCAAGGAGACCTTCCCGCATCTTGACGTGATTGCAGGTAACATTGCAACCGGCGAGGCTGCTCTGGCTCTTGCGGAGTGCGGAGTTGATGCAGTCAAGGTGGGTATAGGACCTGGTTCGATATGCACCACAAGAGTTGTTGCAGGCGTTGGCGTTCCACAGCTCACAGCCATAATGCTTGTTTCCGATGCACTCAAGGGAAAGGGTATTCCAGTCATTGCAGACGGTGGTATCCGCTATTCAGGAGATGTTGTCAAGGCGCTTGCTGCAGGTGCCAGTACAATTATGGCAGGATCTTTGTTTGCAGGAGTTGAGGAGTCACCTGGTGAAACAATCATTCTCAATGGAAGGAAATTCAAGTCATATCGTGGTATGGGTTCTCTGGAAGCCATGCAGAAGGGTTCGAAGGACAGATATTTCCAGGATATGGAAGAGGATGTGAAGAAACTCGTTCCCGAGGGCATTGTAGCACAGGTTCCTTACAAGGGTACCTTGTCGGAGGTTGTATATCAGCTGGTCGGCGGTTTGAGAGCGGGCATGGGATATTGCGGCGCACCTACCATCCCGGTATTGCAGACTGCAAGATTCGTGAGAATCACCTCAGCCGGCGTAATCGAGAACCATCCTCACGATGTTACAATTACAAGAGAGGCTCCTAACTACAGCAGGTAAGCCTGCCGATTATTGAAAAATGATTCTTTATTGATTGGAAAATGAAACTTGTAAAGAGCTTTTTTGTTTCACTTCTGCTGCTTGCAAGCGCGGCACTGAATGCACAGACCTACCAGAACGGTTTGATTGATAAAACAATAGCCGTTGTTGGCAATGAGGCTATTCTCCTGTCACAACTGGAGGCCGAAGTGCAGATGATGCTGGCTCAGGGCGTTATTTCAACACAGAACGTGAGATGTGAGATTCTGGAGAATCTGTTGAAACAGAAACTGTTCCTGATACAGGCAAAGCTTGATTCACTCAAGGTGAATGAGGACAATGTTGAAATGGAACTGCAGGACAGAATGAATAATGCCCTTACAGCTCTTGGAGGCGAGAAGGAACTTGCTCAGTACTTCAACAAACCCGTTCATAAGCTCAGGGCCGAGTGGAGGGAGACCTTGCGGGAAACTTCACTCACCCAGCAGATGCAGCAGAAGGTTGTGTCAGACGCAGGTTCCCTTACACCAAGCCAGGTGGAGCGTTTCTACAGAAAAGTGAACAAGGATTCGCTTCCAATCATATCAACAATGTACCAGCTCAGCCAGATTGTCCTTTATCCTTCCAAGGAGGCGGCCGGTCTCGTGGCCAAGGAGAGATTGCTTGAGTTCAGGAACAGAATTCTCAACGGTGAGCGTTTCTCCACACTGGCAACCATTTACTCTCAGGACCCGGGCAGCGCTTCAAGAGGAGGCGAGTTGAGAATGGCTCCGAAGTCATTGTACTGGCCGGCATTCTCGGATGCCGCAATGGCACTCAAACCCGGACAGATTTCACAGGTTGTTGAAACACCGGACGGATTCCATATCATTCAGATGATAGAGCGCAACGGTGATATGTTCAATGCAAGGCACATCCTTATCAAACCTGAATACACATCGGTTGACAGGAACAAGGCATTCAAGACATTGGACAGTCTGAAAACACTCATCCTTGCCGACAGCATCACTTTTGACAGGGCTGCGTTCAAACATTCTTTCGAAGGCAAGTCTGCAATGAACCATGGAATCATGATTGATGAGAACACAGGCGCAAGCTATTTTGAAAAGGACCAGCTCAAGCCTGCGGACTACAATGCAGTGAAGAATCTGAAGGAAGGCGAGATATCTGAGCCGTTCGAGTCATTGGACAATGAAGGAAGAGGTAATGTGATATACAAGATCATACGTCTTGAGAAGATTCTGCCATCGCATGTTGCTAACATAAAGGATGATTTCATGGTGGTTCAGAATGTTGCCAACGGAGATCTGGCGCAGAAGGCCATTGATAAGTTCATAGCGGAGAAGCAGGTTGAGAATTACATCTACGTTGATGACCTTTTCAAGAATTGCCAATTCAGTTCAAAAGGATGGATAAAATAAAGCTGTTCCTTTTATTGTTCCTGGCATCGGTCCCGTTCGTGCTTTCCGCTCAGGAAAACAAGGACAGGGACTCGCTCGTCACGCTCATATACGCTTCTTCCGCACAGTTGGAGGAAATTGACGGAATGAGCTACAGGAAGATAATAGGGCCTGCAAGATTTTTCCACAACAATACCTACCTCGATTGCGATTCCGCATGCTGGAACGTCAATCTCAATGAAATAGACGCTGTAGGACACGTCCAGGTCATGCAGGACAAGACCTGTCTGGTGGGCGAAAGAATGAAGTACCGCGTTGATTTCAATCTCGTTGAAGTCAGAGGCAGCCTTGTCTCGCTTTTTGACAAGGAAGGCAATGTGCTCAACACAAGTTTTCTGGATTATAACACCAAGGACAGCACTGGCGTTTTCTATTCCGGAGGCGCAATGACCAACAAGGACGGGGCCATCATCGAGAGCATGGACGGCAGGTACGATTCCGCAAAGAACCTGTTCTCATTCACAAGCAATGTGGCCGCATTCACAGACTCCACGATAGTCAGGTCCACGGAAATACAATATGATACCAGAACCAGACGCGTTCTTCTCGGAAACAGTACAACAGCCTGGAACGCAGACAACATAGTATGCGCCAATGAAGGCTTCATAGAGAGGGACAGCAGTATTCTTCATCTTACACGCGATGGTTATGTATTGACTCCCGAGAGAGAGCTCTGGGCCGACAATATTGTCTACTGGACAAAAAGGGATGAGGCGCACCTGCAGGACAACATACAGATCACAGACACCACACAGTCAACGATAGTCTTTGCCGACGATGCTTTTTACAAGAAGCAGCCGTTTGACGTTGTGCTTTCAAGGAAGCCGTCTCTGCTTTCCTTCATGAAGGAAGGCCAGACACTGGATACTGCGTATGTGGCTTCCGACACCATGCACGTGTATGCCTTTGAGATGCGCGAACTTGACAGCGCCCTTGTTGCACAGGCATTGGAAAGGAGGGAGCTTGCAATGAAGGACCCGATTGCCGAGGAGGAAATGAAAGCCACCAGGAAACATGAGGCCTACAGGGCCGCCTTGAAGCGCTTGAAAGAAGGTCCCGGGCCAAAGCCTGTTGTGAGAGATACAAGTGCTGCAGGCGGTACAGGCTCAGTGTTCAAGGAAATGTCTCTGGGAGGAGAGGAGCTTCCGTCTGCGGACAGTACTTCAGCAGGAGCTGCGGATTCTACAGCTGTACCATCGCCGGTGGATACTACTAAGATATTGTTTGTGGATGCCTGGTATAATGTGAAGATGTTCAAGTCCAATGTGCAGGGGAAATGCGATTCGCTGGCTTATACCGGGGTTGATTCCATAGCAAGGCTGTTCACGGACCCTGTTCTGTGGAGTGATGCCAAGCATCAGCTCACTTCCGACAGCATGCAGATTGTCTTTGACAAGGGGAAGCTGTTCAAGGCCAATATGATTTCAAATGCTTTCATAGCATCCATGGAGGACAGCACGCATTTCAATCAGATCAAGGGTACTGAAATGGTAGGGTTCTTCAAGGATAACGATATAGTGCGTTTCGACGCTCTGGGCGGAGCTTCTCTCAATGCATATCTGAGGGAGGATTCGCTTATCACCATAATGAACCAGAAGGAGGCCAGGATGATAAGCGCAAAACTCAAGGATAGAAAGGTGCAGAGAATCAAGTATATTGAGAAAATAACCAACAATGCTCTGCCTGTTTATAATCTTTCAGAAGAGGAGCAGACACTGCGAGGCTTCTCCTGGAGGGATGAAATAAGGCCGAAAACCCGCGAGGATGTATGCAGCAGGGTGATACGCGAATCCGCCAGACAACACACTTGTTATATATCAAAACCTGGATTCTATTATACCAAAAGATATTTCCCTGAACGGTATGAGGCTATAAAGCCACTGCTTCCAACAATGCAACCTGTTCAGTTGGAGGAATGCGTTGCAGATAGTGCTGGCATCCTGGAATAAAATTCTTTCAAATTCCGGAAAATACTTGTTTTTTATAAAAATTAATTAACTTTGTATGCTTACCTTAGTGTGTAGTAGCCAAGGCAGGCGTATAGATTGAAATTTATAACCAAACCTAATTATTAACTTAAATTATTTCTATGAAAAAATTCGTGCTTGTTGCGCTCGCAGTTCTCACAACTGTGATTTCTTATGCGCAAACAACCATTACCGGTAAGGTAGTTTCCGGTGATGATGGAAGCCCAGTTTCGTACGCAAATGTTATGGTTGAGGGTACCAAGACATTGGTATTCACCGACGATGACGGTAAGTATGAAATCAAGGCTCCTGCTGATGCTGTTCTGGTTTTCTCACAGATGGGATTCACCACACAGAGCATTGCAGTTAATGGAAAGAGCGTTATTAACGTAACTCTCCAGACCGAGACAGAGTTGCTTGATGACGTTATGGTTGTAGCTTACGGAACAGTTAAGAAAGGATCTTATTCAGGTTCTGCTTCTGTTGTGAAAGAGGCTGCTCTCAAGGATGCTCCTGTAGTTAACTTCGAGCAGGTTCTCGCAGGTAAGGCTCCTGGCGTTCAGGTAGGTTCTTATTCAGGCCAGCCTGGTGCTGAAGCTGACATCAGCATTCGTGGTTACGGTTCATTCAACGCAGGCAACCAGCCTTTGTATGTTATCGACGGTATCGCAGCCACCACAGGTGACTGGTCATCAGGTAACATGTCAACCAGTTCAATGAACTTCCTCAACCCTTCAGACATTGAGTCAATCACAATTCTTAAGGATGCCGCTGCAGCTTCACTCTACGGTTCACGTGCATCTAACGGTGTAATCCTCATTACAACCAAGAAAGGTAAGAACGGTCAGATGACTTCAAACTTCAAGGCAAGCGTTGGTTTCTCATACTTCGCATACAACAACTATCCTGTAGCTTCCGATGCAGAGCAGGAGTGGATGCACAGAACCGCTTGGCTCAACTATGGTAACAGATATCCTTCTAAATGGCAGGGAAGCTATTCTTCAGTTGACGCTTATGCTCAGGCAAAGGTTGACCAGTACTATCCTGCAAGGGACGAGAGCAAATACATCTACAAGGATTGGGAGGATGTTCTCTTCCACGTTGGTGTTTCACAGGATTACGAGTACAACATTTCCGGTGGTTCAGACAAAGCAAGAGTTTATGCTTCAGTTGCTTACAAGGATCAGCAGGGTGTTGTTAGAATCGACTATCTCAAGAGATTCTCAACAACCGTAAATCTTGACGCTCAGGTTAACAAGCACATCAAGGTTGGTGGTAACTTCCAGTATTCATGGCAGTATCAGACAGGTCATCAGGATGGTCAGTCTTCAAAGGATAACCCATTCTATCAGTGGAAAGTAATTCTCAACGAAAGATGGCCATACAAGTACAGAGATACAGGCGAGCTTTACAATGAGCCTTGGAACTCTTCATTCCAGACCAGAAACCCTACGGTTACATACGACGCTCAGCTCAATGACTGCGAGCAGAACCGTCTTATGCTGAAAGGCTGGGTTGAGGCTACTCCTATCGAGAGCGTCAAGATCAAATCAACAGTCAGCAGCGACTGGTTGAACGAGGTTGATAAATTCTGCTGGTTCTACGGACACCCTAACTTCGGTGCATACGGCGAGGGTTACGCTTCAGACCGTATCAGAAACGTGAACAAGGTAGTAAGTTCAACAACAGCAACATTCGACAAGACTTTCAACGGCAAGCATCATGTTAACGTTCTTGCAGGTTGGGAGGCTGAAAGAGAGATGTTCAAGTACACCAGAGCAAGCCAGACCGACTTCTCATACATGGGTGCAAAAGAGTCTTATCTTGCTGCAACAAACAAGGACGGTTATTCATACAGACGTAACACCACAATGCTTTCATTGCTCGGCAGTGCAAGTTATGATTACGATTCAAGATACTACATTACAGGTACTTTCAGACGTGATGCTTCCTCAAGACTTGCAAAGGATACACGTTGGGGTAACTTCTGGTCAGTATCTGCATCATGGAGATTCTCAAACGAGGCTTTCCTGAAAGACGCTGAGTGGTTGAACGATGCAAAACTCAGAGCATCTTACGGTACCAGCGGTACACTTCCATCTGACCACTATGGATATATGGCGTTGTATTCATTCGGCAACTATGGTGATGCCGGTTCAAGCTATCCATCAAATCTTGCCAATACAGACCTTTCATGGGAGAAGAACAAGAACTGGAACGTAGCTCTTGATGCTACTATCTTTGACAGATACACATTTGGTATCGAGTACTATGAGAAGAAGACCACAGACCTTCTCCTTGACGCAAAGATTCCTTCAATCACCGGTTTCACATCAACTCTTACAAACATCGGTTCAATGAGGAACAGAGGTCTTGAGGTATCATTGAACGTTGACATTCTCAAGAGCAAGGACTGGGATCTCTCAGTTGGTGCAAACCTTTCAACAGTAAAGAACAAAGTCCTCTCGCTTGCAGAAGAGGGTGAGTACCAGACAGACGGCTATTCACATATCTGGAGAGCAGGATACTGCTTCTACCAGTATTATACAAGAAACTACCTTGGAGTGGATCCTACCGATGGTACCGCTATGTTCGCAGCCGGTGGACTTTATCAGAAAGGTACAACCCTGTCTAAGGATATCATGGACAAGAACGGCAAAACAATCCCTGCTGGTACAGTTCTTAAGGAGGATATGGCTGACTGGACACCGGTACGTGACGTACAGAAGGCAAGCAGCATGGTTATAGACGGCAAGACTTCAATTCCTAAGGTATTCGGCGGTTTCAACACCGATTTCCGTTGGAAGAACCTCCAGTTCTCAATGGCTTGGTCTTATTCATTCGGAAGATATATCTGGGACTGCGCTGTTGACCAGATGGAGAGTGACGGATACTATTACTCACATAGGAACATATCTACAAGACAGACCAACATGTGGACTCCTGAGAACACCAACACTTCAGTTCCTATCCGTGTTGCCGACATCGGTTCAGGTTACTACAACTCTACACGTATGGTCAAGAATGCAGACTATGTAAGACTCAAGAATGCTACAATCTCTTACAACCTTCCAAAGAACGTTGTTAACAAGATTAACTTGACCAATGTACGTTTCTATGTATCAGGATCCAACCTGCTTACCTTCTCAGGTCTTAACGTTGACCCTGAAATTGCAAACCATGGTGAGACCAACTTCGTGATGCCTCCATTGAGAACTTATTCACTCGGTTTAGAGGTTAGTTTCTAATAACAATTAATATTTTTGAACAATGAAAAAGTTTATATACAGCATTTTCGTGATCACTGCATTGGTAGGAGGTCTTTGTTCTTGCAATTCAAGTTTTCTTGATACCAAGCCAACAAATGCCGTACCTGCTTCGGAAGCTATGACAAATGTTGCCGATGCAGGTGTAGCCTGCAATGGTTTGTACACTCCGTTAAAATATTATACCATGTACAGCACATACTTTGCTGTTCTGGGGGATATGCGTTCCGATGTACTTTATCCTGCAAAGAACAATCAGGGATTCAAGACCGTTTACAATCTTCAGTTCGATAAGGTACAGAACACTTACTTCGGTTCAATCTGGATGGGTTACTATGAGGTAATCAACAGATGTAACACGTATCTTGAGAACATTGGACCTCTTTATGATAAATCATCATCAAAGGATCAGGCAATCATTGACGATTATATTGGCCAGTGCTATGCTGTAAGAGGTCTTTGCTATTTCGACCTTGCACGTTTCTATGGCTATCCATACGCTAAGGACAATGGTGCATCACTCGGTGCAGTTATCCTTACAAATACTATCTCTGCATCAGAGGCCAAGGAGATGAGCCGTTCAACCGTTGCTCAGACATACGAAAGAGCCATCGCTGATTTCGGCGAGGCTGTTGGAAGACTGTCAAAGGATAAGAATTCAGGCCATTTCAATTATTGGGCAGCAAAAGCTATGCTTGCAAAGATCCAGTTGTACATGGGCGACAATATCGGAGCATTGGCTAACTGCAAGGAGGTAATCAATTCAGGTGTTTATTCACTTGTTTCCAGAGATGGTTACATTGATTACTGGGGACATGAGAACCAGCCTGAGACTGTTCTTGAATTCCTCATTTCTCTTAAAGGCGACATTGATGGCGATGGTGGTTTCTACACAATCTACCATGACCTTCACTTCAGCAAGAACAATGAGGACAATGATGGTCACTGCATAGTTCCAACCAAGAAGTACAGAGAGTCACTCGGTGAGAAAGATATCAGACGTACCATGCTTAAGGAATACATCCTTACTAATGCACAGGGAGAGGATTATGTTCAGGAAATCTGGTTGAACAAGTTCCCTGGAAACCTTGACAAGGGCTTCACATTCAGAAGAAACAACGCAAAGGTCCTCCGTATGAGCGATGTTTATCTCATGGCGGCTGAGGCTGCTGTGAAGGGAGCTGGCACAAAGGAAGAAGCTGCTAATTATCTCTACGCGGTAGCAAGCAGAAGAGATTCTGATGCACAGAAGTTGGCTAACCCAACTTTGGATGATATCCTTCTCGAACGTTTTAAGGAGTTCCCTGCAGAGGGTCAGAGATTCTTTGACATGCTCAGAAACGGCAAGACTATCACACACGATATGGGTTATGACCCTGAGGACGGTGTAGCTCTTACATATCCTAAAGTTGATTGGGACAAGCACATTGTTGTTCTTCCAATTGCAGAGTCTGAGATAGCAATCCATCCTAATCTCCAGCAGAATCCTGGATATTAATAGATGATTTTTATCTAATGAATTATAGGGTTGGCAGTTATGCCAGCCCTATAATTTTATTTTTTTCTTTCATGGGAAGTTACAGTTTGTTATCACATTGAATTTTTTTTATTAAATTTGTGCTTGTAGCAGAAAATTCAACCAAATTTTAACCTAATATTCAACCTATGAAAAAAATTGTGTTATTTGCGCTGGCAGCATTGTTCGCTGTTGTTTCCTATGCGCAAACTACCATTACCGGTACCGTTACGTCCGGTGATGACGGGTCTCCGCTACCATACGCAAGCGTGTTGGTTCAGGGTACCAAGACTATTGTTTTTACAGATGATGATGGTAAATTTGAAATCAAGGCACCTTCAAACGCTACCTTGGTGTTCCAGCTTTCCGGCTTCGCAGACGAGGTAGTTCCTGTAAACAACAGATCAGTAATCAACGCTGTTCTCAAGATGGAAACCACCCTTCTTGATGAAACTATCGTGGTAGCTTATGGTACTGCAAAGAAAGGTACTTATACCGGTGCGGCTTCTGTAGTTAAGGCAGATGCCATCAAGGATGTTCAGGCTACTTCTTTTGAGAATGCCCTTAATGGTAAGGTTGCAGGTTTGCAGATGACCCAGACTTCAGGTCAGGCAGGTTCCGCTACCAATATCCGTATTCGTGGTATCGGTTCAATGAACGCATCAAACGAGCCACTCTACGTTGTTGACGGTGTTCCTGTAATTTCAGGAGATATTGGTCAGATGAGTGATTACACTTACTCAACAAACAACGTAATGAGCACCCTCAACCCTTCAGACATTGAGTCAATCACAGTATTGAAGGATGCAGCCGCTTCCGCTCTTTATGGTTCACGTGCAGCTAACGGCGTTATCATGGTTACAACCAAGAGAGGTAAGATTGGCAAGCCAACCATTACTTTCAAGGCTTCCCTCGGTTTCTCACCTTCTTGGGCAACCAACAACTATGAGCTTTCAACTCCTGAGCAGCAGATGCAGATGCTCTATGAAACATTCTGGGATTACAACTACTGGTGGACAAGCGGCAATTTTAAAGATGCTGCAGCTTCTTCTGCAGATGCTATCAAGCGTTTGAACACAAAGTTCAACAAGCATGGTTATGACATTGCAGCTTCCGGAATAGGTCGTTATGACAATGTTGTAATCACTGCAAGAACAGACGGTAAGTTCAATCATAAGACCGGTGAGTACTATGATTGGGAGAAGGCATATTTCCGTACATCAATGTTCCAGAGCTATGACTTGAGCGCAAGCGGTGGTACTGAGAATACATCTTACTATACTTCAATTTCTTATACAAAGGATCAGGGTAGGGTTAAGATTAACAACTATGATCGTATATCAGGCCGTGTTAATTTGAACCAGAAGATTGGAAAGCACGTTGAGTTGTCTTCAAATGTTTCTCTCGCTTCAACGAGAAGATCAGGTTACAACGATACCTGGAACAACTCTTCCAACCTCTTCATGCAGTCTAGGAACCTCCTCTGGGGAGTTTACTGGCCTACCGATTATATGACAGGCGAACCTTGGACAGCAAGGTATGGAAGTTACGCATACAACAACTTGTATTACAATGATTTGTGGGATAATGACTCAAGAACTCTGAAGATTTCTGCAAACGAGGCTCTTACAGTTCACATTCTTGACGGTCTTGATGCAAAGACCATCTTCTCATTCGACAACACAGATACCAAGGATGAGTACTATATCAGTGCAGAGCACTTCAACGCTCCTTCCGTTGAAGGTGAGGCTGTAGCAAGAGCCGTATCAATGGATACCCAGGTTCAGAAACTCGTTTCTTCCTCTACTCTTTCCTATAACAAGACATTCGGCGAGAAGCATACTGTAAGCGCTCTTGCTGGTTGGGAGGCAGAGAAGAACAAAACAACTTTCAGACGTGCAGAAGGTAAGAACCTTTCTACAGCATCACTTCATACAGTAGCTACAGCCGGTGTCCTTGATGCCAATGCATACAGCTGGGGCAATACAATGCTCTCATTCCTGTCAAAGGCTGAATACAACTACGATAACAGATATTACATTTCCGGATCCTTCCGTAGAGATGGTTCATCAAGACTTTCCGAGGATACACGTTGGGGTAACTTCTGGAGCGTGGCTGCTTCCTGGAGAATTACCAATGAAAAGTTCATGAAGAACGTTGAGTGGTTGAGCAACCTCAGAATCAGAGGTTCATATGGTGTTAACGGTACACTTCCTTCAAGCAACTATGGATGGCGTGCTTTGGCAGCATACGGTGCAAACTATCAGGAAGCACCTGGTGGATACATAAGCAATGTTGCTTCAAAGAACCTGTCTTGGGAAACTTCATATACATATAACGTAGCGCTTGAGTTCGGTCTGTTCAATAACCGTTTGAACGGTACAGTTGAGTACTTCAACAGGGATTCCAAGGATTTGTTGATGAACGTTCCTATTTCAAGAGTAACTGGTTTCTCATCAGTTCTCAGAAACCTCGGTGAGGTTAACAACAAGGGTATCGAGGTGGAACTCAGCGGTGATATCATTGCAACAAGAGACTGGAAGTGGAGCTTGGGTATCAATGCAGCCTTTACAAAATCAAAGGTTACCAAGCTTTACAAGCAGGAAGGCGAGTCAACCGGTCAGGATGTAATCTGGTATGATCCTACAGGCGGTGATGCTCTCTGCCAGTTCATGTACAGAGAGGGCGAGTCAATGCTTGCTGTTTATGGTCTCGAATGGGCAGGTGTGGATCCTACAACCGGATACAATATCTGGTATTCAAACAATGACAACTGCGATTTCCAGAAGGATGGCAGAAACGTAGTTTATGATTACGGTGATGCTGACGAGAAGATTATCGGTGATCTCGTTCCTGATGTATATGGCGGTATCAATACAGAAGTAAGTTGGAAGAACCTTTCATTGAACTTGAACTTCAACTACAAGATTGGTGACTTCTATGATGCCGGTGAGCAGAATACAATCGATGACGGTTACTTCTGGGAGAGACCTCGTTCCGCACGTATGTGGAGAGAAAGGTGGACTGATGCCAACACCAAGGGCACACTTCCTAGAATCGTAGGTTGCGATGCTGAGGACTTCGAGCAGTACAGTACACGTCACATCCATAACGGAAACTTCCTCAGACTCAAGACTATGACCTTGTCTTACAATTTCCCTAAGACAATCATCAACAAGATTGGCTTGACAAATACAAGAGTATTCTTCACAGGAACCAACCTTCTTACCTGGGCTCAGTACAACAACGTTGACCCTGAGGTTGGCGTTTACGGCACAAGAGGTTGGGAAACTCCTAATGTAAAGACATACACATTTGGTGTAGAGTTCTCATTCTAATCTAAAAAGTTTATAAGGATATGAAAAAACTATATATTATTTTATCGATAGTAGGTTTGCTTGCTTGCACTTCTTGCAAGGACTTTTTGGATGTCAAGCCTACCAACCAGGCAGATGCAAGCCAGAGTATCACCAGCCCAAGAGATGCCAAGGTAATGCTCAACGGTCTTTACAATGCTATGACAACCAGCAGCTTCTATGGAAGGAACTTCATCCTTTACGGCGACGCTAAAGGCGGTGATCTTACCATTCAGTCAAACGGACGTGGATATGACTATATGTTTGCCTACAAGCATTATGCAAACAGCTATTCAATGTCCGGTTTCTGGTCAACAGGATACAATATGATAATGTTGTGTAACAATATCATTGAATGTATTGATGCAATTCCTGCTGAGGATCCTGACAAGGCTTCCGGAGAGTATGATTCATATTATGGTCAGGCAATGACAATCCGTGCCATGATTCACTACGATCTCTGCCGTCTTTATGGTAAATGCTATAACGATAACAAAGCATCATACGGCGTTCCAGTTGTTCTTAAGTCTCTGACAGCGGATGCACAGCCATTGAGAGAGTCAGTGGAAACTGTATATAAGGCAGTTCTTGCAGATCTGGACAAGGCAGCTGAATATCTTGTGAATGACACAGACGCTGAAGTTGGTTATATGAATTATTATACCAACAGAGCTATCAAGGCAAGAGTATGCATGGATATGGAGAACTGGTCAGAAGCGCTGGCATTGGCAGATATGATTATTGATAGCAACGAATACAAGCTCTATGATCAGACCAACTGGGCTGATTCCTGGGCAAAACAAGGTGGTAGCGAGTCAATATTCGAGCTTGCAATGTGCGTTAACGAAGGTGACCTTGGAACCACCAGCTGTATTGGCGCTCAGTATGTACTTGGCGGCGGTAATGGCAGGAACAACCAGATTTTCATGGCTAGCAAGTATTGGATTGAACTTATGGGCGACTATGCTGCAGACAACGATGTTAGATGGGATGTCATGGGCATTGACCAGATAGACGAGGATAATATAGCAGCTGCAAAGCCTGGTGAGGAAGTTAAGCTCAGAATGGGTTCCTGCTGGAAATATCTCGGCGGACTTGCCGGCTCAGGTGATGGCAAGGCATCTTCTTCTGCTGTTAATGTCAAGCTCATCCGCTTGTCTGAGATATATTTCATAGCAGCCGAGGCTGCTTTGATGAATGGAGACAAGAAAACAGCAGCCGTTTATCTCAATGCAATAGCTGATAACAGGTACAAGATCAGTGCTCCTGAAATCACAGAGGCTAACATTACACGCCAGATGATTCTTGATGAGAAGGACAAGGAGTTCCTTGGTGAGGGCTTGAGATTCTGGGATCTTATCAGAACCAACTCAACCATTTACATGGATGATGAAACCCCTGACGTAAAGGTTACTGACCGTGAGAGTGTACTCGATAGATCATTCTACAAATGTATTCTTCCTATTGACAAGGACGAAATCAATGCTAACCCTGGTCTTGGAGCACAGCAGAACCCAGGCTACTAGAATTTTCTATTACTTTATCATAGAGAGCCGGCCTTTTGACCGGCTTCTCTTTTTTCTACAGCGATAGTTCGTTTTTCAATCCAATAATTTGGCATTAAAATTGCTAATTAGAGCTTCTGAAATTAATTTTGTAAAAATTATAGATAAACCGAATATGAATAGAAGAAGTTTTGGAGCCAAGTTGCTCGGTTCAGCACTCCTGCTGGCGTTTCCATTTGCAGGCAGGGCATCAGAGGGTCATTCAGAATTGTTCGGCGCTGCTCCTGCGTATAAAGCGTCTGATGATAAAAAATCATTCAAGCTTGACACTAAGAACGCCAAAGGCTGGCGTATTGTAGAATATCAGCCAGAAGGCGTTTGCTCAAGATTGATCCACATTGAGGTGGATTCCAATAATGTCATACAGAATTCATATTTTGTTGGTGGATGTTCCGGTAATACAAAAGGCGTATGCCTTCTGCTCAAAGGAATGACCGTTGATGACGCAATCAGCAGGCTATCAGGCGTTAAGTGTGGAAACAAACCTACATCGTGCCCAGACCAGCTTGCAAAGGCACTGATCCTTTTCAAGGAAACTCAAAAATAATTCAAAAAAAGTTTGCTAAATAAGAAAATAGGTGTACCTTTGCAATCCCGTTCGGAAACGGGGACAGTTCATTGACATGATGCAACAGTAAGACAGGTCCACTGGAGGACAGTGGACTTGCAGTACAAGGAAATATTGTAAACGAAAGTTTAGCGATATAGCAAGAGCAAGCGCAATTTCTTATGAGTAAATAGGAAGAACGAAGGGTGCAGGACGGACTGAGAATTATATGAGTTATTATACAATGAAGAGTTTGATCCTGGCTCAGGATGAACGCTAGCGGCAGGCCTAACACATGCAAGCCGAGGGGCAGCGCGGGGTGGCAACACTCTGGCGGCGACCGGCGGAAGGGTGCGTAACACGTGAGCAACATTCCCGGATCAGGGACATAACCCGGAGAAATCCGGACTAATTTCCCATGGTCCTCCAGGGGGACATCCCACTGGAGGTAAAGATTCGTCGGATCCGGATTGGCTCGCGGGACATTAGCTTGACGGCGGGGTAACGGCCCACCGTGGCTACGATGTCTAGGGGCTCTGAGAGGAGTGACCCCCACA
>JAGHUC010000065.1 GCA_018065035.1 Candidatus Egerieousia equi | reverse complement strand
GAAGCAAGGCGTTTGTAAGAATTGTATCTGATCTTTGCAAACTCCTCGGTGAGAGCGAACAGCTCGCCGGCCTGAGCAGGGAAAGTCTTGCTCAATGAAGCGTAACGAACCTCACCTGCGAGGAATGCCTGGAACTTGCTCCAGTCAGGCTCTCTGCTGTCGAGTGTGAAAGGATTCTTTCCTTCTGCCTCAAGAGCAGGATTGTAACGGAACAGATGCCAGTAACCGCACTCAACGGCTGCCTTCTCCTCCATCTGGCTCTTGCCCATACCAACCTTCAAACCGTGGTTGATACAAGGAGCGTAAGCGATGATGAGTGATGGACCGTTGTAAGCCTCGGCCTCGCGGATAGCGTTGATGAACTGAGCAGGGCTTGCACCTATTGCAACCTGTGCAACATATACGTAACCGTAGCTGATAGCCATCATACCAAGGTCTTTCTTACGGATCTTCTTACCGCTGGTAGCGAATTTTGCAACCGCGCCTGCAGGAGTTGACTTGGATGACTGTCCACCTGTATTTGAGTAAACCTCTGTATCAAGAACAAGAACGTTAACGTTGTCGCCCTGTGCAAGAACGTGGTCAAGTCCACCGTAACCGATATCGTATGCCCAACCGTCACCGCCAATGATCCACTGGCTGCGGGCTGCAATGTAATCCTTCATCTGTGCAAGCTGCTTGCAAACGCTGCTCTCGCAGTTCTCGAACATAGGCTCGAGCTTGTCTGCTATCTCACGTGTGATGTCGGCATTGTCTCTGTTCTCAAGCCACTGAGCAAAGAGAGCCTTCATCTCTGCAGGACACTTCTCGCAATCCATACCGTCTGCCATGAGGCGTGCAACAGTATTGCGGAGTCTCTCGGAACCGATTCTCAGACCGTAACCGTACTCTGCGTTGTCCTCGAACAATGAGTTTGACCAAGCCGGACCTCTTCCGTTGGCATCCTTGCAATATGGTGATGATGGGAATGAACCACTGTAGATTGAAGAGCAACCTGTTGCGTTGGCAACAACCATTCTGTCACCGAACAACTGTGTGATACCCTTGATGTATGGAGTCTCGCCGCAACCTGCGCAAGCGCCTGAGAACTCGAACAATGGCTGTGCAAACTGTGAGTTCTTAGGGTTCTGTGCCTTAGGAAGGATATTGTCCTTGTAACCTACCATTGAGTGGAGATACTCGAATACCGGCTGCTGAGCTGCCTGTGTTTCTGCCGGCTGCATTACAAGAGCCTTGTTCTTTGCAGGACATACCTGTGAGCAGGAACCGCAACCTGTACAGTCGAGAGGATCTATTGCCATGGCAAAGTAGTGCTCCTTCAACTGTGCGAGGCCCTTTACAAGCTTGGTTGCTGCAGGAACCTTTGCCTTCTCCTCCTCTGTTACCACGAACGGACGGATACAAGCGTGAGGACAAACAAGTGCGCACTGGTTGCACTGGATACAGTTCTCAGGAATCCACTCAGGAACGTGTGAGGAAACTCCACGTTTCTCGTATGCTGCTGTACCTGCAGGAATCACACCATCGGCCATGTTGGCGAATGCGCTAACAGGAAGGTCATTTCCGCACTGTGCGTTAACTGTGTAAGCAATCTGCCTTACCCAGTCTGGAGCCATTCTGTTAAGTGAATCAGGCTGGAACTTGCAAGGGCTGATGTTCTTCCACTCGTAAGGAACCTCTACCTCAACATACTCGGCACCACGGTCAACTGCAGCGTAGTTCATCTTTACAATGTTCTCGCCCTTCTTGCCGTAGCTCTTGTCAATTGCATGCTTCATTTCAGCAACTGCCTGCTCGTAAGGAATGATTCCTGTAATCTTGAAGAATGCAGACTGGAGAATGGTGTTGGTTCTGTTTCCAAGACCGATTTCCTCGGCAATCTTGGTAGCGTTGATGATATAGAATTTGAGGTGTTTGTTAACAATCTCGTATTTTACGAAATCAGGAATTCTCTTGAGAGTCTCCTCTGTATCCCAAAGGCTGTTGAGAAGGAATGTACCGTTCTTCTTCACACCGCGGAGAATATCATATTTTGTAAGGTATGCAGCAACGTGGCATGCAACGAAATCGGCATTGGTTACAAGATATGGAGAAGAGATAGGCTCATCGCCGAAACGGAGATGTGAGCAGGTGTAACCACCTGATTTCTTTGAATCATAGTCAAAGTATGCCTGGCAGTATTTGCTTGTGCTGCCGCCAATGATCTTGATGGTGTTCTTGTTGGCACCTACAGTACCGTCTGAACCAAGACCAAAGAACTTGCACTCGTAAGTTCCTGCCTTTGCAAGCGAAAGCTCCTCACCCTGTGGAAGTGACTTGAAGGTAACGTCATCAACGATACCTATGGTGAAATCTTTCTTAGGCTCCTTAGCCTCAAGGTTTGCATATACTGCGAGAACCTGTGCAGGTGTGGTGTCCTTTGAAGAAAGACCATAACGTCCGCCAATGACCTTGATCTTGAGACCAGCCTCTGCAATTGCAGCCTTGATATCGAGATACAAAGGCTCTCCGAGTGAACCAGGCTCCTTTGTTCTGTCAAGAACAGCTATTCTCTTGACGGTCTTAGGAAGAACTCTGAGGAAGTATTTTGTTGAGAAAGGTCTGTAAAGTCTTACAACCAGAACACCGGCTTTCTTGCCCTTCTTAGCAAGATACTCTATGCACTCCTTGGCTGTTTCTGTAACGGAACCCATTGCAATGATGATGTTCTCTGCATCAGGAGCTCCATAGTAGTCGAATGGGAGATAATGACGGCCTGTAAGCTCGCTAATCTCGCCCATGTAGCGTGCTACGATATCAGGAACTGCCTCGTAAGCCTGGTTGCAAGCCTCCCTCACCTGGAAGTAAACGTCTGGATTCTGTGCTGTACCCTTGGTTACAGGAGCATTTGGATTGAGAGCTCTCTTGCGGAAAGCTGCAATTGACTTTGTGCTTACCATCTCCTTGAGGTCCTCTGCGGAGATAGCCTCTATCTTCTGGATTTCATGAGATGTCCTGAAACCGTCGAAGAAGTGAACGAAAGGAATGGAAGACTTGATAGCCGAAAGGTGAGCTACTGCTGCAAGGTCCATTGCTTCCTGAACAGAAGCTGATGCCAGCATTGCAAATCCTGTCTGGCGGACTGCCATAACGTCCTGATGGTCACCGAAAATTGAAAGTGCATGAGATGCAAGTGCGCGGGCAGAAACGTGGAATACGCCTGGAAGCTGCTCACCGGCAATCTTGTACATATTAGGAATCATAAGCAACAATCCCTGTGAAGCGGTGAATGTTGTTGTAAGTGCACCAGCCTGGAGTGAGCCATGAACCGCACCAGCAGCGCCTGCCTCGCTCTGCATTTCCGCTACTCTTACTGTTTCACCAAAAATGTTTTTCTTGCCAAAAGCAGACCACTCATCCACCAGCTCGGCCATTGTTGATGACGGAGTGATAGGATAGATAGCGGCTACCTCACTGAACATATAAGCTACATGCGCAGCGGCAAAGTTACCATCACAGGTAATGAACTGTTTCTCTTTAGCCATATCTTTTTTTAAATTAGTTAATTATATATTTTCTTATATCTCTTTTACAGCGATAGTCAGTCAATTACTGAACCCCCTTCACCTGAGCCGGAGTGCCTTTTGCAATCCTGCGCACAAGCCCCTGAAGCACAGTTCCCGGGCCGAGTTCTATGAAGGTATCGGCACCGTCTGCGAGCATGTTCTCGGTGCACTGTGTCCATCTTACAGGAGAAGTGAGCTGCTTGAGCAGATTCTCCTTGATTTCCTCAGGCTCAATGTGTGCCTTACCATCAACGTTCTGATAAACAGGGCATACAGGTCTGTTGAATGTTGTTGCGGAAATTGCCTGTGCCAGCTCCACTCTCGCGCTCTCCATGAGAGGGGAATGGAACGCACCGCCTACTGCAAGAGGAAGAGCCCTCTTTGCACCGGCTTCCTTGAGAGCCGCACAAGCGGCGTTTATGCTTTCAACGTCACCGGAAATTACAAGCTGTCCGCGGCAGTTGTAATTCGCAGGAACAACAACCTTGCCCTCGGCGTTCATCCCGGCTGTTACTTCCGCACATATCTCCTCCACTTTCTCATCATCAAGACCAAGCACTGCGGCCATTGTTGAAGGTGTGGCGGTGCAGGCCTTCTGCATTGCCATAGCCCTTGCATAAACAAGTCTGAGACCGTCCTCGAATGAAAGCGCGCCGGCGGCGGTAAGAGCGCTGAATTCTCCAAGAGAATGTCCGGCAACCATCTGCGGTTCGAAATCAAGTATTTCTGAAGGCTTCCTTTCAGGATCTCCAGCCCATTCCTCAGCATTCACAGCAATGGAAGTGTACTCCTTGAGACACTTTGCAAGAACAACTGAATGAATGAATATTGCAGGCTGAGTTACCTTGGTCTGACGGAGCTGCTCCGCATCACCGCTGAACATTATGTCAGATATTCTGAACCCAAGGATTTCATTGGCTTTTTCAAAAAGAGCCCTGGCATTTTCACAAGTGTTGTAGAGTTCCTGACCCATGCCTGTGAACTGAGCGCCCTGTCCTGGAAAAACGTATGCTTTCATATATACCCTTTAATCGCAAATTAATCTGCAAATATAATC
>JAGHUC010000024.1 GCA_018065035.1 Candidatus Egerieousia equi | reverse complement strand
ACCTTCACAATGAAGTTTGCCGACTATCAGCAGGTTCCTGCAGATGTTCAGGACAAGCTGCTCAAGGCTTACGAGGAAGAGGAGAAGGACGAGTAGTCTTTAATAATAGCGAAAACTCCCGCTTGAGATTCCATCATTGGGTTTCAAGCGGGAGTTTTTTTATGTATTTAACGTATATATTGTATAACTAGTCAAGCTTGAGGACTGCCATGAAGGCGCTCTGAGGAACCTCAACATTGCCTACCTGGCGCATGCGGCGTTTGCCCTTCTTCTGTTTCTCAAGCAGTTTGCGCTTACGGGTGATATCACCTCCGTAGCACTTGGCTGTAACGTCCTTGCGCACAGCCTTAACAGTTTCACGGGCAATTATCTTGGCACCTATTGCAGCCTGGATTGCAATATCGAACTGCTGGCGCGGTATGAGTTCCTTGAGCTTCTCGCACATCCTGCGTCCGAAATCGTAAGCGTGGCCTCTGAATATCAAGCTGCTCAATGCATCAACCTGCTCACCGTTGAGAAGGATGTCAAGCTTGACCAGATCCGATTTGCGGAAATCAATCACGTGATAGTCGAACGAAGCATAACCCTTGGAAATTGACTTGAGCTTGTCATAGAAATCAAAGACAATCTCCGCCAGAGGCATGTCATAGTTCAGTTCCACACGGTCACTGCTGAGGAAATGCTGGCTCACCAGAGTTCCGCGCTTGTCGAGGCAGAGCTTCATTATAGGGCCGAAGAAATCACTCTTGGAAATGATCTGCGCTCTGATGTACGGCTCATCTATATGGTCTATGAGCGTAATTTCAGGAAGGCCGCTCGGATTATGGACATCAAGGCATTCGCCCTGTGTTGTATATACTTTATAGGAAACATTCGGAACCGTTGTGATGCAGTCCATGTCGAACTCCCTGAACAGGCGTTCCTGAACAATCTCCATATGGAGCAGACCAAGGAAACCGCATCTGAAACCGAAACCGAGAGCAAGCGATGATTCAGGCTCGAACACCAGTGAAGCATCATTGAGCTGGAATTTCTCGAGCGATGCCCTGAGGTCTTCATATTCATCACTTTCAATAGGATACATTCCGGCAAAAAGCATTGGTTTCACCTCCTCGAAACCGGCAATCGCCTCGTCACAAGGAGCATCGGTATGTGTGATGGTATCACCCACCTTTACCTCAACCGCCGATTTTATACCTGAAATGATGTAACCAACATCACCTGTACTTATTTCCTTGCGGGGAACCAGTTTCATCTGCAGCACACCAACCTCATCGGCAACATACTCTTTCCCGGTATTGAAGAACTTCACCTTGTCACCGCTCTTTATTGAGCCGTTCTTTACCTTGAAATATGCAATTATACCCCTGAAAGGATTGAAGACCGAATCAAAGATAAGAGCCTGCAGAGGAGCCTGGGTATCTCCCACCGGCGATGGTATTCTTTCAACGATTGCATCGAGTATTTCCGGCACGCCCTGGCCTGTCTTTGCGCTGGCAAGCAGGATATCATCCTCCTTGCATCCCAGAAGCTCTATCACCTGGTCCTTCACAACATCAACCATTGCACTCTCAACGTCTATCTTGTTCAGTACAGGAATGATTTCCAGATTATGGTCAACGGCCAGATACAGGTTTGAAATTGTCTGTGCCTGAATGCCCTGGGTTGCATCTACAACCAGAAGGGCTCCCTCGCAGGATGCTATTGCGCGTGATACCTCGTATGAGAAGTCAACATGACCCGGAGTGTCCAGAAGGTTCAGGGTATACCTGCCGGCCTCAGGCCCGCCGTTTCCGCCCTTGTAGTCATACACCATTTGAATGGCGTGGCTCTTGATTGTGATGCCCTTCTCCTTCTCAAGATCCATGGAATCAAGCACCTGATTCTCCATTTCCCTGCTGCTAAGTGTATTGGTAGCCTCAAGCAGACGGTCGGCAAGCGTGCTCTTTCCGTGGTCTATGTGCGCGATAATGCAAAAGTTCCTTATATTTTTCATTCCAAACAATTACTGGACGCAAAAATAATTCCTTTTGTCCAAAATTTCAAACGGAGCATATTATAGTACACAGCAAAACAGTGATCGCACCGCTCCCGGGCTATACCGAACTTGCTGCTACCCGCAACTCTTCGCAGTTTATTCGCAAGTTTTCGCATTCCAGCAAGTTCGCGCCCTCCGCTAGGCCGCTG
>JAGHUC010000030.1 GCA_018065035.1 Candidatus Egerieousia equi | reverse complement strand
ACCTTCTTTCCAACGGTCCATTCAATCAAGGTGCCGTTCGGCAGTGCATACAGGATCACTTCAGTCCTTGCTCCCGGAATGAAAGTCTGCGGTTCATCAATAAGTATCTCCACATCGGGGTAGGAAAGCCCTTTTTCGGTGCCATTGATTTTTACTGAAGCTTGAGCAAGCATCATGCAGGGCAGAAGCGTTACGATAATAAGTAATATTATCCTTTTCATGATTTTAGTTGACAGTCAGTTTTTAGTTTGTATATTTGCACTTGGAAATGGCCGTGTGCTGTTCCTTGGAAATACGAGAAGTAGCGCAGTTGGTAGCGCACTACGTTCGGGACGTAGGGGTCGCGTGTTCGAGTCACGTCTTCTCGACTTGCAAAAAATGGACAGGATTCCCTTGATTCCGGGTATCTTGTCCACTTTTTCAATGTTGGTACTCCATTAATTCAGCGGAGCGGTAACTCTGGTTTTTACAGTAACCTGATAGTTGCTGTTCTCCAGATATGTGCCGTTGTAACTGATGTTCGTAAGTGTTGTACAGAAGAGGTCAATGCTTACTGATCCGGTGTCGTAAATTCTGAAAGTGAGTTCACAATCCTCGAAATCGTTGCTTCGTGCCTTGAGCACAAAGCTGTAGAGACCTCTCTTCTGGTCGTATGTCTTGTGACTTATGGTGTATGTTGCCCTCTGGAACCAGATTCCGTAATCGTTCCCAGGTATTGCAGAGTAAGACTCTCCAATATATGGAAGATATGCGTCAATGGTTCCGTTCTGAATCCTTACAATATAGTCACCATAGAATGGACGGATGTGAGGGCCGCCCTTAGGAATGATCTGGGTTATCCGGATTTGCATATCCATATCCTCACAAGCTGCTCCAATTTCTGCGGCCAGGATTGCATCTTCTTCCGCAGAGTTTCCACCAACTGCTGCGCAGGATGTCATTGACAAGACCAATGCGCTGATAATCAGCAATGATAATGATTTAAGTGCTCTCATATTGATTATGTTTTTAAATTTCAAAATTTCTTGATGGCTTTTCATGGCTTTCATATGATTCAAAATGCTTGCCAAACATTGTATTGCCATACAAAATTATGTATTGCTTCATTCAATTGCAACATGGCATTCAAGTTTTTGGATGCGATTGAACTTGATGGGAATTTTATAGTATATTTGCAATTAGAATACAGATACTTTTTACATGAAGAAAATCATTTGTTTTTTGTTTGTTCTGGGCATCGTGCTGTCAAGTTACTTGACTTCAAGTGCCCAATATGCGTATGGCAGTGCTGCCGTTTCGGATAATAGTTCCTTTGTTGGAGAAAGCGGTGATGGAAATCAGAATTCTGAAGAAGCATCCGCAATCAGTGCAAGAATGCTTACCTTAAGTCCGAGTTATCTGGAGGGTTGGACAAGCGCTTCCAATGGTATTGAATTGGGTAATTGCAGTTTGTATCAGGCAACAGAAAATCAGACGGTGTTTGACCCTAAGGATGTGAGCCGTTACCAGTTCAGAGTAAGGGATGAATTGAGTTTCATTCCTGTGCCTGTTATTGCAGCAGGTTTCATTGCAAAGGCTGGAAAAAACAATTTCAGAGAAGCAAGGTTCAAGCTGAACTCCAATTTCAAGAGCCATGTCGATGACTATATACAGCATTTGCCATTGGCAACAACCGTAATTTTCAAGGCAGTGGGATATGAAGGAAAAACCAAGTGGGGGCGTTTCCTTGTAAGTGGCGCTTTGTCTTATGCAACAATGGGTTTGTTGGTAAACGGTATAAAATATACGGCCAAGGAAATGCGTCCCGATGGATCAACAGCCAATTCATTCCCTTCAGGCCATACGGCAACAGCCTTTGTGGCTGCAACCATACTTCATAAGGAGTATGGCCTTACACGCAGCCCTTGGTACAGCATACTTGGATATTCAGTGGCAACCACTACAGGTGTAATGAGAACACTTAACAACAGGCATTGGATAAGTGACGTTATGGTTGGAGCGGGTCTTGGTATACTTTCAACTGATTTGGGTTATGTTTTTGGAGGACTTATTTTCAAGAACAAGGGCATTCAGAGACTTGAACTTGAAAATGACAGCGATTTGTACAAACATCCTTCATTCGTTTCATTTGGTCTTGGTGCAACAAAGATGAACAATCTTACCATTCCGGAGGAACTTTATTCAATGTGGGGATTTGCACCAACCGATGATGGCAAATTGAGAATAGGTACAGGAACAACCGCTCACTTTGAGGGCGCATATTATTTCAATCCGTATTTCGGTATAGGTGGAAAGGGAAGGGTTTCAATCTATCCGGTTCGTGCCAATGGCTTCAACGCTTGGGAGATAGATCAGAAAGTTCAATCACTTTATCCTGTTGCGGAAGGAGTGGGAGACGTAACCGACCAGATGGCCACTTATTCATTTGACATTGGTCCTTATTTTGCGGTACCTTTCTCAAAAAGATGGGTTATGCGCGGGAACCTTTCCTTGGGATACATGCATATGTCTGATTATGACATCTTCTTTACAGACGTAAAGGATCTTAAAGCGCGCGATATCAGGAACTGGAAGGAAGAGGATCTGGAGAAATTCTTCAAGGAAGGTCATTTCATTGGAGATGCAATAGGTGCTGAAGAAAGCAAGTGCCTCAAATACGGACTTGGAATAGGAGTGTCCTGGGCATACAGGGAAAATATTTGCCTGAGCATGAATTTCGCATACGATTATGCCAGAGCTCCTTTCAAGGCTTATTATTACAGCGACCTCACAGGTACCGTTGCCTATGAGGAAACAGGTGATATTATGGCTTCGATGGATGCTGCAACCTCTTATTGCGATACCAAGATGAATTACCATATGCTGGGCTTCAATTTTGGAATGACATTCAGTTTCTAGAACATTATGAAACGCAGTTATTGGATAGTGGCCCTCATCATGTTGTTCTGGTTCATGATTTCATTCATAACCAACATAATAGGACCGCTTATCCCTGATATCATTGATAATTTCCATCTTCAGGAACTGGCTCTTGCAGGCTTCATCCCAACCTCATTCTTCATAGCGTACGCTGTGATTTCAATCCCTGCCGGACTGTTGATTGAAAAGTACAGTCAGAAGTTCGTGCTTTCATTGGGCTGGGGACTTCCTCTGCTGGGTTCCCTGCTGTTTGCGCTGATGCCTAGTTTCCCTGTTCTTCTGCTGTCTTCATTCACCATAGGACTTGGTATGGCAATGCTTCAGACAACAATCAATCCTCTGACAAGAGTCGCAGGCGGCGAGGAGAACTTCGCCTTCTTTTCAGTCATGGGGCAGCTGGTGTTCAGCGGAGCTTCCTTTGTGAGCCCTCAGGTGTATTCGAATCTTGTTGCCTCACTGTCATCAGGCCAGAAGTGCAGCGGAATCACAGGAGTGCTTCAGATGCTCACCCCCACCGAGCTTCCCTGGGTTTCACTTTACTGGTTGTTCGTTGGCATTGTTGCCATTATGATAATCATTGTGCTTGTTCTCAGACTGCCTAAACTCGATTTGAACAATGATGAAAAGGTGAGCGGCATCCATGCTTACAGGGAGTTGCTGAAAAACAAATACACTTATCTGTTCTTCCTGGGAATCCTCTGCTATGAGGCAACGGAGCAGGGGTGTGCCAACTGGATATCCAAGTTCCTTCAGGACTATCACTCAATGGATCCGCAGACAGTGGGCGCCAGCGCGGTCGGTCAGTTCTGGGGTGCAATGGCAGTGGGCTGCATAGCCGGTCTGGGCGCTCTCAAGCTATGGGACTCAAAGAACGTGCTCAAGGTGGCCTGCGTTATGGCTTTCATTACCTTGGCAATGGCGCTGTTCGGTGCAGGGGAGCTTGCCCGCTGGGCATTCCCGCTTTTCGGCTTCTCGCTTTCAGTTATGTATTCCATAGTCTTCTCCCTGGCTTTGAACTCAGTACCGAGATATCAGGGTGCTTTCGCAGGTATTTTATGCACAGCGATAGCCGGTGCAGCTCTCGGACCTCTGATTGTAGCCTGGCTGGGTGACATCTTCGGCCTGAGGGGAGGAATGATGTTCATCTTCCTTACCACAGCTTATGTGTTCAGTATAAGCTTCTGGGCAAAGCCTCTGGTAAGCAACAAGACTCTGCGCAGTAAGGATCAGGCTGCGTAAAAAAGTTTTCTGGAACTATCGCCGGTGGAAAATCAAAGGTAGTAGGAGAGAACCTTGGCAATTGAAGGGAACGTGTCCTTTATGTATGAGGACAGTTCCTTTTTTTCTACCCAGACGGCTTTTTCTATGCCTTCCTCGGTTTGTGGAACAGGTGTGGCGCTTCCTGCATAATGCATTCTGTACCAGTGGGTATGCTTGAGAACAAACTGCCCGTTCATATGGTAGCTGTGATGCGTGAGGCAGAGCGGCTCAATCTCCCTTGCCGGGGCTATTCCGGTTTCCTCCTCAACTTCCCTGAGGGCGGTGCAGGCAATGTCTTCACCGGGCTCCTGCTTGCCTTTCGGAAGGTCCCATCTGCCGTTCCTGAATATGAGGAGCAGCCTGCCTTCTGCGTTCTCTATCACTCCGCCGCCGGCATTTATCTGGGTGAAGCCTTCGCTTATCTTTTCAAAAACCTCCTTGTTGCTCAGAGAACCGTTGCCATCCTCGTTTGTTGCAAGAATAAGATTGTGAACGGCTTGCATATTGTCCATCATTTCGCCAACCTTGCTCAGATCCGGTATATGATTTGCGCAGCAGATTACAGCATTCGGATTTGCAGCCGGTGAAATGGCGGATTCGCTGCAGATGGTCAGTGTGCGTTTTTGAAAATATATGTTGTAAGTTGTGCTGTCCATGTTTGTTCTGTTAAAAGCGCGGCAAAGATAAGACCTTTTTTGGAAAAGAACTTCAAGTTTGGCAAAACAAGTTCTAAATCATTATCTTTGTGGACTAAAATTTAAGATATGGAATCATTTGAAAAAGAAATCGCTCAGGAGTTGCTATCCGTTAATGCTGTCATTTTAAGGCCTGAGAATCCGTTTACCTGGGCAAGCGGTTGGAAATCACCAATTTACTGTGATAATAGAAAAATTTTGTCTTATCCTGAAACCAGGAGCAAAGTTTGCAGGGCATTTGTTGAAGTAATCAAGAAATACTATCCTCAAGTTGAATATATAGCAGGAGTTGCCACAGGCGCAATTGCAACTGCAGCACTGGTTGCCGATGCACTCGGACTTCCAATGGTATATGTAAGACCTAAACCAAAGGATCATGGTACCGGCGTGCGCGTTGAGGGCGCTTTGAAAAGCGGTGCAAAGGTTGTTGTAATCGAGGACCTGATCTCAACAGGAGCAAGCAGCCTTTCAGCGGTTGACGCTTTGCAGAAGGAAGGAGCCGTTGTTCTTGGAATGGTTGCCAACTTCTCATATAATTTCATCACTTCAATAAGGGCGTTCGAGAATGCAAACGTTGAGCTGTATACATTGAGTCACTATGAGGCTCTTCTAGAGCAGGCTGTAGCAACAAACTATATCAAGGAGTCCGATCTGAAGGTGCTTTCAGAGTGGAGACTCGCTCCTGATAAATGGGGTATCTGATATGACAGACATAAAAGGTAAAACAGAAGTTATCAATCTGCCTGCTCCGCAGCTTTACGCCGCCTTTGCGGATATGCGCAATTTCGTGCGCAATCTTCCGGAGGACAAGCAGAGCCAGGTTCAGGCAACCGAGGATACCTTGCAGGCGCAGGTTCAGGGCTTTAACCTTGGTGCGCAGATCTGCAGCCGCATGCCTTATTCATACGTTCAGATGAAGGAACTGGGCGGAGCGCCTTTCAAGTTCAATGTTGAGGCGTTCATGAATCCTGTTGATTTGCAGCGCACCGAGTTCCATCTTGAGCTTCATGCGGACCTTCCTTTCATGATAAAGATGATGCTTGGCGGTAAATTGCAGACTCTTGTAGATACAATTACCGAGAAACTCAAGGACGCTTCCGAGGGCAAAATCAATCCTTCGGACATAAACATTGACGAACTCAAGGCAAAGATGAACATATGATACTGCCTGCAGGTTTCGAGGAACTTTTCAAGGAATCGCTGGGGAGTAGCGCATACGAGCGCTATTCCTCGGCGATTTCTGCAGATTCCACAGCCTGTGTGCGCATCAATCCTTCAAAGTTCAGCCGCGAGGAGTTGCTGGCGCTATGGCCGGATGCCTGGCAGGTGCCCTGGTGCAGTAACGGCTTCTATCTCCCGGAAAGGCCGAATTTCACCCTTGATCCGCTGTTTCACGCCGGTGCATACTATGTTCAGGATGCATCATCCATGTTTCTGGAGGGCGTTTTCAGGCAGATTGCCGGCCCGGCCAGTGCTGCGGATTCCTTTGCAGGAAGGTCTCTGCGAGTTCTGGACCTATGTGCGGCTCCTGGCGGAAAATCCACGCACCTGCTGTCATTGCTCGGGCCTGATTCACTGCTGATCAGCAATGAGGTGATATCTTCCCGCGCAACAATACTCAAGGAGAACCTTGCAATATGGGGTTCGGAAAATGCCGTTGTGACTTCCTCCGATTCTGAGGTTTTCGCAGCGCAGTTGCCTGAATTCTTTGACATTGTGCTGGTTGACGCACCTTGCTCAGGCGAGGGCATGTTCCGCAAGATGGACAGTGCCACTGGCAATGCAGCCACTGAAAACTGGTCCCCGGACAATGTGAAACTGTGCGCAGCGCGTCAGCAGCGCATACTTGCCAGCGCCGTAAAGTGCCTTAAACCAGGTGGATGGCTCATTTACTCCACCTGTACCTACAATCATTTCGAGAACGATGACCAGCTGGCTTTCCTCAAGTCCGAGTTCGGCTTTGAAGTACAGCCTATTTCACTGTTTGATAAATATTCTCATTCTTTGAATGGCATTGCTTCTGCAAGTTCCATAGATAACAATTCGTTCCCGGGCATAAACCATACCAATGATTCAGCCCCCGCAATAAACTCTTCCTGTGCGAATACAAGTATTCCTGCGCTTGTGAAAACCATTAACGGCGGCTATCAGTTCATTCCGGGCCTGGTTCGCGGTGAAGGCCAGTTCTGCGCTCTTCTGCACCTGCCGCAGTCCCCGCTTGCTTCGCAACTTTCCCCACTCGGCGATAGTTCCACAACTTGTTCATCCGGTTCGGCCGGTACGGAACTTCCTGTGACTCAAGTAGTGGAAAATAACGCTTGTTCTGAAAATAATTCGTTGTATATGCCGCCTTGCGGCGAAGTCCGCAGCCCTGAAGACTTCCGTTATGGTATTCCAGCGAATCAGGCAGTCAGAAACAAACATGGCAGGCGTGTTGATGGCAACAGAAAATTGAACAAGCGTGGAGGAGGAGCGGATTCAAAGTCTCAGAAAAATTCGGACCGCATCAAGGTACCTGAAGCAATGTCTTCACTGATTGATGTTCTGAACAAATCCTGCGAATATGTGATTGTCCGTCAGCAGGGTGAACTATTCAAGATTCTGCCGGCTAATCTTGCCATTGATATTGACTGCATATCAAGTTCGGTGAGAGTGCTCGGCTCTGGAGTGGCCCTCGGCTGCGTGAAGGGCAAGGATTTCATTCCGGATGCGGAACTTGCCACATCCAATCTCATTGGTTCGGACCTTGCATTCCACAATAATGTCAGTACCCCAACGGATTCACAAAATTCAAAAACAGGATTTGAAACTTCAGCAATGACTTCCAGCGCATTCAAGACGGTTGAAGTTGACCGCGAAACTGCGCTGAAATTCCTGGCTAAACAGCTTAATGCCCTGGAAGATGCTCCGCTGGGAATACTTCTGATCTGCTATCGTGGTAAAGGATTGGGATTTGTAAAGAATATAGGCAGGCGTGTGAACAATCTTCTGCCGAATTCGCGGCGCATACTCAATCTGTAATTTTTCAGTTTTTGTTCGTTTCCGAGCAGGTTTGGCCCCTGAACCTGCTCGTTCTGCTGCTTTTCTCCGTTTCCGAGCAGGTTTGGCCCCACTAGCGGTATGGAGATCGTGTTTCCCCGGTAGGACACTGAAATTATCGGAGCATGAACAGCACTTTTCTTCACCAGGCGGTTTATTATGGTTGCAATATCACTTTTTTGTGTAGATGGCATGAAAATTGCTAAATTTGTGGCATAATGAGAAAAACGTTCAGCCATATTGTAATGCTTGCTCTGACGCTCTGCTATGTCCTTTCCACTATGGGATATGGCGTTCATCATTGTGATCACGATGGCACAAGCAATGTGGTTCTTTGCTATGGTGAGTCTCCTTGCGAGCATTGTCACGAGCATGAACACGACCAAGCTTATGGTCCGGATCATGGGATTTGTGATACGGATCATGATGGTTCAGGTCGTTGCCAATGCAATGCATGCAAATCAGGCAAGTGCGCATGTGACGTATGTGAGTATCATCACAGCAGCAAGTGCTGCCATACAAGAATATTCAGAATTTCCAGCGAGCAGGTTCTGCAGGATGGTTCCCAGTGTCCTGCGGCGGGCGTTTATCTGCTGGCGTGTTTGCCGGAGCAGTCTTTCTTGAACTATTCTTGCTCCAAAGTTGATTTTGTTTGCGAGCGGATTCCTGCTCCGCCTCTTATTTCTGGCAATTCAATAAACGTAATCAATTCACAGTTTCTTATTTAGCCGGTCCGGCTTCAATGTCGTGCGGTGTCTTTGACGCTGTGCTGCAATTGCCAACTTTGCGACATATTCTTGCAAGTTCACGTGTTGTACAAAGCTCGTTTCGTTAGCAAGGTCTGTGGC
>JAGHUC010000035.1 GCA_018065035.1 Candidatus Egerieousia equi | reverse complement strand
ACACAGGGATATGTGCACGTTTCTGTAAAAGAATCTCCAGAATACATAAAAACGATAAATAAAGATATAACAAGGATAAAGGCCATAAAGATTCCAAACAGTTTCACCAATAGAAATTGTTGGGTCAAGGCCGAGAACGGCGAGGAACTGGTAGGCGGCTTCTGTTGGAAGAATACGCCTTTCAACAATGAAAGTTCAAGTTATGACGAAACATATTTTTCAGGCGTACGTTCAACTGTTTGTCCGGGCGATGTTCTTGCAAAAGCTTTCGATGCCGCCAATAAGTACTGTGGTGCAGGTTACCGCATGCCTACATCAGCTGAATTCCAAGAGTTGATTGACAACACAATAAATGAATTTGTTACGGATTACAATGGCAAAAGTGTCAATGGCATACTCTTCACCAGCAGGAAAGACTCAAACATGAGTGTGTTCTTCCCCGCTACCGGCTGCGGTGGCGATAACAGCCTCTTGAGTCCTGGTTTCCTTGCTTGCTACTGGTCCTGCAGTCTGTTCTCAGGGAATCCTGAAGAATCTTACTACTTGAATGAATTTCTATATTCTCCATGTTATCTGCTGGATGGCGGTCGATTCAATGGCACTTCTGTCCGCCCTGTCAAGGATGTGTCTGCAACAAACTAGGCTTTAAGTTCTTACCATATACATAGCATGAGAGTAACATTCATGTTGACTTTATGAGTGTTTATAGGAAATAATGATAATTGAATTCATACAAAAACAATAATAGAAACAATAATCACAAAGCAAAAAGATGAAAACATCAGAAGCCAATCTTTTCAAATCGTTTCGAACACTTTCTGAAACGTACACTTCCCCGCAAACGTCAGCCTTGTCCTTGCGGATGTATTCCGGCATACTTCAACCGTCAAACCCTCCGATTCCTCCTACCGACATGGAAGAGGAAGACGTGGTGTGCTGACACTTTACAGTTTAAATCAGAAATAACATAACAGAAAACATTACGATATGAAGATTTTTAAAACATTCTTTGCCCTGGCAACGCTTGTGTTAGCTGTTGCTGCTTGTACCAAGGATGAACTCAAGGAGAATCCTGCACAGAACGGAAACATTTCAGTTGAAATAACTGGCAGTCTGGGAGAACTGCTTCCTGCAGATAACACAAAGGGAAGCGTTTCATCAGTTGTCAGGCTCAACTGGACAAATGGCGATAAGGTATATGCATTTGACGCCACCAGGTGCCTCGGTTCTCTTACAGCAATCGTGGATCCCAACAACAAAACCATAGCTAGTCTCAGCGGAACAATCGGCGAGCCTGCGGGTGGCATCATTACAATCGTGTACACCAATATCTCAAATGATCAGCCGGAAATTGATAATAATGGGAAAATAAGCTTCGACTTCAGCGAGCAGACACTGGACAAGATACCGTTTGTAGCATATGCCACCATGGTCAATGAGACAAGCAAAACATCTTTGTCAGGCATAACCATACCATTCAGTTTCGCTTCTTCAGTAATGAAGGTTTCAGCAACGGGACTCATTGATGATGTGGCCATTGATAAAGTATTCCCCGGAGGAGTGAACACGGTATGTGAGCTCACTCTGAGTAACACTGACGCACCGGCAATTTCTGGAACCGCTGTTGGAAACATAACACTTACGAAAGGCTCCAAATCGTTCAGTCTTGCAGGAGGTAAAACAATCGTAAGCTTCGGAGTCGTAAAGACGGGTTCCGAAGTTTCTTCTGACACCAGAGATATCACATTCAAACAGGGAATCGACTACAGGTGGAGCAGGCTCCTGAATGACTATGAAATCACGGAACAGAAAGCAATCAATACGGTTGTTGATACATATGTAGGTGAGCCATATGTTGAGATTGAGGCCGACTATGACAATGATCCGGCAACACCTAACACCAAACTCAAATGGTACAAGGAGAATCTTGCCCTCACTGAATCAGGTAAAAGATTATACAAATCGTTTAGGCAAGATGGAACAAATACAGGCTTTATGTACGGTGACTACTTCCAGTGGGGAGCTTACGCTGGATATTGTGGCAGTGCAGAAGCTGCCGACAAGGGTCTCCTGATTTACGAATCTTTCAACAGCCTTTTAGCGATATTCAATGACGATCCGTATGGCTCTTTTATTTTCAAGTCTTCCGAATCTGGTGATCCGTATAGCTTCACTAACGGTGATTTTAATGGACACATCGGCATTGCTCCGTATTTAGATAAGAGCAATAACAAATTCACCAAGTACTTCCACACCAGCGGTGAAGACAGACTCGAAATGAGCGATGATGCTGCAAATATCATCCTTGGCGACAGATGGCGCACGCCAACGTCAACGGAGTTTGCTGCACTGATGAAAGCAACCTATTGGGTTTACAGCACTAGGGACAAAGGATGGTATGTCTTTACTCCTAATCAATCACGCCCAGCAGGTGTTACAAATTACTATTCTATGGTTCTCGGCATCGAACAAGACTCATACACAGATGCTATTTTGTTCTTTCCGCTTACAGGCTACGCCGAAGCTCGTGGCATCTACTATCTAGCCAATACCACCTTTTACATGACAAGTGTTCTTCACAAGTACCCGGACGATTATTTATGGGCAGATCCCAATGACAACAGTGCACTGTGGTGCTTAGAGTTCGGCCAAGGAAGTGTTGGACCGATTGGCTATTACGGTCGTTTTAACGGTTATATGCTCCGTGCCGTCTCTGATTAGTAACAATCATCTTTCCCAAGACCGCAGGTCAAGGGAAAGATGACCTAATTGAAACCTTGAAAGCATTTCAGCGCAGCTCATCCATTTTCCGGTGGGCTGCGCTTGATTTTGAACGACATAATTCCTTACCCGCCACAGCTGCGGATTTCCAATCGGCAAGCTGACATCGTAGTTGATCAGCAATGTAT
>JAGHUC010000135.1 GCA_018065035.1 Candidatus Egerieousia equi | reverse complement strand
AGGGACGTTACAACTCCTTTGATGAATTTATGATTTCTTAAAACTTCTCCCTTATTATTTGAATCAAGAACTTTTGTTGCTTCGATAAAATGATTCTCGTTGTAAGAATTTGTTCCACGTGGAACATCGGTATCGGAAACAACACTGTCGGAAAATAAAAGATCGGTAACAGTATCCTGCCACAAGTCAAGATTCTGTGTGTGTTCCAGAATATGGCGCCAGTTATAAGAAAAATATATTCGGTCACATTGTGCTCGAGGGCTCCACATAGCAGGTCCTTTGGAAATATTGAGCATTCTGAACTGAACGGTGCTCGCATCGGTAACCAAACCAGTGTAACCACCAAGAGCATCTATCTCACGTACAATCTGCCCCTTGGCAATTCCACCGATTGCCGGATTGCATGACATTTGAGCAATCTTGTTCATATCCATTGTAATCAGCAATGTCTTCTTTCCAAGATTTGCACTGGCAGCTGCGGCCTCACATCCTGCATGTCCGGCACCAATTACTATGACTTCATATATATTGTTATAACTCATTGCTCAGGTTTCGCAAGCATTTGATTTGATACATTTCAAGAATTGCGGAAGGCTTGCGAAACTTCATCATACCGCACTTTCTTGGTATTATTTACCCTCTCCCCAAATTGCTCTTTCATTTATTCAATTAATTTTCAAGAACTTGCGAAGAGCTTTCAAAACTATCGCTGTAAAAAGATTACTTAACTAAAAGAGTATCAAGGACTTGCAAAGCCTCATCCTCTGCTTTGCGCATAGCGGCAACATCTTCAGGCGTGTGATCATCATAACCCGTCATATGAAGTACGCCATGAATGATTACCCTGTGAAGCTCAGTCAGGAATTCCTGCTTGAAATCCTGAGCGTTTGCTTTAACTGAATCTATACTTATGAAAAGATCACCTGAAACTCTCCTGTCCTCGCAATAGTCAAATGTAATTATATCTGTATAATAATCGTGACCAAGATATTTCTTATTAACGGATAACAGATATTCATCGGAGGTAAAGATAATATTAATGTCTCCCCTATTATAACCCTTGCTTTCTATGATAGATTTTATCCAGGCCGAAATAATTCTTTTGTTTTTAAGGTCGAACTTTATGTCCTCGTTGAAATAACTAATCATAAGTATGTTAAAAAAATATTGTTTCAGAAGTTTAATTAGTATCTTTGTATGATACAAAAACGCAGATGCAAATCTACGAACAAAAAGACTTTAGTTATATAACATAAAATCAAAAAACAAAAATTATGGCAAAAGTAAGTGTAATTGGAGCAGGTAACGTTGGTGCAACAGTTGCCAATGCAATTCTTCACATGAAATTCTGCTCAGAAGTTGTTCTTCTCGACATCAAGGAAGGCGTATCTGAAGGTAAGGCTCTGGACATGACCCAGACAGCAATTCAGTATGGTTTCAACACAAAGGTTACCGGTGTAACCAACAAATACGAAGCTACTGCTAAATCAGATGTTGTTGTTATCACTTCAGGTATTCCAAGAAAACCTGGTATGACAAGAGAGGAACTCATTGGAGTTAACGCTGGTATTGTTAACGGCGTTGTAGCAAACGTTCTCAAATATTCTCCAAAAGCAATCATAGTAATCATTGCCAATCCTATGGATACAATGACCTACCTTACCTACAAGACAGCTGGTATTCCAAAGAACAGAGTCATTGGTATGGGCGGTATCCTCGACAGCAGCAGATTCTCAACATATCTGTCACAGGCTATGAACGTACCTCAGTCAGACATTCAGGCTATGGTAATCGGTGGTCACGGTGATACAACAATGATTCCTCTTATCAGATTTGCTAACTACAAAGGCATTCCTGCACAGAAGATGCTTACAAAGAAAGTTGCTGAGAAAGTTGTTGCCGACACAATGGTTGGTGGTGCAACTCTTACAAAACTTCTTGGAACAAGCGCATGGTATGCTCCAGGTGCATCTGCAGCAGTTCTCGTTAAATCAATCATTCTCAACGAGCACAAAACATTCCCTTGCTGTGTAGCACTGAACGGTGAGTACGGTCAGGATGACATCTGCATTGGCGTACCTGTAGTTCTTGGAAAGAACGGTATTGAGAAGATCGTAAAACTCGACCTCAACGAGGAAGAGAAGGCTTTGTTCGAGAAGAGCGCAGCTGCTGTTAAGAAAACCAACAGCGTACTCAAAGAAATGGGCCTTGTTAAATAATATAGCTCAGCTCTATATGAAAACCGGTTGGAATTTGTTTCCAGCCGGTTATTTTTATACAGCGATAGTTATGAAAGCACCCCTGCCCTACCAGAGAAAATTATCGAATGGCCAGCGCCCGGCATGTATCTCGGCAACCATTTTGTAAAGGTCGTTACGCAATTTGTTGATATTGGTCTTCTCCTTGGCTGAGATGAAAACAGCAGGCATATTTTCCTTATACATATAACTGTTCTTCAAATCTTCAAGAGAAAGATTCCTCCTGCCAGGTTCATCCAGGTCAAATTCAGACGTAGGAGTGTAGGTATAAGCATCTATCTTGTTGAAAACCATTACAGTAGGTTTTTCAGCGCAGCCAATTTCCTTCAAAGTCTGCTTTACAACTGCTACCTGTTCCTCATAATTCGGATGAGAGATATCTACTACATGAAGAAGGATATCAGCCTCGCGTACTTCGTCCAATGTGCTCTTGAAAGACTCAACCAACTGATGTGGAAGCTTGTTTATGAATCCAACGGTGTCGCTGAGAAGGAATGGTACATTCTCAATAACAACCTTGCGAACTGTAGTGTCAAGTGTAGCGAAAAGCTTATTCTCGGCAAAAACTGAAGACTTGGACAGAACGTTCATGAGAGTGCTCTTTCCAGCGTTTGTGTATCCAACAAGTGAAATTCGTACGAGAGATCCCCTGTTCCCTCTCTGCGAAATCATCTGCTTGTCTATCTTCTTGAGCTGCTCTTTCAAACGGCTTATCTTATCAAGAATGATACGACGGTCCGTCTCAATCTGACTCTCACCAGGACCCCTCATACCAATTCCTCCACGCTGCCTTTCCAAATGGGTCCACATTCGGGTAAGTCTTGGAAGAAGATATTGATACTGAGCAAGTTCCACTTGAGTTTTGGCGTATGCTGTCTGGGCGCGCTGTGCAAAAATATCAAGGATGAGACTTGTTCTGTCAAGAATTCTGCAATGAAGTCCTATCTCCAGGTTCTTCAGCTGTGCCGGACTGAGTTCATCATCGGTTATGACCAGTTGAATCTCGTGCAATTCAATATAATTCTTGATTTCCTCAAGCTTGCCTGTGCCCACATATTGACGGGAATTCGGACGATCAAGTTTCTGAACGAAACGCTTGACACCATGTACTCCGGCTGTTTCAGCCAGAAATGCCAGTTCATCCAGATTGTCATTTACCGCCGCCTCCGTTGTATCGGATGATATAACGGCCACGAAAACCGCATCAAGTATTTCCTCTTCTGCCATAAAAATTCAAAAAGTTTGAATGCAAAGATATGAATTAAGTCTCTGTTTACTGCAATGCACAAAGAAAAAAGGCACCCGTTTCAAAACGGATGCCTCAATCTATGATTGATAAGAAACTATCTCAACTGGAAGATAACAGGGAAGGTGAATCTAACCTTTACAGGTTTGCCGCTCTGCTTACCAGGAGTCCATGCAGGTGATGAAGAAACAACACGTACAGCCTCTTTGTCAAGTGAACTGTCAACTCCACGGACAACCTTAACGTCGGTTACCTTACCCTTTGTATCAACTGTGAACTGGAGGGTAACACGACCTGATACACCGTTTTCCTTTGCAATTTCAGGATAAACAATGTTCTTGAACACCCATTTTGTGAAGTCGTTCTGGTCACCGCCCTGGAACTTAGGTTTCTCCTCAACGATTGCAAGAGGGATAGCTTCCTCTTCAACCTCTTCCTCTTCCTGAACAGCCTGAGGTGTATAGTCACGGATCTCAACACCTGTGAGCTTGTCATCCTCAATGTTAATGATAGCATCATCAACTGTTACCTCGTTGTCAACGATATCGAGTACGTCTGATACAACCGGCTCTTTTGGTGCCTCTGGTGGTGGAGGTGTGTTCTCAGTTGTTACAGGAATGATTTCCTCCTCTGCAATGATTGCATTCTCGTCATCAAGAGTTGAGTTAACAGCCTCTGATGTGCTCCACTCGAATGCGCCCAAAGTGATAAGGAGAGTAATGATAAGACCAATCTCGGTGAACAAACCTTTCTTGTCCTCAAGATTTGCTTTTGGTGATTTCTTTAACTCCATAATCTATTGTATTAAATGTTATTATTTGTTCATTTTCACAATGCAAAGGTAGAAAGTATTATACAAAAACAAGAATTTCAATTCTTGCAAGCCCGATTCTATACCTCTGTTACACAATGGTTTACAATAATAAATAAGCGTTTTCGTCTTGCACTGTGCTCTCGTTGGTTGAATTTTGCTGAAAATCCGTTGCAGAACGTCATCCAAGAAAATCCGCCAGAACACACAGCAGTGAATCCTCCGCCTCAATGAAACTGTTATGACCGCTCTCATTCAATATCTCGGTACGTACGTTTGCAAATTCATCCTTTATGGTCTGAATCCTTTCAATTGGATTGAACTTGTCTGAATCGCCGTGAACGAAAAGAACCTTGAAGCCCTCGGAGGAAATCTTCTTTATGAAATCCGAATAATCGCAGCGCTGCATCATTCCCCTGATTGAAGCACAAATGCCCGCCGGGTCATGAGTTTCACAGATTTCCTGAGTCTCTATTATCTTCTCATCAAACTTACGCAAGTTCTCCGCCTTGTACATCTTTGGAATGGAAATTTCAGCAATAGAATCAAGCATCTCCTTGCCAATAAGCTCTATCTCATGTTCACGCGCCTGCTTCTTCTCCTCTGAATCAGCGTATGGCACGGAATTGAGCAGAACCAGACCCTTCATATTGAATTTCCACCCCGATGGCTCATTCATCCAGTCCTTAACAATCTGCTGTGCCACATAACCACCCATGGAGTGGCCAGCAACATACACATCGCCGGAAACATTGCATTTGTCAAGGACACCTAGAGCCACCTGCGAGCAGAACTCCATTGAATTCACCTCCGGAGCCGACCCGCTGAGTCCGTGACCGGGAAGATCAATGGAAATCACCCTGAATTTCTTTTCCAGGGATTCACTAAGCTCATTGAAAATATACAGTGTTTCAAGATATCCATGAAGCAGGAGAATGGTGATTTCTCCTTTTTTAGAATCATTGATATGAACAGGAATGTTGTTTGATGTCGCAAAAAATTCCATAAATAATCTGTTTCTTCTTCAACGGCCGTGAATGAAATACAACTGGAGCCGTTTGAAATGCTAAAATAGAAATTAAACCACTGATTTCAAAATACGCATCAAATTCTTACCTTTGTATGAAGCCGCAATGTGA
>JAGHUC010000087.1 GCA_018065035.1 Candidatus Egerieousia equi | reverse complement strand
CAGTCTAAGTCCCGCGTGTCTACCTATTCCACCACCTGGGCGTGAAAAAAGAACTCAGTTTAAAAAAAAACTCACTGCTTGAGTGAGTTCTTTTGGAGCGGAAAACGAGACTCGGACTCGCGACCCCAACCTTGGCAAGGTTGTGCTCTACCAACTGAGCTATTTCCGCATCGTTTGGGATTGCAAAGGTAAGAACATTTTTAACAATTCCAAAAAGTTTTCACTATTTTTTTATTTAATTTTCTTTTTATATCTTTGTGTGAAGTATCAATTATGATGCATACTTGTGGGACAATGCAAGTATATATTGAATTAAAATTATAACTAATATATTAATTATTAAATTACTATGGCAGATATTTCTTCTAAGGTAAAGGAAATCATCGTTGACAAACTCGATGTAGATCCAGCAGAGGTGACTCCTGAGGCAAGTTTTACAAAGGACCTCGGTGCAGATTCTCTTGACACTGTAGAACTCATTATGGATTTTGAGAAAGCATTCGGCGTTAAGATTCCGGATGATGCAGCAGAGAAGATTGCAACTGTAGGTGATGCTATTTCCTATATTGAGTCTTTGAGCAAATAATTTCCTTTATTTGACATCAAATTATTGAGAGCGCTGGATTACAGCGCTCTTTTTTTGCCCCGATGTCAATAATACATCTTGCGCTTGTTCTCCATGTCCAGCTTTACGAATATGGCAAGCAGTATGGTGAATGACCACATTGATGAGCCGCCGTAACTGAGGAAAGGAAGAGGAATTCCGATTACAGGAAGAAGCCCCATTGTCATTCCCATATTTATGAAAACGTGCATGAACAGGCAGCAGGCCACGCAGTAGCCGTAAATCATGGCGAACTTGGAATTCTGCCTTTCCGCCAGTATGATCAATCTGATGATCAAGGTCATATAAACGGCAACCAGGAAGAGTGACCCCAGAAAGCCCCATTCCTCTCCAACGGTGCAGAATATGAAGTCCGTGCTCTGTTCTGGCACGAAGTTGAACTTGGTCTGAGTACCATTGAGGAAGCCTTTTCCAATCCATCCTCCGGAGCCTATGGCAATCTTTGACTGGAACACGTTGTAGCCTATTCCATGCAGGTCTTCCGTTATTCCCAGCAGATTCTCTATTCTTGCACGCTGATGGGCCTGAAGAACATTCTCAAATATGAAGTTCACTGAGAAAATTATGATTATGGAGCTCACAAGAGATATTGCAAGGTACTTTATGAAATGCAGCCTTTTTCTTATGCAGTTGAGGTAAAGCCAGACGAATGCCGGCACTATGAGCAGGATTGCAAGGACTTCGGGCTTGAGCACTCCGAATACCAGATCCTGCTTTTCAAGGATATTGCTTTCAGCTTCAAGAGCCCGGGTGTTCATATCAATATCCACCGAAGCTATAGCATCGGTTGCCGTGCTTCCCATGTTCATTATCCACTCCGACAGCGGTCTTATGACTGCCAGCAGGATGCAGATGAGAACATTCACCAGAAAGGCTATGGAAAGGTTCCTTGAAGCAAGCCCGACTATGAGCAGGTGTATGCCGAATGCGCAGACTATGGCTACCAGAGGCGAACTGACCATCGTAAGTACAAAAAGGAAAATCATGAGAAAGCCGAAGGACAGGAACCAGCCGCTGAGGCCCTGGCGGAAGAGCATGAATATGAATCCTGCATATACGAGAGCGGAGCCGGTCTCCTTTTCCAGGACGATGGTTGCCATAGGTATGAGTATGATACAGGCTATTGTGGCGGCATCCTTCATGTTATCCAGATGGAAGTTGAATTTGCTCATTGTATATGCCAGCAGGAGGGAGGTGCTTATCTTTGAAAGTTCCGCCGGCTGGAACTTCACAGGCCCTATCTCAAACCAGGATCTGGAGCCGTTGACGTCCCTTCCTACGAATATCACCGCTATCAGCAGCAGGAGAATGAAAACATAGAGGACAGGGGCTATGGCCTCGTATGTGTTCGGATTTATGATATACAGTATAAGTATGCCGAGCACCAGCGATGTGCACAGCCAGATGAACTGCATTCCGTATTTCTGGCTTATGTCAAAGATGACCGGACTGTCCGGCTCGATTGCGGATGAATAGATGTTGAACCATCCGAATACAACCAGGAACAGGTATGCAAGCAGCAGTACCCAGTCGGGTGAATGTTTCTTGTTATGGTAATATCCTGTGTTCATTTTCATCTGCGTTTTACCGGTACGTTCACTATGAGATTGGCTTCAAGGATATCCCTTTCCAGATCCTTGCGTTCAACTTCTCCCTTTAGATATTTTTCAACCATCAGGGATGCAAGCGGTGCGGCCCAGGTACCTCCGAATCCTGCGTTTTCAAGATATACGGCAACGGCAATCCTTGGATTGTCCTTTGGCGCAAAGCAAATGAATACCGAATTGTCCTTACCGTGCGGGTTCTGTGCGGTTCCTGTCTTTCCACAGATATCAAGCCCTTCCACGGCAGCTCTTCTTGCTGTTCCTCCTGCTCCCGGAGGGCTGTTGACCGCCCTGTACATTCCCTCAACGGCAACAGGGAACCAGGTGGTGTCAACAAGAGTGTAATGTCTCTGTGCGAATCTCCTTTCATCAATGGTTATGCTGTCGTTGAGAGCCTGGGCGTATTTGATAAGGTGCGGTGTGTAGAAATAGCCTCTGTTGGCCATGATTGCGGCCAGATTCGCAAGATGCAGAGGAGTGGTTCCAATTTCGCCCTGTCCTATTGAAAGCGAGATTATGGATGTGGCGTTCCATCTGTTCTTTCCGTGTATCTTGTCGTATGTGCTTGTCTTTGGCAGGTTGCCGCCAAGTTCGGCAGGAATATCGCTTCCGAGTTTGTGTCCGAAACCGAAACTCTCAACCATTGCGCGCCAGTGGTTGAAACTGTTGGAGATGTTCCTTCCATATTGCCTGTTTTCAAGGATTGCCTTGAAAGCGTAGCAGAAATATGCATTGCAGGACATCATTATGGCACTCCTGAAATCCAGTGGTGAAGGATGTGCGTGACAGCCCAGTTTCTTTCCTGCGGCATAATGGTAACCCATGCTGCAAGGGAATCTTGTTTCAGGTACAATAACTCCGTCCTGAAGCGCTATGAGTCCGTTCACCAGCTTGAACACCGAGCCGGGAGGGTAGGCGCTCATGACGGCACGGTTGAACATTGGCTTGTAGGGGTCGTTAACAATTTCCCTGTAGTATTTTCCAATGTTGGCCAGTTTGTCAATGTCAATGCCGGGGCTTGAAACTATTGCCAGAATCTCTCCGGTGGAAGGCTCTATTGCAATGGCGCTTCCAACCTTGTTCTGCATGAGGGTTTCTCCATACTGCTGCAGATGCGCATCAATGGTGGTGATGAGGTTTTCTCCGGCTACGGCTTTCTTGTCGTATGCGCCGTTGGCGAATGATGATCTGACCTTGTTATGAACGTCCCTCAAGTATATGTTGTAGCCTTTCTCTCCGCGTAGATGCTCCTCATACGCCTTTTCAAGACCTGTTGCACCAACATAGTCACCCATCTTGTATTCAGGGTGCTCCTTGAGGAACTCGGGGCTGACCTCCGTTACATAACCCCATAGGTTGGCGCCTGCATTGAGCATATATTCCCTGGAGGTCTTTGAAACTATGCTGAAGCCTGGAAAACGGTATGCCTGCTCGGCATACACTCCGTACTGCTCCGCACTTATGTGCTTGAGAAACGTCAGAGACTGGAACCCTATCTTTCTTCTGTCCTTCTTGTACTGGGCGAATTTTTCAACCACTTCATCCTTGTCAAGGTCAAATATCCTGCAAAGGGAAACGGTGTCGAACTCGCTTACCTCCATAGGGGTCACGAGCAGGTCGTAACTGTTCTTGTTCCCAACAAGAAGTTCCTTGTTCCTGTCAAAGATGGCACCTCTGACAGGATAGAGCATTGCGTATTTGTAAGCGTTGTTTTCTGCTGATATCTTGTATTCCTCGTCAACTATCTGCAGGTTGAAAAGCTTGATGACCAGAATGAGCGCGGCAATGACCACACCTGCAATCAGTATCCTGCTTTTCCTTATGTCCTTGTCCTCGTTCATTGGAGCTGCTTTTCAAGAAGGTTCTGGACAATCAGCACAAAGATTGAGTTGAGCACCACGTTAATGGCAAAGCGCAGGAAGATTACGCTTGAACTGTATGAAAGAATACCGTCGAGTCCAAGGTAAACAAGGAAGAAAATGGAGTAGACTATCAGGTTCTCGAGGAAGCGGCCCTTTCCCTGCACAATGGCAAGGACAGGTTTCCTCAAATATGCTATCGCTGTGTAAGCGGCTGCATTCAATCCGATTACACCATCAGACAGTACATCCACCGTGATGCCGCATGCAAAGGCTATAAGCATGAAAGGAACAGCCGGCATGGCGTATGGAAGCATTACAAGGGCTGCAGGCAGAATGGATATGTAGATCAGCGGTATGAATGTGAAACAACCGTTGAGCATGGCCTGGAAGGCTATGAGCAGAATGAAAATTACTATGTATTTGAAATTGTTCATAGCACTAATTGACCTGTGGAACTTTTACAAGGAGGGAATCTATCTCCTCCATCCTGCTGTTGGAGACAACCAGAGCATAGTCAAGGCGGCTGAAATCCTGAAGCAGGTTCACTTCAACCTCCTTGTGCGAACCGTCCTTGACATCCCATTTCTCCACTGTGCCTACAGGAATGTCTGCAGGGTAGAATGATGAGAAGCCGCTGGTATATACCGTATCTCCCTGTTCAAAGGATATATGCTGGGGTATCTCGTACAGATAAGCCTTGAGTATAGAGCCACCGCTCCATTTGAGGGGACCGAAGGCTCCGCTCTGCCCTATCTTTGCACTGAATGTCTGACTGCTGTTGAGGAATGAAAGTACAAAGGAGCAGTTCTCGGATACGGCTCTCACTATACCAACAACACCGCAGGGAGTTATTACTCCCATGTTCTCCTTTATGCCGTCCTTGCTTCCTTTGTCAAGTATTATGTAGTTATGGAGGGAACTCATTGAGTTCCTTATGACCTTTGCACTCTGGAAGTTGAAGTTGTCCTGAAGATGCTGCTGAATGAAGGTTGAGTCGAATGATGACATGTTCTCCATAAGGCTGATTTTCTGCTCGAGCATCCTGGCGCGCTGCATCAGACTTGCATTTTCCCTGGCAAGCGAGTCATTGATGGAGGACAGGGCGAAATATGAGCCTATGTTGGACTTTGTAATCCAGAGACCGGACTGCATCTGCCTTACCTTCTTAGGAATGACATAGCGCTGCATCACGCCATTGTTTGTAACCAGAATGACGCAGACAACTTCCAGGAGTGCGAATATCAGAAGCCTCCCCGCTTTTGAGAAAAATGGAGGAAGTGTATACATTCAATGAAATTAACGCATCAGGAAAGGATAGTCCAGATTCTTGAGGGCTATGCTTGTTCCTCTTGCAACAGCCTTGAGCGGATTTTCCGCAACGTGGAACTGTATGTTGAATTTTTCAGTAAGTCTCTTGTCAAGTCCTTTGAGCAAGGCACCGCCACCAGTGAGGAAAATTCCCTTGTTCACAATATCCGAATAGAGCTCTGGAGGTGTCTGTTCGAGAACGTTCAATATGGCGGCTTCAATCTTTTCTATTGATTTGTTGAGGCAGTGAGCGATTTCCTGACTGGTTACCGCAACTTCAATAGGACGTGAAGTCATGATGTTCGGGCCTTTCACAATATAAGGCTCAGGTATCTGGTCAAGATCGGCTGTAGCCGCACCAACATTTATCTTTATCTGCTCGGCGGACCTTTCACCAACCCTGAGGTTATGCTGCTGCCTCATATATTGCTGTATGTCTGTGGTGAACACGTCACCTGCAACTCTTATGCTGTCCGAGCATACAATGCCTCCCAATGAAATGACTGCAATCTCGGCGGTACCGCCTCCAATGTCAACAATCATGTTGCCGAACGGCTGCATGACGTCAATACCAATACCCAAGGCTGCTGCCATAGGTTCGAATATGATGTAAACCTCCTTGCTGCCTGCATGTTCGGAGGAGTCCCTTACAGCTCTTCTTTCAACCTCGGTGCTTCCCGAAGGAATACATACAACCATCTTGAGGCTCGGAGTGAAGAGTCTCCGTCTGCTGTTTATCATTTTAACGAAGCCTCTTATCATCTGCTCCGCTGCATCAAAGTCCGCTATCACACCGTCTTTGAGAGGACGTACTGTTCTGATATTCTGATTGGTTTTCTCATACATCTGGCGGGCAGTCTCTCCAACAGCCATTATTCTACCGGATTTCTGGTCAAAGGCCACAATGCTCGGCTCGTCTATAACTACCTTGTCGTTCATCAGGATGACCGTGTTGGCTGTGCCAAGGTCAACAGCAAGCTCCTGTGTCAAAAATGAAAATGCCATAAATTCTTCTTTTTGTAATTTCGCAAAATTAAGAAATAATTTGTTTATTTTTACGATATGGAACGGAGTATGAAAAAATATATAATAATAACTGCAGGAGGCTTCGGGAAACGCATGGGTTCACCAATTGCAAAGCAGTTCCTGGAACTGGGCGGCAAGGCCATACTGCACCTGACATTGGAACGTTTTGCAAAGGCAGTGCCTGATTCTGAGATACTTCTGGTACTTCCACCACAGTACAGGCAGCATTGGAAAGACTATTGTCTGGAACGTGATTTGAGAATCAGACATACTATTGTGGATGGCGGAATCACCCGTTTCCATTCAGTTCAGAACGCTGTCCGCATCATTGGAGATGACGGTCTGGTTGCAGTTCACGACGGCGTGAGACCGTTTGTGCCCGTTGAGGTGATTTCAAATCTTTTTGCAAGGACTGAACAACTTCTGGAACAGGGAACGGCGGCAGGTGTTGTCCCTGTGATGCCTGCCATTGAATCGATGCGCGAGATCGAGGACAGTGAAAGCGGCAGAACAAGGGCCGTGGACAGAAGCAGATATATGTTTGTCCAGACTCCTCAGGTGTTCGGTTCCAGTAACTTGAAAAAAGCGTACAACCAGGCTTACAATCCACTCTTCACAGATGATGCATCAGTGGTGGAAAGTGCCGGCATGAAAGTGGAGGTGCTCCCTGGCAGCAGGTATAATATCAAGATCACCACA
>JAGHUC010000070.1 GCA_018065035.1 Candidatus Egerieousia equi | reverse complement strand
GCCAGCTGGCCCTTGTCATTCTGAATGAGGTCAAGTATGCATCTGGTGCCGTATTTCAAATCCTCTATATTGAGATACGCTGTCTTCCATCCGTGAGGCTGATTATCCCACTGCGGCGTTACAACGCCTCTGAATCTGTATTTCTGTTCTTCCGGAGCAGTAAAAGTCACTGTCCGTTCATCCGTATCAACCACCACATAGCCTTCCTCAATCTGCTGGGCTTTGCCGTATGTGACAGATGACCAACCCCAGCCCGGAGCATGGAACGACCCTATGCGATATGTACTTATTCTATACGTGAGAATCTGTGAATTTGCGCTTAAAGCGGCAACCAGTATAAAGGCCAGTGAAAACAACAATTTCTTCATAGTACGGAGATTTCTTATGCAATTGTAGGGAATATATGTTTAGAACGGCAGGTCTTCCAAATCATCTGTGGACTGGAATTCTTCTGTAGGAGGAGGTGGAACAGGTGCCGGAGCTGCATTGTTGCCCTGACTCCTGTACTGGCCGGAGCCGTAGGATGTTCCCTGCTCTCCCCTGACCCTAGGCTCGGAAGCCTGCAGGCTGAGGTAAGAAGTTCCGCGCTGTGACGTTCTCTCCCACGCTGCCACCTCGTATGTTTTCCCCGCTATCACAATTGTACCCTTATAATCGGGCTGGCGGTCATTCTGCTTCTCATTCTTGAACAGTGAACCCTGTCCTTCCTTATGCTCGTATGCCATAATTGTATTTATTAGATTTATATTCCTACAAATATACGAATTTTCAGTCTATTCATACCGGACAACTATAATATTATCAGGATATAATAGAGAGCATTCATCAAACCGGTGCATAGAAGGCACTTGTTATACTGTGCGCCCTTGGCTTTCAATACGGCAAAAAAGAGGATAATGGCTGCGGGCCCTATCAGCATTGGTATGCTAAAGCCAAAGGCGAGATAGGCGAAAAGGGGCATTAAAAGAACCTCAAAAGCCATTACTGTCTCCGCACCATGCTTGCCGAGTCTTACCGGAAGTGTTCTCTTGCCTGCGGCACGGTCCGATTCAATGTCACGCAGGTTGTTTATCATGAGCACGCACATTGATATGAGGCCGCATACCGCTCCTGCATGGAATGAGGTCAGGCAGAAAGTGTGGGTTTGCAGATAAGTTGTTCCGCAGGAGGCAATAACACCATAATACAGGAACACGAATATGTCGGCAATGCCCAGATATGACAGGGAATGTGATGTAGCGGTATAGAGCCAGGCGAAGATTATGGCCGTCACACCGGCAAGAAGTATTGGCCAGCCTCCCTCTATCACAAGATACAATCCGGTTATCAAAGCCACCGCAAGTGTGATGAAGCAGGCCCTGCGCATCTGTTCCACGCTCACCTCACCTTCTGCCAGAGCACGTTTGAATCCCGCACGTCCCGCCTTGTCGGAGCCACGGATGAAATCATAATAATCGTTTATCAGGTTGCTCAGAATCTGCAGTGACAGCGCACAGATTACAGTAATGACAGCTGTGAGAGCATTCAGCTCGAATGTTCCTGAAGGCTGGGAGCTTGAGGCTATAATCAAGCCCACAAGCACCGGTACCAGTGAGGCGAACAGTGTTTGTGGGCGGATTATTCTTAACCAAAGCAAAATTTTCATTATGCTTGGGATAACATTTTAATAACCGAATATCTCCTCGAGTGAAACGGTCTTGACCGGGCCGAGAGTCTTGAGGTAGTTTACGTCAAGGTCCTTGATGTCACCAAGGATTGCGTATGTATACTTGCGGTCCTTCACCCATTTCTCCTGAGCCGCCTTTACATCTGCAAGTGTCATGTTCTGAACTTTCTCGAATATGAGTTTCTCAGGAACCTCGCTCAAGCCAAGCTTGCGGCAGCTGCGGAATTTCCAAAGTACACTCTCGCCTGTTGTACGTTCAGTGCGCAGACGTCCTATGAGAGCCTCCTTTGCAACTGAGAACGCTGCCTCTGACTCCGGCATATTGTTGATGATCTCGTCGAATGCCTCAATGGCTGTGCGCATCTTGTCGTTCTGTGTGGCAATGAATGCAGTGAAGTAGTAATCGCCGTCTGCATAGTCAGGCTCATACATATAAGCGTATGCCGAATATGCAAGTCCGCGGGCCTCGCGCATTTCCTGGAATACTATGCTGTTCATTCCACCGCCGAAGTACTCATTGTACATTTCAAGTTCAGGAGCATTGGCAACATCATACTTCTCGCCGCGGTTTGAAGTCTGCAGGTAGTATATCTGCTTTGCATCATACTGAGTCATGATTACCGAAGCATCTGATGTGATCATATGCGGTGTATGTGTTTCCGGAAGTTCCTCAGGATTTTCAGCAACTTTATGTGTCTGGGTCAGAATATCCTTCACCTCTGTTTCGGAAGCAGGTCCGTAGTAGATGATTTCGTGTGACTTGCCATACAGATCACGAATCTTCCCGAGCAGCTGCTCCGATGTAACAGCTTCAATCACTTCATTCTTAGCAACACTGCTTGCAATATATTCAGGGCCGTATGAGAGGTACTTGCGGAGTGCGCTGTAGCATGCACGCTGGCTGGTCTTTGCATCAAACCTTGACTTGAACAGGTCTGACTTGCAGTTGAGCAGGATGTTCTCGTCGGCCTTGGCGTTTGCAATGAGATTCTCAACCAGCTCCATTGCCTCCTTCATATTCTCTGAAAGACCTGAAACCGATACGTAGGTATAATTGCCCTGCACCCTGAAATTGACGCTGCAAGCCAATGAATACATTTTCTTTGCGAACTCCTCTGCGCTCATATCCTCTGTGCCCAGATATGAAAGATAATCACAGGCAAGGCTCAATACAGGGTCATTCGCAGAACCTGAATTGAATACATATTCCACTGTGAATATGTCATTGATTTCATTCTGCTTGTAAAGCATGTTCACGCCATTGCAGAATGCTGTGTTTGACATATCCTTGTTGAAATCAACGAATACAGGCTCTATAGGAGTGACTGTGCTGTTCTGTATCTCGTCAAGGAAAGCACTGTGAGCATCCCTGTTTGTTGCAATAGGGGTGATTGCAGGAGCGGCTATCTTCTGTACTGTGGTGTCTTCGCCCTGGCGTTTGTTTACAGCAACGTAACTGTTCTCTGCGAGGAACTCGTTAGCCCAGGCAACAACGTCGTCCTTTGTCACGCTTTCATAAACTGCCATGTCATTGACCATATCCTTCCAGTCAATACCGTTGATGAATGCATTCACATACTGAACAGCGCGTGAGGAGTTGTCCTGAAGCTCATACATCTTCTGGAGCTTGATATTGTTGATGGTAGCCTTGAGGAGGTTCTCGTCGAACTCGCCGTTACGAAGCTTGGCAACCTCTTCAAGAAGGAGAGCTCTTACTTCCTCGAGTGTCTGGCCCTGCTTAGGATATCCCATCATGATGAAAGAGCTGTAGTCCGGCTGTATGCTGCTTGATGCATAAACCGCCAGAGCTTTCTGCTGCTGAACAATGTCAAGGTCAAGAAGTCCTGCCTGCCCGTTGTGCATGACAGATGATGCTATCTGTGAGATTGCTGTCTTCTTGAGGTCTGCAGCTGCGCCAGGAAGTCTCCATCCAAGTGCCATATATTCTGATTCAAGACCAAATACGTCCTTTACAACAGGCTCTGTGATAGGCTGCTCAGCTTCGAACTCCAGTTTTGGAAGATTCTGGTTAGGTTCCCAGTCACCGAAATATTTCTCGATAGCGGCAACCATCTCATCAGGATTGAAATCACCGGATACACAGATTGCTATGTTGTTAGGAACATAGTATGTATCGTGATACTTCTTTACATTTGTGATTGAAGGGTTCTTGAGGTTCTCCTGTGTTCCAAGCACGGTCTGTCTTCCATATGGATGGTTAGGGAAAAGGTTTGCATCAAGAGCCTCCCATATTTTCCTGCTGTCCTGTGTGAGGGACATGTTCTTCTCCTCATAGATGGTCTCAAGCTCTGTATGGAAGCCTCTGATCACATTGTTGCGGAAACGGTCTGCCTGAATCCTTGCCCAGTTGTCAATCTGGTTGGAAGGGATATCCTCGGTATAAACTGTCTCGTCCATTGAGGTCCATGCGTTTGTTCCGTTTGCACCTATCACGGCCATGAGTTTGTCATACTCGTTAGGAATGGCAATCTTTGACGCCTCGTAGCTGATTGAATCTATTCTATGGTAGATGGCCAGTCTTTCCTGCTCGTCCGTGGTTTTCCTGTACACTTCAAACAACTGCTCGATCTCATCAAGCATAGGTTTTTCAGCCTCATAGTTGCTTGTACCGAATGATTCAGTTCCCTTGAACATAAGGTGCTCGAAATAGTGGGCAAGACCGGTTGTCTCGTATGGGTCGTTCTTTCCTCCAACCTTCACGGCAATGTAGGTCTGGATTCTAGGCTGTTCCTTATTTACAGACATGAATACTTTCAGACCGTTGTCCAAAGTATAGATCTTGGTGCCAAGCGGGTCATTCTTGACCGTTTCATAACGGCTTGAACACGCACTGAGCGCTACCAGCACAAGAGCTGCAAGCGCAATGTTAAAAAGTTTCTTCATATATTTATGATAATTAAAAATATTTCAATCCGTTACAAACACTCCCTGAAGAGTATAGCGTTCGTGAGTATCCTTGAGCTGCCAAGCCAGTATGAGCGCCATACCATATCATCGGCAAAGAATATGACTCTTCCGCGTCCCGCCTCGAACAGAAGAGCGGCAGGTGTGCCTGCGAATTTCTCCAGAGCGGACTTTGCAACACAACCTGAAATGTAAGGTTCCTTTGCATACTTGAGAAGTGCATAACCGTTCTCCGAACTGTATCTGTATGCGTGCATCTTGTAAACCGGCATTGACTGCACTCCGAGGCCCCATCCAAGAGGACTTCTTTTGCCCCTGATGTCCGCATTCACTATGAGCCCGTCTGCAGAACCAACCCTCTCATATTTGACATCAGTAAGCTTTGCCTTGTTGGAAATGTGGTAAGCCTTGCCTGTAACAATGAGAGTACCACCTGCCTTCACCCAGGAATTCAGCTTTTCAAGCCATCCTTCAGGTGTGAGTGAAGAAGGCTGACCGTCGGCAAGTACTATTACATTGTATTTTGAAAGATTCACCTTCTCAAGTGTAGAATAATCAATAAGCGTGTGGGCCATGTCGTATCTCACATCAAGATGGTGCCATATCTCGCCAGTCTGGGGAACGCTCATGCCACGTCCTGCAATAATGGCAATCTCAGGCGCAGTGATGTTCATGAAGATATCGCTTCCAAGGTCCTTGTCTCCCATCATTCCTGTCTGGAGTGAATAGATGTCCACGCCGCTCTTCCTTGCAAGTTCGGTCATAAGTGAATGTATCTGTTCTGCATCCAGAGGCTGGTTTGCTACAGGAATCACAACCGTTCCTGCAGAGAATTCCTTTTCAAATCCGTTGAACTTGTAATTGAAAGCCCTGTCGGAAACTCTTGTAACAAGGCCGCGGGCCATGAGTTTGTTCACAACGTATGGAGCATGGAACTCCTTTGTTTCAAATGCGTAACCTACTGAACTCACATTTCCTATCACGCTGCCTGCTTTCAATTGCGCACTTTCAACTTTCTTTCCAATCTTTCCTTTAACAGACGACAGATTCCTGACCTTGAGATTGAACGCATGGGCGTGTGTCCAGGTTGAAACATCGTAGAAGGTACTGTCGGCAAAGGAAGTTTCGTTATCAAAGAAAGCCCTTATGAGATAATAATTGTTTCCTGCAAAAGGTATCACATAACTGTCGTCAGAGGCCGCATTCTCATACACGTTTATTCCGTGCTTGAGCATCAGGTCAATGAAATGACAGCCTGTACCGTTGTCAGGAGCAGTGAACTGGAAAGCCTTCACCGGATCCGCCGCAGCGTCCTTCTCCTGCTTCGAATAGAAATCCTTCCTGTATGAAAGCAACTTGTCCTTCATTCTGTAAGCTGATTCAGCCACGCTTATTGCAGCAACTGTCTGGTTCCTTACCGTTGCCTTGTATGACAGCATTCCGTTCTTTGTAGGACGCAGATGTCCTCTTGAAGCACCCTGCTCGTGAAGAATGCAAACTGAACCCAGAATATCGCCGTATGCCGCGCCTTTGCCTATGAAGAAATCGTCATATCCTTCACGGCTGAAATACAGCGTGCCTTTCTGATCAAGGGCGCGGGCGGTATTGCGTGATATCTCAAGCGTGTAATCCTGATTCTTCTGAGGAATGTACCTGTAAGTACGTCCGGGATCTCCAGGGCTGAAATAGAAACCGCTCTGGGTATCTCCCTGCTCGTGCATGTCAAGCACAACATTAGGCATCCAATACCTGTACATTATCATATCGTTCTCGCCCTCGGGATGCTGGATGCTCATCCAGTCACGGTTGCAGTCGGCCCAGTAATGGTTTGTCCTGCTGCTCGGCCAAGGTTCGCTGAACTCCCTTGAATCAAGGTTTGCAACCGGATGCACGCTTGCGGTGGTGTTCACCCAGGTGGCAAATCTGTTGATTCCATCGGGATTCAAGCCAGGCGTAATGATAATTACTGTATTCTCAAGCATCTTCACAACTTCAGGGTCATTGGAAGCGGTGAAATAATAGGCGGCATTGATTGCTGCACCTACGCCGGACGCCTCGTTTCCGTGAATTGAAGCCATAAGGTCAACAACCACAGGCAGATTGCCCGCATCCGCAGCCTTGCCTTCCTTTATATCCGAAATGACTTTCAGATGCCTTTCCCTTATGCTCTCCAGATTCCTGATGTTCTCAGGCGATGAAATGCACAGCTGCACGAAAGGCCTTCTCTGATAGCTCCTTCCAAAATACTTGATTGCAGTCCTGTCCGAAGCTTTGACCAGACTTTCCATATAGAGCAGGACATTCCCCCAGTCAGGGTAGCACTCCCCTATGTTGTAACCCAGAACCTGGTACGGACTCGGTACCTTTGCGCTCAACTGAGGATTAGGGTTGTTTATGAAATATTGAATGCCCTCATCCGCTGAGAAGGCTGTGCCTGTGCTTAACAATAATACACTGGCGATAGTTAGGAATAATCTTCTATATGTCATCAAAGTATGGTTTTATCAGTTTTCTGGCGTGACTTCTTAGGGAATTTCATATTATAATGATATTTCCATCGCAGTAGAACAAGAAGGAAGTTGAGAGTGAGGAGTGCGGCGGCAGGGTAAGAAATGTACCAAGGCTGCTCGAAGCACTCCGGAGAAATCATTATGTAGGTGCTTACAACCATTGTCATGAACAGCGCCGGTATGAGGGTGATGGCGTAGTTCTTCCCCACTTTGCAAAGGTAAACCGTTGCCGCCCAGAATGTGAATGCGGCCAGCAGCTGGTTGCTTCCTGCAAAATATCTCCAGATCTTTGCGAATCCCTCGCTGTGCTGGCAGCTGGTCATGAGAACCAGCAGTGTGATCACGAAAAGAGGAATTGAGATGATAAGTCTGTTGATTATACCTTTCTGAGTGAAGCCCAATGTATCGGCCACTACAAGTCTCGCACTCCTCAAGGCTGTGTCGCCGGACGTGATAGGTGCTGCAACCACGCCTATGATGGCAATCAGACCGCCTATTCCGCCCAGCCACTCCTTTGAGATGTTCATGGTAACAAGTGCAGCGGAATCGCCCGCACCGTTTTCCTGATAATATACTGTTGCCGCGGCGGCCCAGATCAATGCAACTATTCCCTCACAAACCATTGCCCCGTAAAACACAAGGCGTCCTTTCTTCTCGCTCTTCACGCAGCGCGCCATCATTGGCGACTGCGTTCCGTGGAAGCCGCTCACGGCTCCGCAGGCAATGGAAATGAACATCATAGGGAATATGCTGTTGCTTTCATATTTGGTTCCGAAACCGTTCCACATCTCGGGCAGATCCGGCTGGTTCCAGAACAGGACTACGAGTATGCCTACCGCCATGAACAGGAGAACACCTCCGAGAATCGGATAGAAATTGCCTATCAGCTTGTCTATCGGGAAAAGTGTGGCGGCAAAGTAATACAGGAAAATCGCCACGAGCCAGAAATTCAGGTCAAGAGTATCCGGCGTAAGTCTGGCAAGTATATCCGCAGGCTGGGAAACGAAAACGCAACCGAGCAGAACAAGAAGAATGATGGCGAACACTGTGAATACGTTCTGCAGACCTTTTCCAAGATACTTTCCAACTATTACCGGAAGGCTTGCCCCCTTGTTCCTCAATGAGAGCATTCCTGAAAAGTAGTCATGTACGGCTCCGCCGAAAATGGTTCCGAAAACTATCCACAGATAGGATGAGGTTCCGAACTTGGCGCCCATTATCGCACCGAAGATTGGTCCCAGGCCGGCTATGTTCAGGAACTGTATCATGAATGCCTTCCATGTAGGCAGGGCTACATAGTCAACACCGTCTGCAAGTGTACTGGCCGGAACCGGATTCTTGTCATTGGCGCCGAAAAGGCGTTCCACCAGCTTGCCGTAGGTGAAATAGCCCAGAATCAGAACTGCCAATGCTATAGAAAAAGTTATCATAAAACAATTATTTGTTTGAAATCAGTTTGTCCATCACACCGTGATCGCCAACGGTATAATAATTCCCGCCCTCAATTAGTATGCCGCGGCTGCGGCCTTTAAGCATATTCTCCCTGTTGCTCACATTCACCGCTATGACTTTCTTGCTGTAGAATGTCCTCACATTCTTGAAAATGGTGTGACCAACGAATATTCTTTTAACGCCATATCTGGCGAGCGCCGCATCAACGGTTTCCTCACTTGCAGGGTTGTATTTCTTCTTGCTGTAAACCAGTCCGCGGTACCATATAGGGCCGTTGGACTTGAACATGAAATAAAGTTCCCCATCGGCCTTCCTTTCCTCCTTGGTCATGAACAATCCTCTTGAAACCATTTCGTTCACCTGAGGAATCGTGTAGTTTTTGTCAAGGAACTCCTGTGAAATGCCTGCATGAACAAAGAGATTGTCACCAATGACCATCATTGTGTTACGTGTGGCAAGCCAGCGGCCCAGTTCCGTGTCCGGACCCATAAGCTGCCTGAACTCCATTCCAAGTGAGTCCGCAAGCTTCTTGTACTTTCTGTTTGTGTATCGGATATCACCGGAAAGCACCATAGGCTCATGGTTGCCATAAAGAAAATGCAGCTGGCCGCCGGCATCGGCAGCTTCCTGCTCGAGCTGGTATATCAGCCAGAAAATCTGTGTGGCGTCGGTTCCACGGTCAAATACATCGCCTATGATAACAAGCTGGTTCTTTCCGTATGTCCAGTTGAGATACTTGTCAATGACCCCGTTGCCCTGTAGCAGCGATACAAAGCACTTGAAATTGCTGTGCGGGTCTGAAAGGACGAGTATCTTCTCAGCGGCCTCGCATTTCCAGGCCGGCCTTGCAATCGGGTGAAGTTTTATCTGGAACTCATATTTTGCATCGTCGGAAAAGACATTGAATGCTGCTCCAACACGCGGGTCATGCATGACTCCGTCCCTGAGGTGTCCCAGGGTGTCAATGCTTATCTTCCTCACATCCAGATTATCGCCATAAATCAGGTATGGACCATCAGCGTGCATGGCCGAACCATCCGCCCATTTTCCGCGTGCTGTGGAAGGTGCCATGATGTGTCTGGTGACAGCTGCTGGCTGGACATCATCTGTGCCTGTCTGGACCTCAACTACTGAAGTCTGCGCAAAAGCACTGAAAGACAGTGAAATAACTATCGCAAGTGAAAGAAGGAAAACATTGTTTTTCATAAGCCCGTACTTCTTCAATTTTAAACTTGTAAAGTTATTACTTTCCAAGAGAAAAAGAAAGAAGTCCGGGCTGTTGATCAAACAAAATTACGGTCTTTCCACTGGTGTATACGACCAATAGAGAAGTCCCGAAGCCGGTTGCAGAGGGTCACCTGACTGAGGAATCTTATCAATTGCCGGCGTGACGCCTGTATATGGTGTAATCTTTTCACCCAACAGATGCAGGTCTTCAACTCCGCAGAACTCTGTTGATACCTCACCGAGCCATCCGGCCTGCCTATGTGTTGCAGACTGAACTTTTATGAAATCTATATGATCAAGATATACATGATTCCCGTTTTCATCCACTGCCCAGTCAATGTCAATTGTTGAGAGTGGATGAGCGTTCGGATAATTGTCACAGTATCCCCACGCGCCAAGGCCGAATGTGGTATTTGATACTTTCAGTTCATCGAGATGGTTCAAATCCTCTCCCTGTAATTCAGCCTCTACAGGGAATCCCCACCATTTGGCATCTTGGACATAATAGGTTCCGCTCCCAGAGGTGTCGAAGGAGTTGACAGGGAGATATTCACCCGTAATGGTTATGCTCTCTCCCGCGTATTCCGGCCAGTATGACTGAGCGTGATAGGCATTTTTGCATTCATACCCGTTGTGACCTTGGTTATCTTCCCAATAGATGTAGTTGTCGAATGCTTTCACCGTTGTAGAATAACAGTACACAACCGGATATCCCTGGTAAGTATCAGGTATTTGATTCTCATCAGATACAGCATCGGACAAACAGTTTGCTTTGTGGAACTTCTTGATTGTGGCAGTACTGGTACCGGCATCCTTATAAATATTGTTATTGTAAAGATACCATACTGGGCATTCCGGATCCTTGGACTCAATCTCCGTAATCTTTGACCATTGTGCCTTAACCACATTGGTAGTGCCCGATGCATATGTTCCCTCCCATGCCAGGAACACGTATTGTGTCAGGTCCTCGGCTTCAGGCCTGTAATATGTTATTGTATAGTCGTGAATCGAATAGTCATACATTGAATGTCTGATAAGGTACCATTTCTCCGGTTTCCCCTCCGCATCCTTCTGCGCCACATAATAGACGCCCGGTTCGGAAGATCCTCCAAATGCGTTACCATAACCACGGAAATCCGCGCCCTCGAGATTGATGATCGGATGGTCGAATCCTACGGTGACGGAACCGCCCCATCCCCCAAGATGTACGTAGCTGTTTGTTGAGCCTACAATCACATTGGCAGTTGCCTCAATGGCATGTTCCTTGGTATCGAGTCCAGCGGGCAAGGTGTTCGTGAACTGTCCCGGGGCATAATCAACATCCACTACTGAGTACACATAAGGAGAACATCCATCCGCTATCTGTTTCTCCACAATCTTAGTAAGATATTCTTCATTGCTGAACTCCTTTGCTTCAAGTTCCATTGGATACTGATTCGCTCTGGCAAATGTATGTTCTCCTTCAATATCGTATTCAACAACAAATCCCTCATCAGCACCTTCAAGACTGAGCTTCATACCGGAATAGGTGCCGCAAGGTATGGCAAAAAAGAACTTGATTTCCTGGCCGGCAGTCAGCGGCACTCCCGCACAGTCCAGAATCAAACTGTCCTTTCCGTTGACAAGCTCCATTGCCTGTGAACCAAAGGCAACTGACCAGGTTCCTGAAAGCGCTTGCTCAGCTGTCAATGTCACTGATTTGAGTTCGCGGCCATCATCTGCAGTTTGAGGAGTGAACCCGAATGCCAGTAATGCACCGAGTTTCTGGAATTTCATGGTATTCCCTTCTTTCACTCCCATCATAGGGGCTACTCCTGAGGCAATATTCCCCAGTGTAAACTCCTGAACCTTGGGCAAATCTATGATAAAGCCTTCACCGGATACGGAATTGCAGCCGGAAGATGGATAATAGGCATGGAATGAAGAACCGGACGGTGTTCCTTCTTTGAGTGTGAATATGTTTGTTTCGCCTTTTCTGTCAAGCACAAACGAGTTTGTTCCATCGAACAGAGAGAAGCTGTCAAAAGCGGACCATTCCAGGCTGAAGTCCGACCCGTCTCCTGTGAGTTGTGTCTTTGTTGTGGAATTGTCAATGACTGCTTCAATCGAGAACTGTTCCGGCTCTTCCGGTTGTTCAATGTCATCACTTTTCTGGCAGGATATGGTAAATGCCAGCATACTGATTAGAATTGCTATCTTTTTCATAGTGTTTAGATAATAAATGAAGATTGTTGAATATTTTACGGTATTGCTATCATGTGTCCGGGATTGATGTAACATTTGAGGGGTTCGCCAACCTGATGTCCTTCCTCATCAAATTCATATACTTTGCCGGCAGAAGCGAACGAGCCTGCATCCGTTACGTACAGATGGCCTGTGTAAGGGTTCTGATAAGCGCAATAAGGATTGTCCATATCAAGCAGAACTTCCTCAACCTCCGAAGCTGCCACCGAACTGCCCGGCAGCAGATAGCCGGAGTGAACCTCACCGCTCAGCGGATCTATCGTGGTGTAAAAGTACTGGTATTCGTAGGTTTCGTATGAGAAATCCGAACCTACTGAGAAGAAATTGCCGTCGATGGTGGCTGTGTTGTAAGTGCTTGGGAAGTCATATACTGTATATGAGCAGTCCTTGCAGTTGAAGATTACCGTAGCCGCCGGGCAACTCATATAATCTCCTGCGGAATTTATGCAGAGATAGCGCCCGTTCTGGGAAAGGTTTCCGTATAGGTTCACAACACGTTCACCGCCCGGACTGCGCAAAATCTCAACATCCTGCACTTTTTTCATTGATGCGGCGTCAACAACGGAAATGGTGTTTTCATAATCGTGACCTTCTGAAAAAGCGTAGCCTCCCGTGTTGGCAACATAAAGTTTGCCTTCATAATAGGCAATACCCTCCGGTTCATAGCCCACCTCGCAAGTTGCCGTTACGCAATGGCTGTCAATGTCTATCCTTGCCACGTAACCTTTCTCGTACTCCTCACCAAGGGCGGTTTGATGTGCGTAGGAAGTAACGTACAGGTATTTCAGACCGTCGGTGGCCATATAGCGGCAGTTCGGAACATTCTCCGTGGAGGCAACAAGTTCTCCCGTTGGCTTTATGAAATGGATGATGTTTGACCAGTTTACGGAGATTGCCAGCAGATTGTCATTGATTCTTACAATGTGCTGAGGTGTGTCACCGAGCTTCACGCCATTGATGGCCTTGAACCAGCCGTTCGTAATTTCATGATTTTCAATGAAAGAGAGCTGGCCGTTGTCGGACTGCCAGTTTCCTTCGTTCAGAAGGATGATTTTCTCGTGAACTTCCATAGGCGGATCTATAGGGCCTGGATCCGGAACAGGAGCCTCTGTTTCCTTGCTGCAGGCAGCCAGTGAAATTGCAATCATCAATATGAAACACAACTTGCCCCAGCTGCACGCAGCAGCCTTTAGAAACAGAGGGTGAACAAATGATTTTTTTAACATAACACAAATTTTTATTATTGATTTTTAAAGACTTATCTGGCTTTGAATTCAAAAACAGCCCCCAGGGTGAAGCGGCGGCCCGGCAGAGGCCACCTCTGAACCAGCTCATACCTCACATCGAACAGGTCATTGCACTCCAGACTTATTGTCATCCACCTGCGATGGTACTGAAGCTTTATGTCCGTGCAGTTGTACTGCGGGAGTATGTCCTCGCCGCTGGCGTATGTCCAGTAACGCTCGGAGCAGTACATGTGAGAAAGCGAGGCCGTGAATCCTTTATAAAATGCGGAAAGAACTGCCGAGAATGACCACTCGGGCGAGTAAAGCAGCTGATGATTGTACGAGCTTTCGTCCTCCTTGTCAGTAAGGTCGCGCACATCCTGCCAGGTGGCTGTCACGAAGGCTGACCAATACTTCCTGCTGTATCTTGCAGACAGGTCAACGCCGTTTGTGACCACATAGCCGCGGTTCATCATCTTCCAATCGTACGCGCCACCATTGGGAACGCATATTATCTTGTCGCTTACAGAATTATGATAATAATCCAGCTGTACGTTCAAATCGTTTTCTTTCTTTCCGCTGGTATTGAAACTTATTCCGCAATCTAACTGCCTTGTGACTTCGGGCTTGAGATTACGGCGGCCCACGTGTGTGTAATACAGGTCATTGAGTGTGGGCGCACGGAAAATGCTTTTATAGAATGAGCGCAGGGTGAACATTTCATTGAATTTGTACGAGAGAAAGAAAGTTGGCGAAAATCTGTTCAGGCTTTGTGCGGTCTGCATCTTTGAATGGTCCTTCACATTGGTGAAAAGAAGCGATGCATCAAGGTCAAAGCCTCCGTATTTGAAACGCAGGTCAGCAACCGTCTTGAAATCCAGCCTGTGCACATACGACATTCCGTAAACATTGCAGCTCAGGTTCGAGTATCTGATATCCGGTGAAATGGAGAGAGTCATCCATTTGTGTTTCAGCGAGTAGGCAAGGCCGAGATATGCATCCTGCTGGGTATATTCATTATTGTAATGGACAAACTGGTTTTCAGGGACATCCGTATTCACGTGCAGATAATCGTACGCATACCTTCCATTGATTTTGAGCGAATGTTCTCCCCAGGAATTGCTGTAGCCGGCCTGGGCGAATGTATTGATGTCCTTCTCACGGCCAATGTCACCGAACTTGTCCGAAAGTCTCCTGACGATTCCACCCGGCAAGCCCCTGTCAGACGAGTAGAAATATATGTGGGATGAGAAATGGTCCGTGAAATATCCTCCTTCGGCCCTTACGAACGTAATGTCAGAATTTTTCCTGACGCCTGTGGTATCTTCATATTCGGAATGATACGAGAATGGATAATTGCCGTCCGAATGGTCGTACTCAACATCCGCAAAGAAACGGTCCTTGTAAGAGCCGTGCAGCTGGGCCTTGTGGCTGTTGAACGAGCCGTATGAATATCGGGCATTCAGCTTGCTGCTTTCAGGCCTCTTTGTTTTCAGGTAAACCGTTGAGGCCGAGGCATATTCGGATGCTGTCATAAGAGGGGCCAGTTTGTTGGAATTGTACAGTTCCACAGACTCCATGTTCACCAGCGAGTATTTGCCAAGGTCAACCGTTCCGTTCTGGCAGTTGGTGATTCTTATGCCATCTATGAATACGCCGGTATGCTGTGTTCCCAGCGAACGTACGTTTATTGTTTTCTGCCCGCCGAGCCCGCCGAAATCCTTTATCTGCACTCCGGCAAAGAACTTCATTGCATCGGCAACGCTGGTTGTGGAAAGTGCCTGCAACTGTTCGCCCGAAAGTCTCTGCTGCGGCACACTTACGCCCTGCACCGCCCTTGCGGTAACAATAGCTGCATTTAAAGTATCAGCAGATATTTCTTTCCGCTCTGAAGCGGGAATGCTGTCCTGAGGATTGAATGATTGTGATGAGGCAATGGCGGATGAAAGCGCCATCGCTGTGGAAAATGATAGAAATAAGCCCGCCGCAAACGAGATCATAAGCCGTGTCCTTTTGCAGAAGCCGTTTCAATAAGCTTCTGAAGTTAGTAACCGGACATATTCCGCAGGGGCAAATATTATGAACGAATACACGGCACACAAAGTGCCAGATGTCATCTATCCCGTGCTCCCGCAGGTTGATATGTCAAAAGCTTGAAGGCAGGTCTTCTGGCTTGTTCCCAGTTTCGGCACCTTCCCGGTATTACCCAGTGGTTTAGAAGCCGAACTTCTTCTGGAACTTACAGCAGCGGGTACTGCTCAGGATTCACACCTGATTCCCTATTAATCCGCATCCTTGTAAAGGATACAGGAGCCTTAAGCATTGCAAATATAGCAAGTTCTTTTCTTATTTGCAACAGCAGTGTATGTGATCCACTGTTGCGGCAGGTCACTTGATGAACACAGGAGCGGTGTCAAGCGAACGCGACACATCCTGCCTGAAATCCTTGTCAAGATGAACGGAAACAGAATCTATCACGGTACAGGCATCCTTGCAAAGGAAAAGCTTGTAATCACCTGCCGGAGCAATCCAGGCCGACTGTTCGCTGTTGAAAGAGGCAAGTTCACTTACAGGAAAACTCAAGAGATATTTATGTTCAGTTGAATCCGCATCACATGATTCCAACAGCTCGGTCTTGAGGAAGGCCTTGAGCTCAAGCGCAGGTGAATCTGCAGCATTACTGCGGGCATATATCTGAATCACCTCCTTTCCAGACTGCGTCCCCGTGCTTATATTTTCTACGGCCACCTCAACTTCCACATTTCCGTTTCGGATTCCAGCATTAAGCAGAGACTGTTTGAAATTACAGTAACTCAATCCATAACCGAACGGATAACTTACAGGAACATTGTATGTTGAATAATACCTGTAGCCCACAAAAACTCCTTCTTCGTAATTGATGTAATCAACATTCGGCATTTCATATAGTTTCTCACTGCTCTTCCTGTAGAACGAATCGTTCTTCCCAGTATTCAATTCCAGCGCAGGGAAATTCTGTGAAGGAACACTCTGGTATGACACCGGGATGCTCTGTGCAAGACGTCCGCTAGGAAAAACTTTCCCGCTCACTATGTCAACAATTGGTCCGCCGCCTTCAATGCCTGTCTGCCAGGCAAGCACAATGGCATCAACCTTGTCCTTCCAGGATTCCATTTCAACAGGAGCCGGCACACACAGAATCACACAGACCTGCTTACCAACGGCATGGAAATGCCTGCTAACAATATCAATCATCTCGTATTCCTCCGCTGTAAGCAGGTAGTCATCCTTCACGTGACGGTCAGTTCCCTCGCCTTCAACTCTGGCAATGGTAATGACAGCCGCCTGAGCCTCCTTCGAAGCTGACAGGGCAACAGGACCCATTACCTCCTTTGGAACTTGTCTGTAAGCCTCAGGCCATATCCACCAAGGATTGGATCTGTTCTTCTCCCCCACTCTGCTCTCTTCCTTTTCTATCCACTGGCGATAGGTCTTGTCCAATTCTTCATTCAATTTGTATCCTGCCGCTGTGAAAGCCTCCGGTAGTTCTGTGTAATGATCTGTATGAACGTCTCCGGATCCTCTGCCTCCGGCGTATGTCATATAGGAACCTGTGCCGAAAAGAGCAATGCTGGAGCCACTGACCAGAGGAAGCAGCGGCTCATCGTCATATTCATCTCCCTGAGCATCATTCTTCAGAAGGACTATTCCTTCCGTTGCAGCCTCGCGTGAAAGTTCATAATGCGCCTGCAAATCCGGTTTGTTGGAGTACTCGTATCCCTTGAAGCGCGGAGTCTTCACAATGAGTTCAAGAATGCGGCGCACATTGCGGTCAATTGCTTCTGGAGGTATCCTGCCTTCCTGAGCGGCCTTGAGAATGGCTTCGTACTGCCAACCATCGCCAGGTTGGATATTGTCATTGCCTGCAATTACCTGTGCGGCAGGGTCCTGCCCGGCTCCCCAGTCGGTAACCACACAGCCCTTGTAGCCCCAGTCTCCGCGCAGAATGTTTGCTGTAAGCTCCGGATCCTCGGAGGCATATCTTCCGTTTATGTAATTGTAGGAAGTCATCAGCATGTACGGCTGAGCCTCCTTCACGGCAATCTCGAACTGCTTGAGATATATCTCGCGGAGTGTTCGGGTATCAACCCGGGAATCGCAATAGAGGCGGTTTATCTCGCAATTGTTCGCTGCAAAATGCTTGATGCAGGCACCAATGCCATTTGACTGAAGTCCGTTCACTTCAGCAGCGGCAATCTTTCCGGCAAGAAGCGGATCCTCGGACAGATACTCGAAGTTCCTTCCGCACAGAGGGTTGCGCTGCATGTTCACTCCCGGGCCCAGGACCACGTCAACACCATATTCCTTCACCTCCTGTCCGAAAGCCTCGCCAACCCTGTAAACAAGATCCGTGTTCCAGGTTGAAGCGAGCAAGGTGCCTATAGGGAAAGCAGTGCAGTAATAAGTGCCTGAATCCCCTTCGCGCAACGGCGATATCCTCAAGCCTGCAGGACCGTCGGCCATTACTATTGAAGGTATCCCCAGTCTTGGAATCGGATATGTGACGCCTGCACAACCGGGCACAATGTTCATGCAGCTGTCGAGAACCTGCTGCCAGGCGCTGTCCAGAACATCCTTCTGCCCAGCTCCCACAAGGAGATGACATTTCTCCTCCAGAGTCATTGCAGAAATTATCTCATCAATATTGTCTTCCCTCAATTGTGGAACCTCACTCTTTCTGTCACAAGCCAACAGGCAGAGAACCACAGCAAAAAATAACGCAAACCGTTTCATATCTATACATTGCTTATACATGCGAAGTTAGCAAGAGCCCGGCATAATTGCAACACGGCTACGGCTGTTTTCTTGTTCCCAATTTGTTCCCGATTCTTTGGAGTGAGATGTTCCCATCTATATTATCAAGGGTGGGTTTGGGAACAAATATTCAGCCTAACC
>JAGHUC010000141.1 GCA_018065035.1 Candidatus Egerieousia equi | reverse complement strand
GTCTATCTCCTTGTGGCCTATGCGCACATTGCTCCCAAGGAAGACAAGCCCCCGTTTGAGCAGTTCTTCCAACGCCACCTTCTCTCCTGCGCTGCCCTTGTTCAGGGAATTCCCGTCTTTCACATCATTTCTCCTCCGCATACCCACCCTTCAAAAAACATACCAGATTATCTGTTGAGATACTTGATTTCAAGAACAGGTTCTCCAAGAGGCCTGAAATCAGGGCTGGTTTCAGCTTTCGTTGCCGCAGGTGGCACGGCTTTGTCCAGAGACTTGAATTTTGCCATATCAAAGCTCTCGCCTGTTATGCCATATATCCTTTTCATTATTTCATAGCGAGAAACAGCATTGAAATAGAGGATATTGTCAATCATGCAGGAAGTCTGCTCGCTTCTCCAGAATGCATCCTTGAACTCGTATGCACCCTGATAGTAGCCCACATAGTCATAATCGCTGTCCTTTGCCAAAGCAGGCCAAGGGCAGTCGGAAGGCCACAGCTCAGAGGCCGGATCATTCGTCTCGGAGACATTGTAGTTATATCCGTAACTGTGCCAGTCTCTCAGAGTGGTCACATGCTTGTCATACTCCTCCTTCTTCTCGGCCTTGTAATAATACTGGTATTCATCGGCCAGACGCCCTATACCGTGACCGCCGAACTCATGGGAAAGCACCTTTGCGAACTGTCCCTCCTTGATGGAACCCCTGTACACTGGTATCATTCCTATGCAGGAAGCCTTGGTAACAACAGGAGGCGTGGCGGAGGTAACGGACAGCGTGGTATAGCAGGTCCCGGCATAAACATCATTTACATTGATGGGCATGCAGATGAACAGATTCTTCTCATCTATCTGAATTCCCAATTGCGAGGCCGCACCGGTGATGGTTGAGATGGCAAGGTCATAATCGCAGGAAATCGAAGTGGATTTGCCGCCTTCCCAGACGCACTTGTAGAATGTATCCTTTGAACTCCCCGCCTTGTTGCTCATTCCACTCTCCTTGCTTGGAACTGCAACCTGAACTATTGTGAACAGATCCTTCATGCTTGCGTATGGCTCTATTGCGAACAAGGAGCTTATGGCCTCCTTCACGTTCTGCTCGAACAGGCCTCCGTCCTCTATCTGTGAGCTTGTATAACCATCGCCGGTGAAAAATATTACAGGACAGCGGGAAGCCTTGCCTTTCTGAAGGATTCTGGCCTTGCCGGCTATGGTTGAGTTGATCTGGGTAACGTTCACGGTCCTGTCAAGATGTCCTCCGGATATGCTTACCAATGCTGTGCGCACATTTCCGGTATTGTTCTCATTCGCGGAAAGCGTGACCGTGACTTTCTGGCCGGCCTTGCCGGAAGAAGGCGATACATTGAGAGGAATGTCCCCGCTGTGGATTATTGTCCAGTCACCGCTGCAATGAACCGTGAAAGTCACAGGACTGCCTTTGGCATCCATTGAAAGTGAACTTACGCTCACTTCCAGGAAAACCTGTTCTGTCTTTGTACACGAAACCAAGCATGCAAGCGAAAGTATCAGCGCAAATATTCCATAGATTTTCTTCATAATCCTCCTGACTGACAATAAACTTCTCAAAGTTAATCCTTAGTGCTAAAATTTCCAACAAAAGAAAAAGGACTTCCGGAAAAACCGAAAG
>JAGHUC010000113.1 GCA_018065035.1 Candidatus Egerieousia equi | reverse complement strand
GATACTTCTTCAGGACAATGTCAGGGGTGCCCGGAAGCCCCTTCTTGTTAATGCGGTACCGATATCCAAGACTGAACAGCTCCTTGCGCAGCTTCACCTCCGGCTTGGTGTTCTTTGACCGGATGTGCGACATGCACTTATGGCGCTGAGAAGGGGAGAGAGGGTCGGACATTGATGAAAAAACTTGCTTACAGACAAAATTACGAAAATTCTTTCTAATGAAGTGATTTTCCACTGGCGATAGATAATCTCAAGCCCTTGCCCAGACCTTCACCTGCTCCGAATCTGCCTTTATCCTGGCAATCTCAGCTGAATTTCTCCACATCTGAGTCAGGTGTTCACGATGTCCTTTGTCCCTCTTTCGAACTGTTGCAATTATAGTATATGGCAATAGATGAGTTAAAGAAGTGTCTCAATTTCAGAAATGATGCTATTGTCCGCAGGCAACCATTTTACACTTCTCAGATGTTCACGGTCCAACCAGATTGCTGATGCATGTTCCAGTAAAGTTAGTGAGCCCGACACTACACTGCATAGATAGCAGCGCATAGACAGGTGAAAAGTTGGGTAGTCCCACTCGATTGTGGTAAGATAACGTTCCACTTGTATTTCTGTAGCCAGTTCTTCACGGATTTCGCGCACTAGGGCATCCTCAGGAGCCTCGCCAGGTTCAACCTTGCCGCCTGGGAATTCCCACCATCCCTTCCACTCTCCATACCCTCGCTGAGTAACGAAGATGCGTCTATCGTGTACGATGAGGGCTGCTACTACATCGATCGTCTTCATAGTTTTATCCTAGTGCTTTATACTGACTTGCAAATGCGTATGTAGCTTCTGACATCGGCGTTTTTAATTTCCATACAATTTGCATTGGCTTAGAACCTCTGATGCTATTCATTGTTACTTGGCCGAGATATGTATAACCCATTGTGCAGCCTATTTCGGGATCTTCACTTTGCTGCCTTACAAAAAGGAGCATATTGTTTGTGCCATTTTTGTATGCCTTGGCTTCATTACTTCCATCTGCCACACGATTCTGAGTTTCCCAATGAAAAAGTTCCCTACTTTGCGCAAAATCTTTGTAATCAGTTAGAGATCCTTCCTCTCGTTTCTTGATAATGTCAACATACATGGCTTCAAGTTTGATGTCAGATTTCCTCTCGACCCCTTCCCTAGATGAAGATTTCCTTTTGATAGTTGACAGACCTAATGCTGCTTGTATTTGGGCTTTGGTGTATACACCATGCAAATGAAGAGGTGACCAGTTTGCGTAAACAGAGTTGTCTTTCTTTTCTGGAGCAGAACAACTATTTCTAAGAATGTTTATCACATCTTTCATCTCCTCAATTAGTAAAGCATCTTTTGCTAGGTCATCAAACATCGCCTGCACCGAATTATATTCCTCAGCTTGGTCAAATAAGTCATAATAGAGCATAATTGCACACTTCATTTGGTATTCATCCATGGACGAAGTGTCTATTTGGAATCCTGCTTCGACGAATTCTTTTAGCTGGCTGAAATAGCTGTAAGAATCGGTTGCAAGCCATTTTTTTGATACTGCAAATTTCAACAACTTTGAATGTGGAGATGCTTCTTTACGAACACCAGCAAAAACGCATAAGTCGCCCCAGGTTACAGTGTTGTATATCTTATATAGAGGGATATGTCTTTCTGATACAAAATTTGAGAGAGAAAAATCAGAAGGGGAGTCATTGAAGAACTGCCTTATCTCCCTGACTATATTGGTTTTGTTAAGACGATGATAGTATCCTCTGATATTTTCAATAATCTCCTCTTGAGCTTTGGGTTCCAAAGTAATTTTGCAATTAAATGGAGCATTTTGGAACCCTTCTTTAATTTCAGTAAGTATATCGCGAGAGTGTCTTCCTATGAGGGATTCAAATCTTTCTTTATAGCTGAACTCAAGGCGAGAATGGCCAACGAAATCGAGAACAGTCAAGTGATCTTTTCCCTCACTTTTTCTCAAACCTCGGCCAAATTGCTGAAGGAAAACGGTTGCACTTTCTGTCGGACGAAGGAACAGAACAGTGTCTATACTTGGAATGTCAACACCTTCATTAAACATGTCAACCACAAATAGATAGTTGATGTTACCCTCCTGAAGTTGCCGCCGAACTCTATTTCTATGAATATTATCATTATCGCTTGTCAGGACCTCGCATTTTAAACCTGCTAGTGTAAACTTAGCGCACATATACTTTGCGTGCTCCTTGTTTACGCAAAAACACAATGCACGGACATGTGGTATATTGGCTTTCCCAATATACTGTTCCATTTTTTTCAGGATCAATCCGGTTCTGTAATCATTAGCAGTATAGATTTTCGTGAGTTCTCCAGGATCATAGCCGCTGCCAGTCCAACGCACTTCGGAAAGATCTGTATTGTCTGGTATACCGTAGTAGTGAAAAGGTGCTAAGAGTCCTGCATTCAATGCAGCTGGAAGGCGTATTTCGGCGGAAATATGTCCATCAAAGAAAATGGTGATATCTTCTGCTTCGTTTGTTCGTTCAGGAGTTGCAGTAAGTCCAAGAAGAATCTCAGGATGAAAATACGTTATTATTTTTACGTATGTTGGAGCAACTACATGATGAACTTCATCGACTACGATATATTGATAATAGTCTTGTGATAGCGTGATGTTGTCTAGTCTATTGCGTAGAGTATCCTTGCTTGCAAAAACATTACGATAATCATTTATTTCATGATCACCGTCCCAAATATCTCCAAAATTTGGATCTTCCAAAACAATACGGAATGTTTGTATTGCTTGCTTAAGAATCTCTTGACGATGAGCGATGAATAGGAAATTACATGCTGGATGGTTCTCCTTATATCTCTTGAAATCGAATGCTGCTATGACTGTTTTTCCTGTTCCTGTTGCTGCGACTACGAGATTTCTGAAATGTCCATGCACATTACGCTCGACATCAAGTTTTTCTAGAATCTCCTCTTGATAGTCCTTGGCACGCATTAAATCAAGAGCATCAAAGTTAAGTAATGTGTCGTTCCAATCTATTTTTAATGCCTTCTTGAGACGTTCATCGCTTATCCCGGGAATATATGGTTCAAAACTGTCATCTGACCAATAAGTGTCAAATGAATGGCGAACAGATTCGATAATATGTGGAAGCTCAAATTGAGTGGCTTTGAAGTTCCACTCCTTACCATCTTTTAGTGCAAATGAGGACAAATTGCTTGAACCAATATATGCTGTGTGGTACCCGGATTTTCTGAGGAAGATATATGATTTAGCATGAAGCCTGTCTTGGCTTCCATCAAATGAAATCTTTATCTCAGTATTTGGAAGCGTAGCTAATCTGGCAATGGCTTCATAATCAGTTGCTCCAGTGTAAGTGGTGGTAATAATTCGAAGAGTTTTCCCTGAAAAGGTATACTGTTTTAAGCTATCCCATACGAGGTTCAGGCCGCTAATTTTTATAAAGGAAATAACCCAACATATATCATCGGCGCTAAGAATTTCTTTATTGAGTTCACTTTTCATATCAATCGGACTATTACCACCGATAAATAGTGTGCTTCTACTCAATGACGTGGCCGGTGTTATAGTGTTAATATACTCCTCAATGTCAGGGAAGTTGAAATCTTTCTTGTCAATAACAGCAGTTAAAATCGAATTTCCGGCATCGATAAGGTTTGCATCAGAATCATTAATACTGAATGTTTGCCCAAGAGTAGTAATAACAGTATTGACGAATTCAGTACACTGTTCAACGGTCAAATTATCATCAGATGAAGCAAAAACAGTTTCAATCAGATTTTCAAGGTATTTGCTTAGCAGATGGATAGCATCATGCTTCGTGATAGGTTTTTTCCCTATGAAAAACCTATCTGTATCAACCTGCTCCAACTTACTACGGAATAGGGTATTTATTATCTGTTCGTATATGCCTTGGGAAATTGTCATATTTTTTTATTACATTTCAAATGGCGGTTATTCATAACGGATAGCGAATAGCTAGTACCCCTCATAAATTCTGTGTAATCAATTCCAAATATGTCAACTATCTTGATGAGCATATCCAGATCCAGTAGTGACATACTTGTACAACTTGTACAACACTTGATATGGGTAGCAAAATCTCTTCCTAGCTGCTCAGCCAGTTACTTGATAGCCTTCTTCTTTTCGGTCAATATCACTTCGAATCTATTCAGGTGTTTATTCTATACAGAACCGTTTTGTATAACAAATATACTGCAAACCATTCAACCAGACTAATTATTGCTCAAAATTTGATATATTATAGTGTAAAAATTGCAATATCTCACTATTTCGCATAAAATGTGATTGGCATATTTGCCAATTCAAATAAAAAGCTTACATTTGCACTATGTTTAATTTAAATGTGGGGACAACACGTTAAATACTGCCGATTAAACAATGAACAGAAAAATTAAAAAATTTATGGAGACTGAGACTCAAAGCAAGGCTCAGATTCTCGACCGACATCAAATTGATGTCCAGGCCCCGGATGGGGAAGTATTCAATCTTATTTCAGATATTGGACAATATGACAGCGAAGACACACGCGTCTATTATCTCCATCTCATTGAACTGATATTTGACAGGAATTTCTCCGAGGACAAGGAGACTATGAGTAGTCGTATCTGGCGTGATCTTACGCTTAATGGCGTAAATTTCCTCGGAATGAACTCCGGAAACCGTCAGAGTGAGCGTGTACGCATAGGTGCTCAAATTCGTAAACTAAGAGAGAAGAAAGGCATGGAAGCAAGAGACCTGGCGCTCTTGGCAAACATAGATGCAGCCAATCTTTGCCGTATCGAGCAAGGCAAATATTCTGTTGGCCTTGATATACTCTCAAGAATCGCATTTGTTCTTGGGGCTCATCTTGATCTTGTGGCAAACGAAATCTAAGGTGCTATGGAGAACATGATTTCAGTAGAGGACTTCACTGTAGAGAAGCAGTGTGAGTTCAAAGAACGCCTTTACCTCGTTCGTGACAATGGCGCAGTAATGCGTCTCCCCAAAGAAGGATGCAGAGCAAGTTGTTATGATAACAAGTGGACCTTTGGAAAGAAAAACAGCGCAACTGGCTATATGATGGTGTCTGGGGTTAGAGTCCATCAGATTGTTGCAACAGCATTCCACGGTGCTCCTGCTGAGAATACAATGGTTGTTGATCACAAGGATACAAACAGATGTAATAACCGCCCTGAGAATCTTGCTTGGGTAACTAGGTTCGAGAACATAATGAATAACCCGATTACAAGGAGAAGGATTGCACTTACGTGTGGAAGCATTGAAGCATTTCTAGAAGATCCTTCAAAGTTTAGAGACAAGTTGAGAGGTCCTAATGTCAGTTGGATGTGTACTGTTTCAAAAGAAGAAGCCGCACAGTGTAAGCAAAACCTTGAACGCTGGGCTGCTGATGACAACAAAAAGAAACCTACGGGCCAAGGACTTGGTGATTGGATCTACGGAACAGTTGGCAGTGGTACAGATTCCGGATTTGGAGAAAGTTGGGATAAGGATTGGTATAAGCATGAACCAAGAAAATCGGAATATCAGCTCCAGAAGGAGGCTATTGAAGCAGAGAACTTGAGAACATATGAGGAAGAACATACCTTGAAAGAGTCTCTGACACCGAACGCCTTACAGAAGGACTGGAAGGTTCCCACTGCGTTTCCTGCTTGTCCGAAAACAATAAGCAATACACCGCTCCAGGACTATCTTGATAACATTAAGGAAGGCGAGCTATTTTGCGGTAATGACGTCTATCAGTCATACTCATATAAAGCCGAATTGTCTGATGATAATTCTGTCCTTGCAGTGATAACAACCAGTGACACAGTAAAAGGCAGCAGTGGATTTTGCTTGGCAAGTATCACGTTTGAGAATGGCAAGTTCATTCACACGAGCGAGGGCTCCTTCTTTGAAAAAATTGGTGCTGAGAAGTATATGACACTTGCTCTTAGACGAGAATGGACAGGTGGAGATGTATTAGATGATTACTGTAAACATTGATAATAAATATAAACACTTAGACATGAAAAAAGGATTGATCTTCTTCTTAGGCATTATTACGGGATGTCTGCTCACCTTTGGCGGTCTCTTCGTAATTGCCAGTGTTCAGAATTCATCTGAGGAAACAAACATTACGTATGCGGAACACCCATCTGCATTCAATGAAGCAACCAAGTTTGAGGTTTTTCAGGTCCTTGGAGATGGCGCACTAGCAAACTGTGAAAAACATGAGCGCGGAATCTCGTTTTTTTCAGGCCCGATTGTATATCTCGTATCAGATGGGCAGACACAGTATTATGATGATCAAATAATCAGTGTGCCACAAGGAAAGAGAGCGATGCAGACTGGAACATACAGATACCAGAGTCAAACTGGGGTTAGAACAGTTCCAGTAATTAAGATTCAATAGAAAATCAAATACTACGCTTTACTCAGATTCAAGAACCTCTACCTCCCCTCATAGAACTCTTCCAGCACGTCTTTCATTTCATCGGGGAGATAGGTTTTTGCTTGATAAACTATCGCGGGTGGAATGCCCCAGATGGGCTCGGCAATGCTTCCTACTATGGCTGCGAGGGTGTCGGCATCGGCTCCGAGGCTTACAGCAAGGCGGATTGCCTCCTCAAAGCTCCGGCTTATGCTGATGATCTTCAAGGCTACCGGTACTGTTCCCTGGCAGCTTTCGTCGAATTTGTTGAGCACAGAGGCCTTGGGTATGTTTATGTCGTAGCCGGAGAATGCGACGCATTCGCTGATGATTCCATCTATGTGCTGTGAGGCCTCCTGAGGATGATGTCTGTTGTATTCCATCGCTGTAAAAACTGCTAGTGCCACGGTCTGGGCTCCCTTGATTCCTTCCTGATGGTTATGTGTGGGTGCGGCTGTGGCGGCAGCGGCGGCAAGCATTTCAGCCTTGTCCTTGTACCAGTACGCTACAGGGCCGACTCTCATTGCGCTGCCGTTGCCGAATGAGTTGTAGGGCTGCGGCTCATTACTGAGGACCCATTGCAGGATGCGGCCGCCATATCCTCCCATGGGGTGAGGGTAGCGCCTGCACCATTCATGCAGACTCTCCCCGAAATCCTTTCCTTTCAGCAGAGCATCTGCCACAGCGATAGTGCAGACAGTGTCGTCGGTGAAGGAACAGCCCTGGCCGAAAAGTTCAAAGTTGTAGTTATTTGTAGGGTTGAATTCGAATCTGCTTCCTACTATGTCTCCAATGATTGCACCTAACATATTGCTTCAATTACATTCCTATAAGTTTCTTGAACATACGGACTACGCGGTTGCTCTTTTCCGGCTTCCTGGTCTTGTCTTCAATATCGAAGTCCCAGCTTGTGTCTGCCAACTTGAACAAGTTGCGGCATGGGTGGGCAATGTCCTTTTCAGCACGTAAGCACTTGCGCTCCAGAATTTCGAATGTCCTGATAGACTTCCGCTTCTCCATACGCAGTTTCACTATCTGTTCATACTGTTCAAGTTCGCGTTCGGCCTGGCCAAGCAGTTCCTCCAGAATGGCCTCCATGTCAGGCTCCGGTTCGGCATAGATTTCCTTTGCAATGTCGAGCGATTGTCTGTTCAATGATGCTATGAGGGCGTCGTTGAGCTCACAGACCAGGCGCTTGACCTTTGCACACAGTCTCGATGTCCTGGTGCGCAACGCTCCCTGGCTGATTTCGAGAATGTTTGCAACATCCCTGTCGTCAAGATCTATATCCGGCCACGAATAGAAGCCCTTGAAATGCTTGTAGGCGCTCCGGAAGAACAGATAACGGTCCTCGCTGGTTTCATGCTGGTTGAACCAGGCAATGGCAAAGCCAACGTGCATCAGGGTGATGTCCAGCTGCCTGCCGCTGCCCGCCGATGCAAGCTGCCTGCGGTACTCCGCCAAAGCTTCCCGCATCTCTGTTAGAATCCTGTTCTCTTCCAGCAGAAATCTCCTGAAGGTCTGGCGCAGCCATGCCGGAGTGGCCTTCTCATCCTTTATTTGCTGGAGATAGTAGCCCTTTATGTCAGCGGAGACATACTTCGGCCTGGCCTCGTACAGGTAGAGGTAGAAGTCGCTCAGATAGTCATCAAATGTTTTCACTGGCGATAGTCCTGAATCACTGAAGAAGACCTGCCGGAAGGTGTTCTCCAGCAGGCCCCTGTGGGTAACCATCAACAAGTTGTAAATCTTTTGCTTCATGCTTGTTTGTCCTTTTCGTTCATTTCCTCAGGCTCATTAAAGAAGTTGCTGCCAAATGCCCTGGCTATTCTTGCCTTGCGGGCCATCTCCGGCGAGGCCATCTTGTAGCACATGGCATTTTCCTCAAAATATCTTTCACGGCTCCTGCGTTCCCTCTCGAACATTGCCCTTGTACCTTCGTTATCCTGAACGAAATTCATAGCATTGCTGATATTGATGGTCATGGCCACGCTTACTGCATCCTGATTGGCACCTATGTAGGTGAACATCCAGCCTTTCTTCTTGAGTTCGTCAATGATAGTGGCAATGGACTTGCCGGTATATTCAACGCTGCTGTTTTCCTCACCATCTGTGATGATGGTAACCAGTACGCTGTCATCATCGGATACTTCATTCCTTATGCTGTTGATGCCGAAGCCGATGGCATCGTACAGGGGAGTGCATGCTCCGGGGTTATACTCGTCAGGCCGGAGGTCGTTTACTTCCTTGATGGAAACCTTGTCTCTCAGAAGTCTGATGTTCCCAGACTCGAAAGGAACGATGCTTACCAGCTGCTCCTGCTCGGGATACTTTTTCTGCGCTCCGCGTATTGTCTGCAATGTTTCGTTAAGACCGTTCAGAGCCTGACGCTCAATACAACTCATGCTGCCACTCTCATCGAGAATAATCAAATTGAATACTTTTGTTTTCATACTGCTCACATTTTAAGTTTAACTTGTTACAATAATAGGTAGGGGAGTGGAGGGGGTTGTTACAGTTTAGCTAAAGATTTTTTTATTGCTTGTTCCCAAATTCAGAATCGGTCTTCATAATCCATTTCCATCCAAGAGTGTTCGGAATCTCTCTGAATCGTCTAATCCATTCTTTAACTTCTTCCTCACTCAAGGGCTTCGTTTTTTCAAAGTAGTTCCTTTCTTGCTCTTCTGTAAGTTTACCGATTATTAGTTCAATGTTTTCCAACGAGAGCGCACATATTTCATCTGGCATAGTTGTCTCTTCGTACTGATGGTCTCGCGTGATCATACACTCGCAATAGTGTTGTTTCTTGTACTCTTCAAACGTAGTCCCTTCAAACGCCAGCTGTGCTTCGAATGTCCGTCGAGCAGCCTCAGTACATCTTAGCAAATCCATGAAAAATCTTCCGTTTCTCATTCTGAAACCGTAACGTGTGGCGTAGGAGTTACGACTGGCCAGTGTCGTGACATATTCTTCGAACTCTTCTGAATTAAGGACTTCCTCGCATTCTTTTATAGAAGAGAATTGGATGTCTTCCGGGGAATAAACATTCCAGCCTTCAAAATCTTCGATATTCATAGACTCATTCATATTATTTGCGTTTAAAATTCCAGTTGGAAGCCCTTCTTCTTGAAGAGCTCGTAGTTTTCTTTGTTGAATGAATAGAGGAGGGCGTCTCGCTTGGCGGTTGGCCTGACTGTCTCATCGAGCTGGGTCAGCAGTTCGTAGTGCAGCATCTTCTTGGCAAAGTTGCGGCGGTCGAATTTTACATCGAGTATGGACTCATACAGAACCTGAAGGTCCTTCATGGTGAATTTCTCAGGCAGCAGTTCGAATCCTATGGGCTCGAAGTGAATGCGCTCCCTCAGCTTCTTCATTGCATCACGGAGTATTCTGTCGTGGTCAAAAGCCAGTTGCGGGACTTTGTCAATGGGGAACCACTGGGCTTTTGCCGCGTCATCGCCTCCTTTGACTTCCTGTATGCGCACCAGCGCGTAATGGGCAATTGTGATAACTCTCTCTCGCGGATCTCTTCCAGGATCTGAATAAGCGTTGAACTGCTCTATGTAGGCATTCTCAAGGCCGGTTTCTTCCTTCAGCTCCCTTAAGGCTCCTTCTTCTGCAGTCTCATCCATGTTCAGGAATCCGCCAGGGAATGCCCATTTGCCCTTGAATGGCTCAATGCCTCTTTCAATGAGCAGCACCTGCAGTTCACTTCCATCAAAACCGAATATCACGCAGTCTGTTGTAACAGCCGGGTGGGGGTACTTGTAACAGTATTTATTCTCTTCCATATCTTACATGTGTAAAAATTACACTGCAAAGATATGGTACTTTTTTCAATCTGCCAAATTTATTGTGTAAAAATTACACAGAATTTGGCAGATTTAAATATTTCAGGCGTTATTTTAATAAATATGTTAAAAAAGGTTGTAATGTTACAACCTTTTGTGGTTGGAAATGGGCGCAAAGATTATGTAGCTGAACTTACGGCACGAATTCTTATTATTCCTGTTAGTAATCATTCTCCAGTGCCTTCAGGATGTCAAGGAATTCCTTCGGGGTAACGACACGCGGAATGATAGGGAAGTGCTTGGTGTTGCCGGTCACAAGGAAAGAGTCCTCCCTTGACATGGCAACCTCCAGAAAGACCACATCCTTCGGATCTGTGGTAGTCTCTTCTACCCGCACTCTTTCGGAGTTAATACCAGCTTCAATTATGGCATTGACCGCCCAAACGACAGCATCCTCCGGGAACGGGAATTTGGGACGCCTGAGCACTTCGTTGTACTCGGCGAGGATCTTGTCGTTGTACATAGGGATAATTTTGCTGTCGAACAAGCGCTCGAGAATCTGCACTGGCGCAGAGTCCGGATGCTTGGCAAACAAGGCAGACACCAGAACGTTTGTGTCAATGACAGCATAAACTTTCATTACCTGCCCTCCCTGACGAGTCTGATTTCCTCGTTGATCTCATCGAGTGACATATCCTGCATGCCGGCTTCGGCAGCGGCCTGGCGCATTCGATAGAATGCTGCACGTCCCTTAGCCATGACATCGTCCTTTGAAGGGGCTTCGATAGTGAAAGGAATGCAGCGGTTGCGGACCACCTGACGAACGTAGATGTTGAACGCCGTGTTGGTGCTCATTCCGAATTCTTCGCAGAGTCTGTCGAACTGAGATTTTAGTTCGGAGTCCAATCTTATTGTAAGTGCTGACTGTGACATAATATTTTATACTTACCACAAAGATAGCAAAATGATTGTTAACTGCAAGCAATATGCAACAAAATTATTCAATAATGTTCTTAACTGTTTTGACCTCTTGACTCGTACCTAAGGTCATGTATTATCTTTGTATCCGTTAACATCAAAAGCGCTTTAATGATGGGACAGACAAAGTATAAAATCGGCGAGTTCTCCAGACTTGGAAGGGTTACCGTAAAGACATTGCGACATTATGAGAAAATAGGGCTGCTGAAACCCGGTATAGTGGATATGTTTACGGGATACCGCTACTACAGCCCTGATCAGTTGCAGAAACTTCTCTCAATCTTACAACTCAAACAGCTCGGATTCTCCCTTGCGGAGATAACGGAACTTTATGAGAATGATACGCACTTTCCCGATATCAGGACCCTTGAGTCCAAGATCAGGACCTGTGAAGAAGAACTGCAGGCGCTTAAGGCCCGTCATGCCCAACTCAAGAACCTGGTGGCCGCCCAAAAGAAAAGAATGAATATGGAAAAGATTTATTTTGACTCACTACCTTCTATCATTGTTGCTTACAACAGGACAATTCTTCCTAATTATGATGCCCTCGGAATGCATCTGGTGACCGTTGTGGCACCAGAGATGGCACGTCTCGGCTGCGAATGCCCTGAACCGGGATACTGTTTCACGGTGGAGACTGCCAAGGAATACAGGGCCGAAAACTTTGAGATAGAGTATTGCGAGAAGGTTACATCTGCGAAGAATGACTCCGATATCGTGAAATTCAAGACTCTTCCTGAGTATCCGACCGCCATCTGCATGAAAGTCTATGGTCCATACACCAAATTGCGTGAGAGCTACATCGAACTCTTTGCTGAAATTGCAAAGATGGGATATGAAATAGCAGATTCACCACGCGCCTGCTATGTCGACGGCATCTGGAACCAGGAAGATCCGGAGAAATGGCTTACCATCATCCAGGTGCCTGTGCGTACTGGTAGTCATTAATCCTTACTTTCCACCTTCGATAGGAATTTCTCTATATCAATGATGAACCTTTCGTGTTCTCCTTGCCCTATCAGTCCCTTTTCATCGTATGCCGCTACCTTGAAGGATAACTTTCTCCTGTCAACGGCTATAATTTCTGATTCAGCCCACACTTTCTTTCCCATCGCAGTGGAGCGAACATGTTCAATGTTGATTCTAGTTCCAACGGAACTCTGACCTCTTTCCAAAAACGGTTCAATGGAAAGGAAAGCCGCCTTTTCCATCAGGGCAACCATGATCGGAGTTGCAAATACCTGCAAAGTCCCGCTTCCAACACTGCTAGCCACATCAGCCGCCGTTACTGTTGTTTCCTGATGTCCTTTGATGCCAATTTCTATCATATCCAGTTTATAATATTCTCATTGCTATAATGGAATTTCATTAACAAATATATGAATTCTTTTGCTATTCTTTTCCTTTTGCCTCAAGGTCTGCATTGGTGACGGATGTGCCAATCATCGGAAAAAAAGATGTAAATTTGTCTTGAAGAAATCAGCTATTTATGAAACGTAGAAATTCTATTATTCTTATTGCCCTTATTATCATAGGCCTTATTGCAATTGCATTTGTTCAATTTCAAAATAATTCCAAGGTGTCGGATATTATTTCAGACGAAGCAAAATGGGATGCCCTGGACAGCCTTTCAGCCGCTGCTCAAATGAAAGTGGTGATACTCCATGACGGAACGATTGCCAGATATGTCAGTGAAGATGAAGATACTTATACCTGCAGCATACAGGATACCTTCACGGTATCCAAAGAAGCGGCCCGTGTGGAACTATGGTCTGCCTCTGAAGGCAAGGGCATTGTATATCTGAAAGAAACTGGTGCTCGTCCGTCATATTCCGAGCCGGATACTGTTGCGTCAATAGTTCTTGACCTGGTTTATGAGGAGGGATGCGTTCCTGAAACCTACACTTGTCTGGGATTGAATGACGGCTGGTATAAGATTGTCATGGGAGATACTCCGGCCTATATTGAAGCACAGTATGTAAATTGGGATGCAATAGACTCATTCTGAGAAAGGTTTATTCACTCTTTTGAAAAAGTCAAATTGTGTATAAGACAAAGATTCGTACAGTAAACGAATAAATTCTTTTTTTTCTGTTCAAAATAATGCAGAAATCTACTTCATCTACTTTCCGATGCATCAAGAGAAACGTGCTGAATAGCAGCGTTCTAACTGTTTGAAAGGTACCTACCTCTTTGGCTGTTACAAAGGTACAAATTTTTGCTGGGCTTATTGCCAATCTGTGCAGAAACGGTTGTTTCAGGAAGAAGTCACTTATCCCAGCGTCTTGAGTATTGCTCAAGAACTTTGACCGGTATCTGAAGCCGTGTGGTTGTCTTTCTCCAGTCTTTTATTGCAGAGCGCACCTCTTCAATGATATCTGTTGCTTCCTTCCGTTCAAGCATATAGCTCTCGCAGGCATTTAGCAATGCATTAATGTCCGATTCTTCGGTGTACTGGTCTATGAGCAGGCACTGGTGTGTCTTTAGCCCAGGGTTGATGTCATAGGCAGGGGAGAGTGTCCAGCCTTTGGCTGTAAGGAGGAAACCGTGATTGCGGAAATGGTCATCAGTGTTGCCGAACAGGACATTGAAAGCGACTCTCCTATATAGCTCACGTAGATTCTGACGGGCATCGATGCAACCGCGAAGGATGAAATCCACAATGTCCAGATAACCATTGCCGGTGCTGCTGCCGGCCCCGTCATCAAGCCCGAGCAATGACATGGCGGATGCGAAGTGTATGCGCTTGCCATCGGCTGTGCGGTCGAACCGTTCGGAAAGCAGAAGGTCGCGACCTCTGGATATTCCGACGGTACGGGTCTTCGCCACGTTGATTCCCGCCGATGCGGCCAGTTGATGGGAGAAGTGCTCGATAAGTTCGGTATTCTCCAGATCCTTCTTTGAAGGGAACTTGGCCACATATAGCTTGCCGTCCGCATCAACGACGTTCGCCTTCGGACGGGCACCGCCGAGTGAGGTTCCCGGGTCGATAAGCTGGTCCAGCCAGCGCAGATCCGGAAGCTCGTTCAGCTCTTCGGCCGCCTCAATCTCATGACATGCTTCGCACAATGCCCGGAGACTCTCGATAGGGGGAACGACCAGCCTGTCGCCGGAATTGATGAATACATCGCTGTCCTCGCTCTTGTAACGAAGGCCGCCCATTCTCGTGAAGTCTTCAATCCCGACCAGGTAGTCATAATTTGTCAGCTGACGAACATCCCTGTTCTCCGCCTTGGCCAGGATGCGTTCCCTGCGGTCGAGGAGCAGTCGGCCCCATCTGTCAGGGAATGAGTCCTTGACAAATCCGAACACACTGCTGCCACCGCGTGGGTGCTGCAGCGAAGAGACGTTCATCAGGTCGCCACTAAGAATGATGCCGCCGCCCAACTTCAGCCAGTCGTTGGAGTATTTGAAGACGAAATGGTCGTTACCCCGGACATGCTCGTAGCCCAGAGTGCCGATTATCTGCGGTGCAGCAAGAAAATCAAAGTCTGCGTATACTGTTATCTCTTTCATTTCTTCAGCAATTCAGCATCCTGCAATTGCCTCCCAAGCGCGTCATCCGCAGCCAGAAGGGTAATATCCTTCTCAAGATTGAGAGCATATAACACGCGGGCGTAGATACCCATCGAAACCGTTGGGTCGCCATGCTCGACTTTGGAAACCGTAAGCCTTGTAACAGTAGCCCTTTCCGCTATGTCCTGCATTGATAGATGTCTGCGCTTGCGGGCCAGCTTGATCTGCTCGCCCATCTGCTTCAAGGCCTGATCAAGAGCCCTCGGCATCATCTTTCCGAAAGTATCCTTACCCATGTGTCTGTACTTTATTCGGTACAAAAGTAAGGATAATTGTTTACTATAACAAACATTTCGTATATTTTCTTATCCACTCGCCCAAGAACGCAATTTAATGCCTTAATTGAAAAACCGGGTCTTGAAACGTAATTGAAATGATTGCACATTTTAACTTGATATGTATAGCAAGATTTATACTATTGCCGATAATTTCCAATGGTTTAAAAGATGTGTATTGTTACAGTGGATACCTTTGCTATAGTATTGCAATTGTTTCTAATCGATGTTAATCGGGTTTCACTTACCGATGCAGAAGTTGCTATCTGTAAATATAAGTGACTGATAATCAGTGTAAACGCCTTTGTTTTAGGGTATCTAAAGTGACTCCGAGGGACGGTAGGGGGACGTAAAATAGGCAAAAATCTGCAAATATGACTGCCTTCAAAAAAAGAAAATGCAAACATCTGCAAAATCGATTTTCCAGTTCTTTGCACGTTTACACTTTTTAACGCAGATTTTTGCACATTCCTGCAATCGCTGTGAAGCGAGCAAGGAATGCATCTGATGCGTCTTTAAGTGATGCTCATTGTCATTTTCTTACCCTTTTTTTTGAGAAACGCATTTGATGACAGGGTTTCAACGTCGGAAGATAAAAGGTTTAGTTTAGGTTATGGATATTTAATATGGGGATAAACTAAACCGTGCCTTATCCAATTAAACAGAACTATCCTTCTCTTTCTTTTGGACGGCAATTGCAGTTCAATTTATAGTTCTATGCATACTTTTTGCTTTTGAATTCGCTAAAAATGCGAATTTGAGGATAAATTTCTATAAAAATTAGCATTGTTTGAAGAAAATGTTTGGTTGGACACAAATAAAAGAGTATTTTTGCAATAAATTTATGCTGGTATTCATAAAATAAACGAAGATGGCTACAAAAATACAGCAAATATTAGAGGCGGCGCCCAATGAATCGGTCTTGTTCGGTTCTTGGCTTTCAAGTCAGGGATTGGATGCTCGTGGTCAGTATGCTTATATGAAAAGCGGATGGCTTGACCGTATATCGAAAGGGGTTTATAAGATACACGGGAC
>JAGHUC010000006.1 GCA_018065035.1 Candidatus Egerieousia equi | reverse complement strand
AGTTATGGCAGATAGCAATTTCATAGACTACGTGAAGCTGTTCCTGGCTTCGGGAAAGGGAGGCAATGGCAGCACGCACATGCGCAGGGAGAAGTTTGTACCAAAGGGCGGTCCCGACGGAGGTGACGGCGGCCGCGGCGGGCATATAATACTCAGGGGCAGCAGCCAGTTCTGGACGCTCATCCATTTGAAATACAGGAAACATATAAAGGCCGAGGAAGGCGAAAGCGGCAGCGGGCAGCTCAGCAAGGGCGCGAACGGAAAGGACATTTATCTGGATGTTCCTCTGGGAACCGTTGCAAAGAATGCGGAGACCGGCGAGCAGATATGCGAGATTACCGAAGACAAACAGGAGGTGATTCTGCTTCGCGGCGGCCGCGGCGGTCTTGGCAATGCATATTTCAAGACAGCAACCAACCAGACACCTAGGTACTCCCAGCCGGGAGAGGACGGAGTTGAGGGCTGGTACATACTAGAACTCAAGGTACTTGCAGATGTTGGCCTGGTAGGCTTCCCTAATGCCGGCAAATCAACCCTATTGTCAACGGTATCCGCTGCAAGGCCCAAGGTTGCCGATTATGCTTTCACCACGATGGAGCCAAGCATAGGTATAGTTTCATACTATGACGACAAGTCTTTTGTCATGGCTGACATCCCCGGTATCATTGAGGGTGCATCCGAAGGCAAGGGCCTGGGTTACAGGTTTCTGCGTCATATAGAAAGAAACTCCGTGCTGCTTTTCATGGTAGCGGCAGACAGCAAGGACATCCTCAAGGAATACAGGATTCTGCTCAACGAACTCAAGAAATACAATCCTGAACTTCTTGACAAACAGCGTGTTCTGGCTGTATCAAAATCTGACCTCCTGGATGAGGAACTCATGGCTGAAATCAAGCCTCATCTTCCACGCAAGATACCTACAATATTCATTTCATCCGTTACCGGGATGGGTATAAAGGAACTGAAGGAGATGCTCTGGGCCGCCATGCACGAATAAAATGCCACTGTCTCTTATTCTCTGGTGAGCCTGGCTATAGAACTGAACACTTCCTTTATTGTTCCCTGGCCGTCGATTTCGCTATAGAGGCCTTTCTCTCTGTAGAAGTTTATGAGTGGTTCGGTGCGGGCATGATAAATGTCTATGCGTGTCTGAATAGTATCGGTCTTGGCATCGTCGGCGCGGCCTTCAATACGTGCTCTGTGGGCTATCCTTTCAAAGATGAACTTGTCCGGAAGACTTATGCAGATTGTATTGGTAATGCCGTATCCTTTCCTGGCAAGCATACTGTCCAGATCCTCCGCCTGTGACACTGTTCTTGGGAATCCATCGAATATGAATCCTTTTGCCTGGGGATTCTGGTCGATTACCTGTTCGATTATTGTTTCAACGATGGCATCCGGAACGAATTCACCGTTGTCTATGAGCTTCTTCACCTGCGCGCCAAGTTCAGTGCCTTTTGAGATTTCCTTGCGCAGAACGTCACCTGTAGAAACGTGAACGTAGCCAAGTTCCTTGACCATCAATGCGGCCTGGGTTCCTTTTCCGGCCCCTGGAGGCCCTAGCAGAATATAAAATTTCATTGTATTACAATTTTTTTAGTCTTCCTGATTTGTATCAAGAACGTATAAATCCTTGTACTGGCGTCCCATCTGGTTGTAATCGAGCCCGAAGCCAAGAACAAAGTCATTAGGAATCTCAAATGCAGGATAATCCACCTTTATTTTCCTGATGCAGGCCTTGGGCTTGAAGAACAAAGCGCTTATCTTCACATCTGCCGCTCCGGCATCCTTCAGGATTTTGGTGAGTTCGGCCATCGTGGTGCCTGTGTCAACAATATCTTCAGTAATGATTACTGTCCTCCCTGCCACGGAAGTAGTGAGGCCAAAGACCTGAGTTACTGAGCCTGTGGTTCTTACGCCATTGTATGAAGACAGTTTGATGAAGGAGAGTTCACAAGGAAAATCAATTTTCTGCGCCAGCGACGCTGTGTACATGAACGCGCCAGTCATTACTCCCAGCATGATAGGTGTGTCCACCCCTTTCATGTCCTTGTTCAACCTTGTGGCAACCTTTGATATGGCCTCCTCTATCTCCTGATTGGTAAGATAGAGCTTGAAATACTTGTCTAGAACTTTTATTCGATTCATTCTCACTGCATTATAGGCTCCTTGAACCTATTTACAACTAATGGAAATCCGGCTGCAAAGATACAGCTATTTATTGATTTTCCTTATATATTTTACAGCGATGGTATATACATAATAAACCAGTATGGCAGCTATCAAACCGTATAGCGCACCGCAGATGACATCGCCAGGGAAATGCTTCCCAACATACACTCTGCTGTAACCGACCAGAGCGGCCCAGATGAAAATGAAGCAGCTGTACCAGCGATTTCTGATTATGAGTGATGAAATAAGTGCCAGTCCGAAAAGATTAGCTGCATGGCTTGATACAAAGCCGTAAAGTCCGCCGGCATCTTCAAGCAGCCTGAGATTGTCCATCATGAGAGGATCATGGCAGGGACGCAGTCTGCAGATAGTGTATTTGAAGAATTCCGCTGAGCCGAAATCGCAAAGCCCGAATGTGGCCACAACTGCTGCTATTGATGCAAACAGCATCCAGAAGCGTTCGGTACGGAACCATCGGGCGTTTCCGCCATTATCGGAGAAGTTCGAATGCTCATGATTGCAATTATAGAATTTGCGGAAGATGAGCCAGAATATGAATATGTAAATCGGAACGCCTGTGAGAGGATGGGTTATTACCGGCATCACTGCGTCACCGAATGGTGAGTACCAGCCGTTCAATGTGCTGAACAGATTACGGTCTGCCTGTACCAGCTGTTCCAAAGCCGTATTCGCTGAATAAATGTTCATATCAAAACCGTGTAGTAAGTTCTTTTGCAAAAGTAGCATTATTGGCGTTCAATTGAAAATCCGTGGTAAGTTTTCGGAAAGTATATACGTTTCAGGAATTTTTTGTTGGAAA
>JAGHUC010000092.1 GCA_018065035.1 Candidatus Egerieousia equi | reverse complement strand
CGCGAGGATGGGCCAAGGGCGAAACTGGTAACTGGGGCTAAGTCGTAACAAGGTAGCCGTACCGGAAGGTGTGGCTGGAACACCTCCTTTTTGGAGTTTGTCTGACTGATTATGACCGAGATTCTCATTTGTCTCTGCTGCTTGTTCTGTCTTTATATATAGTCTCGTAGCTCAGTTGGTTAGAGCACCACACTGATAATGTGGGGGTCCGCGGTTCAAGTCCGCGCGGGACTACTACTCTGGGGGACTAGCTCAGTTGGCTAGAGCACCTGCTTTGCAAGCAGGGGGTCAAGGGTTCGACTCCCTTGTTCTCCACCAAAGTTCATTCAAAACGGGTCGTAAGACTCAAAAAAATCCTGGGGGACTAGCTCAGTTGGCTAGAGCACCTGCTTTGCAAGCAGGGGGTCAAGGGTTCGACTCCCTTGTTCTCCACTTTTCTTTTCCATTATATATATTAGAAACTCGCACTTTGTTTAAGGCGGGTTTTTTATTTTTTTATAACTTTGTTACGTTATGAAAAAGCTATTTACATTATTCCTTTCAGTTTTCTGCTTTGCGTCCGTTCTATGCGCACAGAACTCAAATCTTACCCTTAGAGCATATATGGATGCTCCATACGATGGCCAGTCAGTGGAATCCTATTCAAAGGTTCTCTGGTACAACGAGAATACCGAAGAGTATTTCGTTTCTGACAGCCCTTATGGAACGCCTGAGAAATTGTTCACTTTCGTGCCTCAGGACGGTTATCCATCCAGGAATTACACAACGGCTTTCCTTCCTAACGGAGATGTCCTTTTCATATATGACTCCCAGTTCGGCGGCGAGAAACTGACAGAAGAGGAATATTCCGCACCGTATTCGGTTGCCATGGACAACAAGTACCGCAGGAACCCGATAATTGCTGTTGCAAGTGAGGGATACAAGCTGCATCTCATTGATTTCGGTGACAGGCTCAAACCTACAGGCTGGCTACAGAACATTGGCCAGCACTATTCCTTCCGCCACAAGGCATTCTATTTTGCCGAATATACCAGAGGCAATCTGCTTTCCTGCAACGGATGGAAGGTGAGCGGTGATTTCACAAATCCGGACAATTGGCAGGTGAGAGCAGGCAGGCACATTCAGTTCCCTTACAACACAGGCACGAAGCATTTCCATATTGCCCAGGAGGATCCATATACCGGAGTTGTTTATTACAGCACCGGCGACAGGGATGCAGGTCTGTATGCCAGCACCAACGGAACAGATTTCGTCCAGCTCGACAAGAATGACAGGGCCAAATGGCGCATGCTCAACGCAGTCTTCACAAAGGACTATGTGTGGTGGGCATCCGATGACTGGACAGTGAACCATAGGTTCTGGCGTTGTGCAAGGGGCAAGGACGGCGTGATAGACCCTGAGACACTCACGCTTATTCATCAGTTCTCCTTCTTTGACGTTGACAGCAGGGCAACCTACGGGAACATATATTTCAGCAAATACAATGCAATTGTTTTCCTGGACCGATGGGACGGAGGAAGCAAGCATATCACCGTGCTGCCCGTATATCTGTATGACATTGATTCAGGCAGAATGATAAAGGTCATGGACATCCAGAGGCGTGAAGGATTGTCGGAGAACGCCATGTGGGGTTTCCGCTGCCGTACCATGGAAATGTATCCTCAGGGTTCGAAGGCTGTTGTTTCGTTCGATTCCATGCATCCTAACGAACTGCCTTTCTGCCGGAAGCCCGGAGATGAGAAAGGCGTGAACAACCTGGTGCTCAACCTTACAAAGGATGCTCAGGGAAACTATACTCTGTCGTTCGAATCATTGTAAGCGCAGCATCTTAATTGCTATTCTGATCCTTATGGGTTAAATTTGCAAACTTATAATCTTTAACTATCGCAAGTGTAAAAATGCTTGGAGGACTCATAGGCTTATTGCCAAAGGAATACAAGAGGAAATCTGCAGGGGTGGCCCTTTCCATCCTTCTAAGTTCGTTTCTGGACCTGCTTGGCATAGCTGTTATCCTTCCTGTGTTCATAGTGCTGCTCAGCGGAGGGGATACCGGGAAATATCCTTTCATTGACAGAATGATGTCCTTCCTGTCTCCGGACAGGGATATGGGAACATTCATTTTATGGCTGGGAGTGCTCACAATAGTTCTGTTAAGTGCAAAATTCGTAGTGTCACAGCTTCTGCAACGTTATCAGACAAAGTTCGTGCTGGGCATCTATCAATATTTCTCCAGAAGACTTTTCAAGGAATTCTATAGAAAGGGTCTTGGATTCATAAAGGATAACGGTACGGTTGATCTGTCCTACAAGATAAATGCCGTCTGCTACAGTGTGGCCACTCAGGTCCTGTTGCAGATGCTTTCTCTTGTAGCCGAGGCTGTTGTAACCATCATAACGTTCGCAATCATTGCAAGCATATCCTATGTGTCCGCTCTGGCAATAATCATATCTCTCATACCATCCGTTGCCGTTTACTTCCTGTTCGTGCGTGACCGCCTCATACAGTACGGCAGGCTCGAGAACAGGGCACGTTCGAATCAGTATCGTACCGTGCAGGAAACGTTCAGGAATTATGCTGCTGTGAGAATATATGGTGCCTTTGACAAGATGATGCATCTGTTCAACAATGGTTTGGAACTCATCAGCTACCGGAGGCTGAAATCCATACTTGTAGGCAGGATTACAGCTTATCTCATGGAAATCACTATAATTCTCTGCATATGTTTCCTCATATTGGCCAGCGGCCAGCAGTGGAGCAGGCTGAGCCTTTGGCTGGCGCTTTTCTGTGCGGGCGCAATCAGGATACTGCCTGCCATACGCTCGATGCTCGGAAGCTATTCCAGCATCAAGAACAACAGTTACGCCATAGAGATCGTTTCCGAGGCGCTTTCTCACAGCGATGGTAATGAAGAATTATCCGGTACAGTTGAGGCGGAGACATTCCACGGATTCAATGACAGGATATCCGTTGAACATCTGACTTTTTATTTCAATGAGCATGAGCCTGTCCTGAACGATATATCATTCGAAATAGCAAAGGGCGAAAGAGTGGGGTTCAGGGGCGTGTCAGGGCGTGGAAAATCCACCCTGTTCAATCTTATGCTGGGTTTGTACCCGCCGATTTCAGGCAGAGTTGCCATTGATGGCATTGCCCTCAACGAAAGGAATGCTGATTCCTGGCTGGAAATGGTGGGCTATGTGCCACAGGACGTGCAGCTTCTTAACAGGTCCATAGCAGAGAATGTAGCCTTCAATGTGCTTTTTGACGTAGAGGATCTGCGTCCTCTGACAGTCAGGGAACTGCTTACCGAGAAGAAGGACAAGAACCAGCATTTCGAGATTGATGATGAAATTCATGAAAGGATAATGCGGGCTCTGGAGCAGGCCCAGCTGCTGGATTTCGTCAATTCTCTTGAACATGGCATATATACAGTGATAGGTGAAGGCGGCTGCAAGGTCTCAGGAGGCCAGAAGCAGCGTCTTGGAATTGCGCGTGCGCTCTTCAAGAAGCCTCAGGTGCTTTTCCTTGATGAAGCCACCAGCTCGCTTGATTCGCATATGGAAACCGAAGTGAACAATGCAATAGAATATGTTTCAAGGATGGATTCCGAACTTACAATAATCACTATTGCGCACAGGGAGACATCACTGGCATATTGTGACAGAATCATAGATCTGTAATTTATGGAAAAGGAAAAATACAGAACCGCATCATCAATGGTGCTTGAGAACAATGAATACTTTGCCCTTGTACAGGAAGAAATGCATAATGGCAACAAGGTTGTATTCACTGCAAAGGGGCACAGCATGACACCCTTTCTCAGGCATGAACGTGATTCCGTGGAACTTGTCCTTCCAAACGAAGACAATGTGAAGGAACATGCAATTGTACTGTTCACTTTGCATGGCAGATACATAATGCACCGTATCCTGAAGATCGATTATGTGAACGTCGGCGCTGTAAATGACAAGGATGTCCTTACAATACAGGGGGATGGCAATATCAGCGGGCAGGAGATAGTTACACGTGATGCGGTCATCGGTGTTGTCACCAAGCTCCTGAGGAAGAGAAGGAATGGTAGTTACCACGCAATTGACTGCAACGGAAGATTCTTCAAGGCCGCCACTGCAATATGGCTCTTTCTCACTCCTGTGAGAAGATATATCCTTGCCATCAGAAGAAAAATACTTAAATACATATTCCACTATGAATAAAATGAAAACGGTGCTTATGGCAATATCGATACTTGCCCTGGCATCCTGCTCGTATCTCAAGGAGAAACAGGAGATGAAAAAAATGAATGAATGCAAGACTTACTTTGAATCTGTAGTGAAGGAACTGTCCGATGTTTCAAAGTATTATGGCAGGAATGCTTATGAGAATGGAGACATCTTTGCAGCCAAATACATCATTGACCAGGTTCGTGAAATGGGTGCAATGCCTGCATCAAAATCATCAATGGCCATTGAGGACTGCTTCATGCACACACAGGAGGTCCAGCCTCCATATAAAGCCCATATTTATAATATAGGGCTGGAACGTTGGAGCGGAATGGTTGAGGACGGATACGAGAGAACTCCTGAATATGACAAATACGTGCCATATCTTCAGAATTTCAGCTTTGATTTGAATGTAATGCGCAGCAGTATGAAACTTGTGGTTGACGGCAAGAAAATGGAGCCGACTGTGGATTTCATTGCCAAGGAGTTCAGCCCTACCTGCCAGGGGAAATTCGAGATAAAGTATCTTGAAGACAAATATTACACCGAGGAACTTTTCGTGAAACACCTGAACAGCGGTGAGTACAGGAATGCTTTCGTGGTTGTTGACTGGGAAAAATACAACACCCTGCCTTTTGAGTCACACATGGAGAGATATATGCCTTATCTCATGCCTCTTGACAAAGTGGGCGGAATCATACTCAAGGATGCCGCCGGTTCATACTCACCCAATGCCCAGTTCCCATATTTCAAGGCAAGGGCACATTACGTAACACCTGAACCTGTCCTTATGGTGAACGGAACTTTCCCTGATGATGCAAAGGAACTTGAAATAGACATGGTCTCACAGATGTATCCAAGACATGACGCACATAATGTAGTGGCATTCCTCCCGGGAACCGGCAAAAATGCAAAGGATAACGAGTGCATCACTTTCATAGCTCATTATGACCATCTCGGCTGCATGGGCAAGGAGAATGTCTTCCCTGGAGCCAATGACAACGCTTCCGGTGTTGCAATGCTTCTTTCCTTAATCAAATACTGGAGCAAAACCGAGCATAGCATGCCTCTTCAGTTCATCTTCCTTGATGCCGAGGAATCCAATCTGCTTGGTGCATTCTTCTATGCAGCCAATCCTGTCATTCCTCTTGACAGGATAAAATGCGTTATCAACTGTGATATGGTGGGAGACAGCGGTGACAATCTTCATTGTCAGTGCGAGCAGGACGGACAGTGGATTATTGATTCACTCAAGAAAATCAACGATGAATATGCAGACGGTTTCAAGGCATTCGACCTTGAGGGTGTTGATGACAACTCCGACCATTATGCATTCGAGCAGGCAGGTGTTCCTTCAACCTACTTCGAGACAAAGGGCGAGTTCTATGACCATTATCATACGCCAAGGGACACTTATGAGCATTTTACATCGTGCAACTATCATCGTCTGTTCCATATGTTCACAACTTTTGTGAACGGTTTCAACGAGTAGTACATAAGAACCGCACAAGCTTGCTGTGGCTTGCAATTCTGCCCGACAGGCCTTAAATTTGCATGATTTTTGCATTGTAAACAAAGAAACAAATACATAGAAATCAATATGAAGAATATCAATTGTTTTATTCCTTTTCAGGATGAGGCGCAGGTCAGCGCTACAATAAAGAACCTGAAAGAGCAGGAGCTTGTAAATGAGATATATCTCCTTTTTGCAGGTGAGGCTTCCAGCGCTCCTTCAGAAGTGAACGGCTGCAAGGTCATTGCTGTTCCAGCTCTTAATTCAACAGTTGCTGTCAAGGCAATAGCCGCTCATTCAACAGCAAAATACACTCTCATTTCAACAAAGTACACATCATTGAGCTTCGTGCTCTTTGCTTTGGAGAGAATGGAGTGCCTCATTGAGGATTCAGGCGCTGCAATGGTATATGCGGATCATTTCAACCAGGTTGGCGAAACAAGAACCAACGCTCCTGTAATCGACTATCAGTTCGGTTCACTCAGGGATGATTTCGATTTCGGTTCAGTTCTTTTCTACAGAAGCGCAGCCGTAAAGGAGGCCGCTGGCAGAATGGACATTGAATACAATTTTGCCGGAATGTATGATCTCCGTCTCAAAGTATCGCAGAGAGGTGTTCTCGAGCACGTGAACGAGTATCTCTATTATGATGTTGAGACAGATACCCGCAAGTCAGGCGAGAAGATCTTCGACTACGTTGATCCTAAGAACCGTGCCGTGCAGATTGAAATGGAGAAGGCTTGCACTGAGCATCTGAAGGCCATCGGCGGTTTCCTCAGGCCTGAATTCACACACATTGAGTTCAGCAACGATCCTTTCGAGTATGAGGCTTCAGTTGTAATCCCTTGCAAGAACAGGGTTCGTACAATAGGTGATGCAATCCAGTCCGCACTCAATCAGAAGACCACTTTCAAATACAATGTGATAGTTGTAGATGACAACTCAGAGGACGGCACCGTTGATGTAATCAAGAAATTCGTGGGTGATCCGAAACTCATATACATTGCACAGGACAAGTCATACCATGCAATCGGAGGCAACTGGAACGTTGCTCTTCATCATCCGAAGTGCGGTAAGTTTGCAATCCAGCTTGATTCAGACGACGTTTACTTTGATGAGAACACCGTTCAGAAATTCGTTGACGCTTTCTATGCACAGAACTGCGCAATGGTTGTTGGTACATACAGAATGACCAACTTCCACATGGAGACCATCCCTCCTGGAATCATTGACCATAAGGAGTGGACACCGGACAATGGCCGCAACAATGCATTGAGAATCAACGGCCTTGGCGCACCAAGAGGATTCTACACACCAATGCTCCGCACAATCAACTTCCCTACAACAAAGTACGGCGAGGACTATGCAGTAGGACTCCGCGTGAGCAGGGAGTACCAGATTGGCAGAATCTATGATGTAGTTTACAACTGCCGCCGCTGGGACGACAACTCCGATGCTTCCCTTGATATAGAGAAAGTCAATGCAAACAACCTGTACAAGGACAGAATCCGTACCTGGGAGCTCAAAGCGCGTATTGCAATGAACAGGAAATAACTGTGGGCTCTATGCAACAGTTGCAGGACACAATTGAAAAGATGCTTTCCCGCGAATTGAATCTTGGCGGGAGGGCATCTTTCAATTATAATGCACTATCGCAGGTGAAGAAAAAGGAGATGACAATTGACGGTCTCAATGTCAGGCTTCATTTCAATCCTGCGCGGGTGGCTTCCGTAATGGCCAAAGTGGATGAGAAAACTCTGCGTGAAAGGAAATGTTTCCTTTGCCCGGACGGGCTTGAATCAATGCAGCAGTCTCATCTCTGGAAATGTTCCGGTGATACGGAATATTTTCTCCGGGTGAATCCTTTCCCTATTTTCGAAAGGCACTTCACAATTTCAACAGCCGTTCATAAAAGGCAGGAGATGAAGGGACATTTGAGCGATATGCTTGAATTCGCAGCTCTTCTGCCGGCTTATGACATTTTCTACAACGGGCCTAAATGCGGAGCTTCGGCACCTGACCACATGCATTTCCAGGCCTGCCCTAAAGATTCCCTCCCCGTGCAGAAAGCTTCTGACCGGGCCTTGAGTCCGCTTTCAGAGGATGGACACGACTTTCTCAGCCCGCTTTTCCCCGGTATCTACAGAATCAACGGATATGTACGCGGAGCCTATCTTCTAGTTTCCTCCACCGGCGACAGGATGGAAAAACTGTTTTCATTCCTGATGGAAGCCCGTGCGGCGGCAGGATATGGCCGGAGCATGGAACTTTCTGCAAGCAGGATATTCTGGGAAGGAGACAGAAGAATTGAGGACGAGTGGGAGCCAAGGATGAACGTTCTGAGCTGGCGTGACGGTTTCAGCGCTGAATTCAGGACCATCGTTTATTTCAGGGAGGAATCACGTCCGGCCTGTTTCTTTGAGGAGGATCCTCAAAAGAGAATACTCATTTCGCCTGCGTCCGTGGAAATGAGCGGAATAGCAATAGTGAGCTCTGCTGACAGTTTTGAGAAACTGGATGCGGGGATTCTGTCCTCAGTAATGAAGGAAGTATCGTTGAGCGAGGACAAATGTGCCGTGGTGGAATCTTTCATTCAAGGACATAAGACATTCGAATAATATTCATAAACACTATGAGTCAGAATAATACAAGAACACAAGCTACATTGGCAGTTGGTATTTTCTCCCTGCCGGAAGTTAAATTCAGATTCCTTGCTCCTTATTCATTCAACGGAAAGGAATACTGCGGTGAATACAGCGCCTGCGTAAAGGACGGCAAAGTCTGCTTTGACGGAGGCTTGTATGACACAGTGGCATTCGAGGCGGTCTCCCTTGAAAATGGAGGCGGCGAAAAACCACGTTTTGAATTGAAGGATGTCATCATTGGAGTGAACTTCCACTGGGAGCGCAGGGAGGACCAGACTTTCGACGGTACATTGAAACTCATAGTTGAAAACGGAAAGGTCACAGCAATAAATCTCATAGGTATTGAAGATTATCTTCTGAGTGTGATTTCTTCCGAGATGAGTGCTACGGCTTCAATGAATCTGCTCAAGGCCCACGCTGTAATTTCACGTTCATGGCTCATTGCCCAGATAGAGAAGAACAAGGAGATCAAGGCAAGTTCAAAGGAATATTCAGCCTGTGCCGACACTCAGGACGAACTTATCAAATGGTACGACAGGGAGGATCACATAAACTTTGATGTGTGTGCCGATGACCATTGTCAGAGATATCAGGGCGTTGCACGTCAGACAACCGACACAATACGTCAGGTGATTGACCAGACCTGGGGCGAGGTCCTCAAATATGATGGGAAAATCTGTGACGCACGCTTCTCGAAATGCTGCGGCGGCGTCATGGAGGAATTCCAGTACTGCTGGGAGAATATCAAGTATCCATATCTTGCCAAACGTGCCGATGCTCCTGACGAGAACAATTTCCCTGACCTTACAGTTGAGGAGAACGCACGCAGGTGGATTCTTTCCGAGCCGGAGGCTTTCTGCAATACAAAGGATGCAAAGATACTGAGCCAGGTGCTCAACAGCTATGATCAGGAAACCACGCATTTCTACAGATGGCAGGTGGATTATGACCAGAAGGAACTCTCCGAACTTATTCTCAGGCGCAGCGGAGTTGATTACGGTGAGATAATAGACCTTGTTCCAATAGCCCGTGGAACTTCAGGAAGATTGTGGAAACTGAAGATTGTTGGAACAAAAAGAACAAAGACAATAGGAAAGGAGCTTGAGATAAGGAAGACTCTTTCAACCAGCCATCTTTATAGTTCCGCATTCGTTGTTGAAAAGAGCGGTGACGGTGCTGTTCCTTCACATTTCACTATCAAGGGCGCAGGCTGGGGACACGGAGCAGGCCTCTGCCAGATAGGCGCGGCTGTAATGGGAGCCAAAGGCTATACCTATGAGAAGATTCTTGCACACTACTTCCCTGGTTCACAGCTTGTAAGGGAGTACTAACCGGTGCAGTCAACCATCGCGGTAAATAATAATTATAATAACAGATATGAGCAAATTCAACAGCACACCATGGTCCTGGGTACCTACATTGTACTTTGCAGAAGGTATTCCGTATTTCCTGGTAAACAACATTTCAGTAATGATGTTCGCCAAAATGGGCGTTCCTAACGGCCAGATGGCATTCTTCACCACCCTTCTGTACTTCCCTTGGTTCCTCAAGGGAATATGGAGTCCTATAGTGGATGTAGTAAAGACAAAAAGATGGTGGATCACTTCAATGCAGCTCATAATGACTGCAATGATGTTCCTCCTTATGTTCACCCTGCCATCACCTGCGGCTGAAACCATAAAGTCCGGTGCAACGCAGATAAACATGTTCTGGCTCACACTTGTCCTGTTCATCATTTCCGCTTTCGCAAGCGCCACACACGATATTGCGGCGGACGGTTTCTATATGCTGGCCCATGACCACAGCAGCCAGGCGGCGTTCATAGGTATCCGTAGCGTTTTCTACAGGGTTTCATCAGTTTTCGGACAGGGAGTGCTTGTATTCATTGCAGGACTTGTTGAAAGGAACACTTACGATCCAGCTACCGGGATGGGAAACATTCCTTATTCATGGAAGATATCAATAGGAGTTGCAGCGGTTACCTTCCTGCTTGTTTCTCTCTATCATACTTTCCTTCTCCCCAAGCCTGCCGATGACAAGCCAAGAGTCAGCGCCGACAGTGGAACAAGTACAATGGCCGAGCTCGGAAATTCCTTCAAGACTTTCTTCACAAAGAAGGGCGTTGTTCTTGCTATAGCCTTCATGCTTCTTTACAGACTTCCTGAAGGATTCCTCATCAAGATGTGCCAGCCTTTCCTCGTTGCCAGCAAGGAAGTTGGCGGACTCGGACTGGGAACTGACATAGTGGGTGTTGTTTACGGAACCTTCGGAGTAATTGCACTGCTTGCCGGTGGTATTCTTGGAGGCATTTATGCCAGCCGTGTTGGTTTGAAACGCTCATTGTGGCCAATGGCGGCCTGCATGACACTGCCTTGCCTCACATTCGTTTATCTGGCAATATGCAGCCCTACCAACCTTGCCATGGTAACCATAGCTCTTGTAATCGAGCAGTTCGGCTATGGTTTCGGTTTCACCGCATACATGCTTTATATGATGTATTTCTCAGAAGGAGAGTTCAAGACCTCGCACTATGCAATATGCACTGCGTTCATGGCATTGAGCATGATGCTTCCAGGCTTTGTTGCAGGTTATATTCAGGAGGCGATAGGTTACGTGAACTTCTTCTGGATGGTAATGTTGTGCTGCGTTGCCACAGTGGTTGTGACTTTCCTGGCCAAGAGAGTCGTTGACGCAAACTATGGTAAGAAATAATAAATGAAACCTGATATGAAAAAGATAGTATTGTTTGCAGTTCTGTTTGTTGCAATGATGCCTTTGTTGTGCTCCGCACAGGCTGTAAAAGTTGGCGTTGAGGTTCTAAGAGACAGCAACTTCAAGGTTCTTGAGGGCAAGAGGGTAGGTCTTGTCACCAACCCTACGGGAATTGACAGGGATTTCAATTCAACCGTTGACATTCTTTTCAATGCGGAGAATGTGAAGCTTGTGGCTCTGTTCGGCCCTGAGCATGGCGTTCGTGGAAATGCATACGCCGGAGGCAGTGTTGAGGATACAGTTGACCCTGTAACTGGTCTCAAGGAATATTCGCTCTTTGGCAAGACAGTGAAACCTACCCCTGAAATGCTCAAGGATATTGACGTATTGGTTTATGACATTCAGGACAACGGTTGCCGTTCATATACCTTCATAAGCACCCTTGCAATGCTGATTGAGGCCTGTGACGAGCAGAACAAGGAGCTGGTGGTGCTTGACCGTCCCAATCCTCTCGGTGGCAACAGAATAGAGGGAAGCCTTGTTGAGGATGGCTGCTATTCTTTCGTAAGCCAGGTAAGCGTTCCTTATCTTTATGGACTTACAGTAGGCGAGCTGGCAAATCTTGTGAACGAAGAGGGCCTGGTACGTGGCTCAAAAGGTGATCAGAAACCTTTCAAATGCAAGCTCACGGTAGTTCCAATGGAAGGATGGCACAGGGATATGCTGTTCGCACAGACAGGCCAGCCTTGGGTTCTGCCTTCTCCTCACGTTCCATCTGCAGAGAGCGCCTTGTACTATCCTGTGTCAGGCATAGTTGGTGAGTTCGGCTTCCTTTCAATAGGTGTTGGATATACAATGCCTTTCCAGATGTTCGGAGCGCCTTGGATCAAGAGCGCGGAGTTTGCAAAGGCACTCAATGATCTGAATCTTCCGGGTATCAAGTTCCGTGCGCTTGACTACAATCCATTCTATGCAGTTTACAAGGGCGAGAACGTAGGTGGTGTGCAGGTTTACATCACGGATTATGATGCGGCCCAGCTCACACCTGTTAACTTCTATGTAATGGAGACCGTTGCAAAGCTGTATCCTGATTACAAATTCTTCGAGAAGGCCGACAAGGGCCGTTTCAGGATGTTTGACATTGTCTGTGGCAGCAAGTACATACGCGAGACCTTCACCAAGTACAATACATTCGAATCCATAAGGGAGTACTGGAACAAGGACGTTGAAAGCTTCCGCAAACTTAGCTCCAAGTATTATCTGTACAGATAAGAAGCTTTTGAAAAAAGTATTGCAAATTTCAAAACAGGGTTGAAACTTTGCATATTCTTTTGAGGAAGTTCTTGGCAACCAGATATAACAAGCCTCTCAGGCGCGTCGCAAGACAGCATACTTGAGGGGCGTTTTCTATATATTCCACAAAGGATGCTTCTCCGCGCAAAGCATAAACCGTGTGTTTGGGTGACTACGGAATGCCGGGAACAAAGCGCATCATAACCCGAAAATCACCTGGCACGCTGGTATGTCCCAGATCACACTCTGGTGATGGTCAGTGTTCCAGGTGAGGCAATTTTGCTATGCATTCATCTGCAAATGAATTGGACACCACATTGGGAGAAATTCGGTATTGATTACAATTGAAGTGCTGATTTCCATATACACAATGGCTCCCAGCCATAGTCCGTTATCAATGATTTCAGTGGTTCCATCCTTGAATACAAGTTTGTGGCTTCCTGAATGCAGTATGAATTTCAAACCTATATCCTTCATCATACGGGTTGTTTATTTCCTGTATTTGGCCACCAGTTCCTGAGTGAGGACAGGTTCGTTGGTTGTTATGTAATCAACTCCCAGCTGAATCATGGTTTCAATCTTCTCAGGAGCGTCAACTGTCCAGACATTAACCACCATGCCCAGCGAGTGGGCCTGCTCTATCCATTCATGGTTGGCAAGGAGGGTGGAGTATTCGTAGTCAATGCCCATGATACCGTCCTTGTATATCTCCTCAGGTGATTTGTCACCAAGAAGATACTGAACAGGTACTTCCGGCATCTGTTTGCGCAATTCCTTGCAGATATCGTAGTTGAAGGCTATGAAGTCCGTTCTGTCCGCCATTCTGTACTTCCTGACAAGGGCAACAACCTTTGAAACCACCTCAACTCTCTTGTCTGCAGGATGAGTCTTGACTTCAAGGACAAGTCTTGGCTTCACTGTCCCTTTTCCTTCAACTTTCCATCCCTTCTTTGCAGCCTTGAGGAATTCCTCAAGTGTTGGCACACCGTCGCCGTTCTTGAACTTGACGTCAAGCATGCGGGCATATGTTACCTTCTGTACGTCCTCAACGTCCCCTACCTTTGGTCCGTGACATACAACTATGACGCCATCCGATGTCATGTTTACATCCAGCTCGCAGGCATACGCCTGAATCTCAGCGGATTTCTTAAGTGCTGTAATAGTGTTCTGAAAACTGCCATCGGTTTTCCAATAACCGCGATGTGCTACAACCTTCACCTCTCCTTCCTTGTTCTGAGCCATCATCTGTGTTGAAAATAGAAAAGCTGCTGCGGCAACGAGCATGACTGAAAGTATTCTGCCTGAATTGAAAATAATCTTCTTCATATCAATATGTTTTTATGCCTCTAAGTTATAAAGAAAATTCTTATTTTTGAGGATTATTAATCGGAGCCATGAACAAAGTTGTCAAAGTCCTGAAAACAATAGGTAAAATACTGCTCATAGCAGTTGCCGCACTCATCGTTATCCTTATGGCGCTCAATCTCGCCATAAGGCCGGCAAGCCTGAAGAAGATTGTTGAAAAATACAGCTGCGAATATCTCGATGCCAGCATAAAGGCCGACACCATTGAATTGCATCTGCTGAAGAATTTCCCTTTTGCAAGTCTTTCAATCAAGAACTGCGAAATAATATCCAAAGCTTTTGACTCTCTGGACAGCGCAAGCAGAGCCAGCATACCGAGCTATGCCGATACCCTGGCATCTTTCAGTGAACTCAGCGTTGCAGTAGATGTTCCTCCTCTTCTTTTCAACAAACTGAAGATAAGGAAGGTTGAAATGGTCCAGCCTATTGTGAACGGATACAAATCCGCATACGGCAAATGCAACTGGGACATTGTAAAAATGCAGACAGACACTACTGAGCAGGCCGATTCCAGTTCCATGGCCGTGAGCCTGAACCGTCTTGCGGTAAAAGGCGGTGCCTCAATCTCGCTGGAAAGTGCTCCTGATTCCATACAATTGGACCTGGATTTGAGAGAACTGTCCCTGCGTGGCAAATTCTCAACGGTGATTGATGAGAACAATGTGACCCGCGCAAAAATTTCACGTCTTACATACCAGTTCAATTCAACCAGGAAAGTGATTGCAGACAGCAGCAAGGACAATGCCCTGAAGTTCTCAATAGATTCCCTGAGCATGAGAAAGAGGAAGAACAGTGATATGATTTCGGTTCTGCTCAAGACAAGGACTGATATGAGGATGCACGGAATCTCCGTAGCCCGGAACATTCCATTCGATGCCGAAGGAAGGATAGAAATGAAGGAAGGCAGTGATGACAGACTGGACTTCAATATAGAGGATCTCATTCTCAGGATTGCAACCATTCCTCTGGAGATGAAAGGCAGGTTGAGCGTAGATGGAAGCGGAGTTGAAATTCCAGAACTGAGCGGAAGGATAAACGGCTACAATATAAAGGAACTCTTTGCATACATACCTGAATCATTCCTTGATCCAGACAGGATAAGGACAGATGCAAGCATAAATGTGGCAGCGGATGTCAAGGGAAGATATGATTTCAAGAGCGGTGAAATGCCGGTGGTTGATTTCAGTTTTGCCATTCCGCAGAGCACAATCGAGCTAAGAGGAAGCAAGGAAGGACAAAAAGCCGTGTTCAAGAATGTTGAGGCGGATATGAATCTGCATTTTGACCAGAAGGATATCAAGGCTAACAATCTCAATATAAACAAGTTCAGCATTGAGGGACGAGGAATAGGCTTGAACGTTTCAGGATCCTGCAAGGAATATACAAAGGATCCTGTTCTGAACTTCAAGGCCAGCGCAGCCATTGATCTGGACACACTCTCAGCCATTATCAAACCTAAGGATGGAACAATAGCAGGAGGAGACCTGAATGGCAATTTTGCCATTACCGGCAAATTGAGCGATATGAATCTGTTCGCTCTTTCAAGGAACACGCTGAGTGCTTCACTGTCTTCTGATTCCCTGCTCCTTGATATGCCGTCACAAGGTATATTCCTGAAATCCGGGAGGGCCGAACTGTTTGCCGGAATGGTTGGCAACAGCAAGGACAGCCTTATTCAGAATGGCAAGAAAGTCCTGAATCTTGAAATAGCACTTGACACTCTCAACCTCAATTACAAGGACAGTATGTTCATTGCAGGAAAGTCTCTTAAATTCACAGGAAATCAGGAGGCTCCAAAAGCATTGTCCCAGAAGGAGGCGCAGAAGATGCAGGAAGCAATGAAAGCGAACAAGAACCGGAGACATGAAGGTCCTACGCTCACACTCCACGGAAATCTTGAAATCGGCGGTCTGAAAATGAGGGACATAGACTCAACCAGCCTTTCATTGCGCAAGGCAGGCGGCTCGTTCAGTATCATACCTTGGACAGATGGGAAGACTCCGGTTGCTTCACTGGCTCTCAATTCAAGAATCATTGGAACAAGGAGCGGAACCGACAGATTCATGGCAATGGGAACATCCATGTCCGTGAAAGCCATTATGCACAGACCTAAGTTCAGGATGGATTCAACCAGACGCCACAGACAGCATAATCTCGATTCACTGAGAATGAAACGCCGCATGGCAATGAGGGATTCTGCCGGAACTCCTGAATTCAATCTCAAGATGTACAGCAGGATGGCTTTGCGTAACTGGGACATCAGCGGAACCATCAAGTCCGCTTCCGGCAGAGTGATAACACCATCCTTCCCGTTGAGGACAAGATTCTCCAATTTCAATCTTGACATAAACAACAACGGCATGGAGTTCAAGGACACCAGACTGAACCTTGGCAAATCCTCGATTGCATTGAGCGGAACCTTGCAGGGCTTTGCCGATGCCGTTACAAGAAAAGGCAAGCTCAGTTTCACAGGCAAGGTTACATCCGACTCGCTCAACATTGACGAACTCATGCTCGCTTACACAAAGGGACTTGAATTCCAGAGCAAGCTTGCCCAAGGGAATGTCCAGGAGGAAATGATGCAGTCAGACGAGACTCTGGAAAAGGCCTTGCAGGAATCCATGGACTCCGACACCACGCAGATGAAATCACCGGTAATCCCTGAGAACATAGCTGTGAACATAAATCTTGACCTTAAGAGAATAACTACCAGCGAAAAAGTCATTGACGGGTTGTCCGGAAACCTGATAGTTAGGAACTGTGCATTCCAGATGAACGCCTTCCAGGCTGCCATCAATGATGGCACAATAGATTTGAATGCTTTCTATGCCGCCAGGAAAATAGATGACATTTCCGCCGGCTTTGATTTCAGAATGAACAATTTCGAGGTTGCTGAGCTGATTGATCTCATTCCTAAGGTTGACACTCTCCTTCCTATGCTCAGTTCGTTCGAGGGCAAGGTGACCTGCACAATATCCGCAATGACCAAGGTGGATTCGCTTTTGAACCTCAAGATGAACACTGTGAACGGTTATGCTACGCTGGTTGGCCAGAACATGGTTCTCATGGACGGTGAGACATTCACCGACATAGCAAGGAAACTGAGATTCAAGAACAGAGACAAGAATCTGATTGACAAGATATCAGTTCAGGCCGTAATAGCGGACAACAAGATAGAGATATTCCCGTTCGTGCTTACAATGGACAGGTACAAGGCTGCTATCAGCGGAACACAGAATCTGGACATGTCATTCAACTATCATATTTCTGTACTCAAATCACCTATACCTTTCCGCATAGGCCTTACAGTGCACGGCACACCTGACAAGATGAAATTCAAGATAGGCCGCTGCCTGTACAAGAGCGAGGATGTGCCGGTATATACCGAACTTCTTGATTCAGCAAGAGTGAACCTGAGGAATCAGATAAAGGACATTTTCATAAGCGGAGTTGAAAGAGCGGTAAGCAACAGCAGCGCTGCGGCACTTGCAAGGAAAGCAGCTGAAGAAGGACAGAAGAGCGGTGCAATGACAGAATTGTCTGCAGATGAGAACAAGCAGCTGGATTCAGGAACTGAAAATCCGGAAGGAGCCAGGCAGCCTGCAGACAGCACTAACACTGAAAACGGAGGGATGAATCAATAATATGACAGGGAAATTATATCTGGTACCAACGCCCATAGGGAATCTTGAAGATATAACTTTGAGGGCGCTCAGGATTTTGAAGGAGGTTGATCTTGTTCTTGCAGAAGACACCCGCACCAGCAGCGTGCTTCTCAAGCATTATGAAATAGCCACCCACATGGAGAGCCATCACAAATTCAACGAGCACAAAACTTCGCAGGCGGTCTGCGAAAAGATTGCTGCCGGGATGAATGTTGCGCTCATATCGGATGCTGGGTCACCTGGTATTTCCGATCCGGGATTCTTCCTTACCCGCGCCTGTATTGAGGCCGGGATTGAAGTCGAAGCCTTGCCAGGGGCAACAGCCTTTGTTCCGGCACTCACAAAAAGCGGTTTCCCAACCAGCACCTTCACCTTTCATGGCTTTCTGCCTGTAAAGAAAGGCCGCCAGACAAAGATGCTGGAAATTGCCGAATGCCAGCATACTTCAATCGTTTACGAATCACCGTTCAGACTGGTCAGGACGCTTGAACAGATTGTACAGTTCATGGGAGCGCAAAGAGGAGTTGCCGTATGCCGTGAACTTACCAAGAAATTCGAGGAATGCCGCCGCGGACCGGCGCAGGAGGTTCTCAACTGGTATAAAAACAATCAGCCCAAGGGCGAAATTGCCATCATAATTGCAGCGAAGGATTACAAGTGGGGGGAGGATAATTATGAACAGGCAGAAGAAGAGTAGCAGCATTGCCATTATTTTACTTCTGGCAGGCCTTCTGGCTTTCCAGATTTACACTTTCTTTTCAGTTGAACATTGCCCCACCCGGGGCGATAGTCGGGTATTGTTTGACTTCAACCCCAACACAATAAGCCACGACAGCCTGTTGCTGCTTGGCTTCTCGGATGCCCAGGCAAGAGGCATTGAGAACTATCGCAGTAAAGGAGGAAAATTCCGCAGAAAGGAGGATTTTGCAAGGATGTACACCGTTTCTCCGGAAAAGTATCAGGAGCTGGAGGCCTTTATCGTGATTCCTGACATTTACGGCAGCAGTTCAGAAAGAAGGCTGAATCATACTGCCGGAAACCATTCAAATGGTTACAATGACTACAGAAACGGCAGAAGGCCATATGGTCGGAATATCTATCAGAGGAGGGAATGGAAAGAATACGACACAATGCAGAGAACCAGGGAATTCCGACGTGACACCGACTCGCTGCAGCAAGCAATGGTCCGGACATGGCGCACTGACACCATAGACCTCAACTTTGCAGACAGTGCCGACCTCACGTCGCTCAGGGGGATAGGTGCTTATTATGCCGGAAAGATCATGGAGTACCGCAACAGGCTCGGTTTCTTCTACTGCGACAGCCAGCTGCTTGAAATCCCCGGCGTGGACTCGGCACGTTTTGCCAGCCTCAGAAGCCGCATACAGGTTTCATTGCCATCGGAGTATAATAATGAAGGACTTGACAGCAGGATTGCGCTTTCAGAACTTTCAGACAAGGAAATGGCCTCGCATCCCTATATTGGGGCATTTGCGGCAAGGAGCATGAGTTTCATAAGAAAGAAATATGGTGCAGCGGCACTCACTGTTGAGAACCTGCTGCACCAAGGTGTCATCACCGCCGCACTGGCACGTAAACTGTCACATTATTTCAAATAGAGTCCGGAATATTTACTCTGCAAAGAGTTTCACAATATTGATGATAACCTTGCTGGCTTTCTCGATATTCGGAACAGGAACGAACTCGAACTTTCCGTGGAAGTTCAGACCGCCTGCAAAGATGTTAGGGCAAGGGAGGCCTTTGAATGAAAGGTTCGCACCGTCCGTGCCACCTCTGATAGGCTGTACCTTAGGCTTGATTCCCTCCATTTCCATAGCGGCCATTGCTTTCTCAACAATGAAATAGTAAGGCTCAACCTGTTTGCGCATGTTGTAGTACTGATGCTTTATTTCAACGCTTGCCGTGCCTTCTCCATACTTTGTGTTGATGAAATCCACGCACTGCTGCATGACTCTCTTCTTGTCCTCATAGAGCTCCATGCTGTGATCCCTTATGATATATGAGAATGTGGCTTCCTCAACCGTGCCGTTGAATCCTATTATGTGGAAGAAACCGTCATAGTCCTGTGTGTATTCCGGTTTCTGGCCTGCAGGAAGCAGGGAATTGAGTTCCATACCAATGCGGATGGCGTTCTTCATCTTGCCTTTTGCATATCCCGGGTGCACGTTGCAGCCCTGAATGTGAACTGTGGCCGCAGCTGCATTGAAATTCTCGAACTCCAGTTCCCCGAGTTCACCGCCGTCCATTGTATAGGCATAGTCGGCGCCGAATTTCTGTACATCGAATTTAACAACGCCGCGTCCTATCTCCTCATCTGGCGTGAATCCGATCTTGATTTCTCCGTGCTTGAACTCCGGATGGTTCACAATCCATTCGGCAGCCGCCATGATTTCGGCAACTCCGGCCTTGTCATCGGCTCCAAGAAGGGTTGTTCCGTCGGTTGTGATAAGTGTCTCACCCTTGTGGTCAAGAAGTTCAGGAAACTCGGATGGCTTCAGATACAGTCCCTCAACGCCCTTTAGAGCAATGTCAGACCCATCGTAATTCTCAATGAACTGAGGCTTGATGTCCTTTCCGCTTGCATCGGGAGCGGTGTCAACGTGGGCTATGAAACCTATTTTCGGAGTATCCTTGCCATTGTTGGCAGGGATGCTTGCCATTACATAACCCCATTCATCCAGGCTTGCCTCAATACCCATAGCCTTCAGCTCCTCACACAGCATCTTCAGCAGATCAAGCTGCTTTGCACTGCTGGGCTGGCTCTCCGACTCCTCATTAGACTGAGTGTCAACACTTACATATCTTAGAAATTTATCTACAACTGTTTCCATTTTGCTTTTATATTTTTTTACAGCGATGGTGAATTCACTATCGCCAGTGGATTATTATTGTTTCTTTGTTCTCATGGAAGCCCAGGCTGTATAGATTACAAGGGCTGCAAATGGCAGGATGGCAATGGCTTCTCCGTAGGCTGCGTTCCACTGCGTAAGGAAGAGGTCGAGCTGCGCGAATTTGAGGATTGCGCTGACAACGCCCATAAGAGCTCCACCTGCAATGAAACCCGATGCAATGAGAGTGCCTTTCTCCACTCTGTTCCTGTTCACTTCCTCATCCTTGCTCCTTGAACCTACATACCAGGAGATTGCACCTCCGATTACGAGAGGGAGGTTGAGGTCAATAGGAATGAACATTCCAAGCGCGAAAGCCAGTGCAGGCACTTTGAACAAAGTGAGGACAATGGCAATCACTGCACCTATTCCGTAAAGGAGCCAAGGCGCTCCGCCGCCGTTCATCATAGGCTCGATGACAGCTGCCATGGCATTTGCCTGAGGAGCAACCAGGGCATTGTCGCCGGTGAAACCATAGGTTTTGTTCAAGAGAAGCATCACACCGCAGACGGTAGCAGCTGCCACTATTGTACCCACGAATTTCCATTTCTGCTGAACCTTAGGGGTTGAACCTATCCAGTATCCTATCTTGAGGTCGGTGATGAAACTTCCGGCCATTGAGAGCGCTGTGCAGACAACTCCGCCTATAATCAGGGCCGCTGCCATTCCTGTGTTGCCTTTGAGACCTACAGCTACAAGAATAAGTGATGCAATGATAAGGGTCATAAGTGTCATTCCGCTTACAGGGTTGCTGCCTACTATTGCAATGGCATTTGCCGCAACGGTTGTGAAGAGGAAGGAGATGATTGCAACAATAATGAGACCGACTACAGCCTGCCAGATGTTCTCAACAACTCCGCCGAACGCAAAGAATGCAAAGATGCAGAGAAGGGCTATGATTATGCCAAACACTACGTTCTTCATCGGGAGATCCTGCTCGGTGCGCTCGACTTTCGCATTTCCATCATTGGTGCCCTTCTTTGAGAATTCTCCTACAGCGAGTCCCACTGCGGATTTGATAACTCCGAAGGATTTGATGATTCCTATGATGCCGGCAGTTGCAATGCCACCTATACCTATATGTCTTGCGTAGGTCTTGAAAATCATGTCTGGACTCATTTCACCGATTGTCTGGGTGATAGTGCCTGTGTTCATGAGATCAATGATGTCTCCGCCCCAGATGATGTTCATAAGGGGTATGATCACAAGCCATACCAGGAACGAACCGCAGCAGATTATGAATGCATATTTGAGACCTATTATATAACCGAGACCGAGCACTGCGGCGCCTGTATTGAGCTTGACAACCAGCTTGGCCTTGTCGGCGAGTGCCGCACCCCATGACATTACGGTTGTGCTTATGGTCTCGCTCCAGGTTCCGAATGTTGAAATGAGAAAATCATATACACCGCCAATCAGACCGCTGATGACCAATGTCTTTGCACTGGCACCTCCGTTTTCACCGCTTACAAGCACCTGTGTTGTTGCGGTTGCTTCAGGGAAAGGATATTTGCCATGCATTTCCTTGACGAAGTATTTCCTGAAAGGAATGAGGAAGAGTATTCCGAGTATGCCGCCCAGCAATGATGAGAGGAACATCTGCATGAAATTCACTTCAAGACCAAGGATGTAGATGGCCGGCAGTGTGAAGATTGCTCCTGCTACAACCGCTCCGGAAGCTCCACCTATGGACTGTATGATTACGTTCTGTCCCAGACCGCCTTTCTTCTTGAGAGCACCTGTGAGCCCCACTGCAATGATTGCAATAGGAATGGCCGCCTCAAACACCTGACCTATCTTGAGCCCGAGATAGGCTGCGGCAGCCGAGAAGATTATTACCATAAGCAGGCCCATAGCCACTGAATAGAATGTGACTTCCGGATGGCTTTTGGCCGGATCCAGAATAGGAATGTACTTTTCACCGGCTTTGAGTTCTCTGCCGGCATTCTCCGGCAGACCTTTCTTGATTTCGTTCTCCATATATGTTATTTATTATTATTTCCTTGTTTTCAAACAAATATCAAAGATAAACTCTGCGTTTCATAATTGCAAGAATAAAAAAAGTCAAAAATAATTTGGTATTGAAGAAAAAGTTCTTACCTTTGCATCCCCGTTCAAGAAACGGGACAGTTCATTGACATGATGCGAGAGAAGAACAACAGAGGTAAAGAAAGATAAAGATAGTCTGTAAATGATAGGATTAATATTTTATCAGTTAGGGACTATGATTTCACGCGGCGGAATCGTGAGAGGAAGCCGCAACGAGATTCACTGAACAATACGAGAAGGGCGTACGGGGGAT
>JAGHUC010000137.1 GCA_018065035.1 Candidatus Egerieousia equi | reverse complement strand
TAGAACAATGCGTCATCAATATCTACATTCTTTATTGACAAGAAACTGTTTGCAGTAAAGTAGCTTCTTGAGTTACATACTATTACGCAATTGACTCCATTGGCGCCCCTTACCCACATTGTGGCGGTGCCTGAAAGGTTGCCTGTATGGTATGAAGCCCATTGAGGGAAATTCGGATGGCCCACTCTCCAGCCTTTGGCATAGCGGCTGTAATATTTAGAAGGTTCATACATCAGATCCAGAGTCTCAGGCTTGAGAATGTCAGGAACCTTTGTTCCGTAATCAACAGTTGCCATCAGTTTCATGAGTTCGTCCGTGCTGGCAATAAGACCTCCGAGTGCGTATATCACATTGAAGTCATTTCCATATCCTGATGATGAATTCTGAGGATAGTATATGGTTTCATTAGGGTATTTGTCGGCCTTGTTCGTGCGTCCTACGTGTATGTCGGTAACGCCTGCAGGCCCCCAGACATATTTCTTCATATAGTCCTCATATTTCATTCCGGAAACTTTTTCAATGACCAGACCCAGGATGGCAAAGTTGGCGTTGTCATAATAGTATTTATTGGTTCCGGTGATTGCCTCAGTGGTTATTATGGACTTGATTCTTTCCTCTACGGACTTGTTGTCATATTTGTTTATATATGCGGAAGTTCCAGGGAACATAGGATCATCATCATTCACATATCTGAAACCGCTCATGTGCTCCAGGCACTGCTGTATGCTTATTGATGTGGCGCCTGGAATAAGTCCTTCAGTACCAAGGTATTCCAGAACTCCTCCTTTGCCGAATACCTGGTCTGTGATTCTAAGCTTCCCTTGTTCTATCAAGGTCATTATTGCAATGGCGGTCTGGCTCTTGCTCATGCTGGCAAGCCTGAAGAGAGTCTTGGAGGTGACACGTTCCTTGGTGTCCCTGTTAGCATAACCATAACCGGCTGAATACACGAGCTGTTCGTCTTTGGAAACTGAAACTGAAACTCCAGGAACCTTGTATGTTGTCATCAGCTCATATACTATCTTGTCTATGCTGCTTATGCCACGCTTGACGATAATATCGTATGTAAGCGAATTCCCGGCAGGGGCAACACTCTTGAGTTCCTTGACCTTCTCAAGTTCGAATGCCGTTTGACCAGAGATTATTTCCTGACCGTCCGCATAAAGTTTGCTTCCTTTACCATTGTTGAAAGTGAGAACATATTTGATGGCAGGGGATTTTTCCGGAATGGTAAGATATATCAGGTTGTCATTGATATATCCATAGGAACTGCTGCCCATTTCAGGGTTGTCCTTTGCTTCAAGTGACAATGAACTTATGGTGCAGACCCTTGATTCGGAGCCGCCACCGCCTCCACCACCACCTTCATCATTGGAACCTGAACAACCTGCAAGCATCATGGAGAATACTGCAGCAAACAATGCAACACTTAGAAACTTTTTCATAATATTAAAAATTTAAATCATTTCTTCCTTTTGGCAGCCAGCTCGATGACTATGACTATTGCAATGCCTATGACTGCGAACAGCAGTGCACTGCCCAGCAAATCGGGATTCCCTGTCATTTCCCTGTACTGCGATGGTAATATTGGATAATCCACTGAGGGAGCCTTGTCACCGGCGGCACTGACAATGGCATTTGCTACCTTTGCCTTCCAGGGCCATACCTTGATCAGGGATCCGAGCATGAATCCGCTGAGCAGCGCTATGGTTGGCATGTACCAGCGTTTGAGCAGCCAGCCCAGGAACCTTGAAAATGCAAGAATGCCCAGTACCGCGCCTATGAAGAACACTATAAGCACCGGTATGTTGAGGGTTGCAACCGCGTCCATAAGGAACTTGTACTTCCCGAGGAGGAGAAGAATGAAGCTGCCGGAAATTCCCGGGAGTATCATTGCGCAGATAGCAATTGCTCCGGAAACGAATATGAACCAGTATGCCTCGCTCGTCTCACTCGGAGATACAAGGCAGATGTATGATGCTATCGCTGTGCCAGCTATGAAAGAGAGGATGTTCCTGAGTTTGAAACCATCGAGGTCCTTGATAATGATGATGATGGAGGCCAGGATGAGTCCGAAGAAGAAGCTCCATAACGGGATGGGATGGTATTCAAGCAGATAGGTCATCAGTTTTGCAAGGGAGAAGAAGCTGATGAGAATTCCTGCGAAGAGGCTGCATAGGAATGCTCCGTCTATCGCTGTGAAAAAATCCTTTATCCTGAAGCGGAACAGCAGCTTGAGATTATCCTTGTTTATGGAGTTGATGGCTCCGATGAGTCTGCTGTAAATGCCCATCAGAAAGGCGATTGTGCCTCCGCTCACGCCCGGTATCACATCGGCTGCGCCCATGCACATTCCTTTGAAAGCAACCAGCAGATATTCCTTGATTCTTATCATGTGCGGTAAATGCTTGTCGTATAAATTCACATATATCTCTCAAAGGTATTGAAATTTGGCGTCAATTACAATAACTTTGGAGTGCTAAACGGTATTATATATGAAAAGAATCTATTTCTCAAGCCTGCTGGTGAGTCTGTGCATTATTGCATCGTATGCATGCAGTTCTCCGGAACATGCTGTGAATGAACAATGTGAGTGTTTCTTTGCCGCAGATACCAACTGGTATGACAGCGGCGTGGCTGTGAATGACAACTGGGTGGATGTTTTCTATATAAGTTCAGTGGAGGTGCTTTCTTCCAAGGATTCCCTGGGCAATGTCTCTTACAGGTCGGTGCTTTCGCCGGCGGAGAAAGGGGCCTTAGGGAATGAATACAGTTTTGTGAACGGGAAGATATTCAGGGACTCGTTGAATTTCTTTGCCCCTTACTATCACCAGTTTACAATGGAGTCGCTGGGCCTGCCTGCAAAGCAGTTCCGTACGGAGGTTTTCAACAGGGTGGAGGAAGAGATTCATCAGGCGTTCGATTATTATATGGAGCATTTGAACAATGGTCGCAGATTCATTCTGGCAGGTTTCAGCCAGGGCGGTATGCTCACGCTTTCATTGCTCAAGCATATTTCAGATGAACAATATTCAAGAATGGTGGCGGCATACGTTCTTGGCTATGGAATATCCCAGGCTGATCTGGATTGCAAGCACATTGTTCCGGCCTGTGACCGGTATTCAACAGGAGTGACCGTATCTTTCAATTCAGTTGCCGATGCCAGTCAGATATGGCCGGTGGTTTACAATGGGTCAACGGCGTGCATCAATCCTGTGAACTGGAGAACAGATACCGTGCCAGCACAGTTATCGTACAAAGGATGTGACTTGGAAGTAGCCGTTGATTCGTGTTTCAACGTGCTTGTTGTCAAAGGCTTTGATCCTTCCAAGGATCCTCTGCCTTTCACTGCACCATGGCCGGAGGGCTGTCTGCACAACAAGGAAATCAAATTCTACAATGACTGCCTGTACCGCAATGCGCTTGACCGCTCGTACAGGAAGTAGATTAAAAACCAAATATTTAACGGATATGGAAGAGCATATTTCCAGAGAAGCTGCGCTTGAGCTGCTTGAAAAGTACAACAAGGATTCGTTCCACATTCAGCACGGCCTCACGGTTGAGGGCGTGATGCGCTGGTACGCAAATGAGCTCGGTTACGGGCAGGACGCCGATTTCTGGGCAATGGTTGGATTGCTCCACGATATTGATTTCGAGGAATTTCCCGAGCAGCATTGCAAGAAGGCGCCTGAACTCCTGAGAGAGGCGGGCGTTGGTGAGCAGATGATTCATGCAATCTGCAGCCACTGTTACGGACACGAAGGCATTGATGCGAAACCTGAACATCAGATGGAGAAAGTGCTTTTTGCTGTTGACGAACTTACAGGCTTGATCGGGGCCACCGCCCTGCTGCGTCCTTCAAGGAGCGTGCAGGACATGGAACTGAAATCCTTGAAGAAGAAATACAAGGTCAGGGCTTTCGCTGCCGGCTGCTCCCGTGATATCATTGAGAAGGGAGCGCAGATGCTCGGCTGGGAACTCGACGTTCTCCTTCAGAAAACCATAGATGCAATGAAAGTTGTTGAACCTACACTGCCACGTTGAATTACAGACCTGGCTTGAAACAAAGAGAAAATAAAATGAATTATTATAACATAATGAAACGATTGATTATTACTTCGTGCATATTGTCAGCGCTACTCCTGACAGTTTGTGCAAACGCACAGAATCTTCCAAGCAAATGGAAACTCACCAAGGCCAACAAGAACGCTTTCGAGCAATTGTGGGAAAAGGACAGCAGGCACATTGCCGCAACCGAGTGCGGAAACGCATACATCGAGGCTCCCAATGTGAAGGCTATGAAGGAAGGGGAGTGCATCACTTTCCATATCCCTGTAAAGGACTTCAAAGCCGGATCCTGCATTGAATTCGATATCATGCTGGGTGTGACATCTCCTGCACACGAGCATTTCCATCTTGAGTACTTTGACAACAATGGCTGGCAGCTCAGGAAAGAAGTGAAATGCGTGGGTGGCAGGAACGAGCCTGCATTCATACTTGAAACAATCAGGTTCACCAATGAAGTCAAGGACGGTGAAGTGCTGGTAAGACTTCGTGCCGCTCATGATTTCAACGCAGAGGCGGAGGTGAAGCTCATGCCTTACGGATACATTGGAGGCTACATTGCTGACAGAGGACTTGAAACTCCGAAGGACACCTTGAAGCTCGGTTATCTTGGAAACTCATTCACCTTTGTGAACAGCGCCGATTTCATTCTCAAGGAAATCGCCTGGAAGGAAGGACATTACCTCGATATGAACGTGAATGCGTATCCCGGTGCATATTTCAGAAGTCATCTTGCTCTGGAGGGCAGCATGGACGTGATAAGCCACGGTGGATATGACTGGTTCATTCTTCAGGACCAGAGCACACAGGCCGCAAGGTTCGGACGTGATTCCACAACATCAATAAGTGACTATACAAAGACCATTTCCAAGGTCATCAGATACTTTGCACCTCAGACCAGGATATTGCTTGAGCAGACCTGGGCCTTCAGCCAGGACAATTACGGCAGTTTCGGCAGCTTTGAAGAGTTTGACAGATGCTCCGGCAAGGGCGTTTCGCAGTTGTCAAAACTTGCGGAGGCTGAAATATCACCTATAGCAAAGGCCTTTGCAATCATTCGCGCCGAAAGACCCGATATTGAGATTTACAGCACGGATTTCCATCATCCTGCCGCATACGGAGCGTATGTGAAGGCTTGCGTGAACTACCTTATGATTTTCAGAACAAAGTTCAATTCAGACAAAGCGGACTTTGCGCTCGACCCGGCCACTTGCGCCTACCTGCGCAGCGTAGCCGAAAGGGTTGTGCTTGAATAGCGGCTGAACGTTTATTGCTGGCTCAAATCGCTTTTTGTCAAGGATTGCTGTTTTCTGCTACGGGCCGCTACTCACGGATTCCTCTGTTTCAGTGTCAGTTTCTGCCGTTGCCAAAGGTGGCGCCATGATGAATTTCCAGATGTGCCTGTGGACCATGTGCTCGGAACCCACCCCGCCATTATGAAGGGGTGGGTTCCTGCAATATGTCATACAGCGTGTTTCTGGGCACACCCGTGGCACCACCTTTGGCAAGTCTCATTCTTTACTTGATGTATTCACGCAATTCTTCTTCAGGTATTCTACAAACTGATGATAACTGTCGGTAAGAGATGTGGTATTCATTCCACAGATGTTTTGCGAGCTCCATGCGTTGTGTAGTGGAAAGCCATCTGGCGGTCCGTGTCTTGAATAATTCCATACATACAGTTTCACTGATTCGCCTCAGTTCCAGATCATCCAGCATTACACCTCTGCTGCCTGCCATTCTATCAAGAATCGATGTATCCTTGTTCCTGCCACTTGACATGAAAGCCCTGAAGCAATTGTGGGTTTTGAAAATGGATTCAAACTGTTTCGTATCAATGTAGTTGGACGGTAAAATATAATCATTGCATACCAGCCAGTCATCAGGAACAGGCATTTTTGAGTGTTTGATTTTATTCGCTGCTTTTTTGGAAAGTTCTCCAATTCTGTATGGCTTATTAATAATTCCATCCTTGTAGTAGTACCAGATAGGAACGGAGTATGGTTGCCGGAAATATAAAGACCCCGTTCCCCATAGATAATCATAAGGCATTACCGATTTCCCGTCCTTGGTGGCTTGTGCAATAGTGTATATGGAAACATTTCGTAAATATTCCACGTCTTCAATTACATTCAGATGGAAATCAAGATGAACATTGTCCGTTGTTCTTCTTGTAGCCCTTATGTGACTCATCGATGAGCTTTGAAACAGGTTCTTGAATTTCGTGCACTCACTGTATGTTCCATATAGAATGAAATGAGCATGAGTTTCCTCAATAGAGAACGCTAACATTCCTGCTCCGGAATTGTGAACGCACACTGCCGTAATATTGAATTCGGCATAAAAATCTTCCTTGCAGATGATGAAATTCTGAGCATCATTGCCGTTGGAGAACATGTGAAAATGATGTTTCTGGTCCATAACATAAATCGTTCGCCTCAGTCTTCCGCCACTTGTCCAGTGACCAGCCAGAGAATATTATTCCCTACAAATTTCGGAAATATTTTTGTAAAAACAAATTAGTTCGCACACAATAGACGCTTTGCAGTAGCGCTCGCTATTGCTATCAAAGGCATTTGTTTTTGAGAAGTTTGCTTGTGCTCTGCCAAAGGTGGTTCCGTGATGAACTTCCAGATGTGCCTGTGGACCATTTGCTCGGAACCCACCCCGCCATTATGAAGGGGTGGGTTCCTGCAATATGTCATACAGCGTGTTTCTGGGCACACCCGTGGCACCACCTTTGGCACAACTCAGTGCAATTGCTACACTGCAACGCAGAGCTCACTTGGAAACAACTAATTCAAACTTTGGGAAACTCAGCAAACGAATGAAGGGAAAGATTTGGCTATGCATTCGGTGTCATCGATTTCAATGATGGACCGGGTGCATAGCGCAGCTATGGACAGGGCCATGGCCATCCTATGGTCATGGTGCGAGCTGTATGACCCGCCTTTTGGAAGCCTTTGGTTGAGAATACGGGAACTCAGGCTCTCTCCTTTGACTATCAAGGTGTTATCTTCCAATGAAACAGGAACTCCCATTTGCCTGAGCATTTCAACAATGGCCCGGGCCCTGTTGCTTTCTTTTCCCACAAGGCGATGGGTTCCCTCAATCCTGCTTTCCCCGCTGCAGAATGCCGCAAGCAGCGCCACAACAGGGAAGAGGTCAGGCGTATTTTCCAAGGAGATGTTGAACGCCCTCAGCGGAGCCTTGACCGCCGTCACAACATCTGACCTGCCCATTGAGTCATTGCTTTCGGTGATTCGTTCTAACTGTGGAATCGGTATATTCCAGGCTACCTTGGCACCAGCTCTGGCAAGAATGTCAATAATCACGGAATCGCCCTGCAATGTGTCCAAGTTCAAGCCGTGAACTTCCGCACGGCCGAGAATGGCGCCTGCCACCAGCAGGTTTGCCGCACCGCTCCAGTCACCCTCGAGAACATAATCCGCAGCCTTGTA
>JAGHUC010000098.1 GCA_018065035.1 Candidatus Egerieousia equi | reverse complement strand
CAGAACAGATTTTGAGCCATTCTGAGCCATTTTCGGATAAGCGCAAAAAGAACTTCAGCCATGAAGTTCATGAAATTGGCAATGAAGTTGCTCGCTCCAATCCACGATTGAGACGTGATATCGGTGCGTGCCTTGATTAAATCCATTCCATATTTGCGCTTGTCAAGTCCGAAACGACCTTCAACCTCATTGCGTATGCCAAGTCCTTTGAGGAGCTCCTTCTGCGCTTTGATGTATTCAGCCTTTGCCTTGCCTAACGGAAGTCCGACAAACTGTATATGCATTGACTTCAGAAACTCCAGGTTTTCCTTTGTTGCGTATATCTTGTCAATGAATACTCTGGCGGGATAATATCCGTTGCGCATGTAGTAGTTGTATATGCTTGTCTGTAGGTCTTCACCCTCATTGAAGGCTCCCCAGTGAAAACGCTCTATGTAACCGTAACCATCGTGCATTGACAGGTCTATCTTCGAGCCGAACTCTGTCTTTGAACGTGACTTGCCGCGTGGTATTGCCCTGACGTGAGGCTGATGTATGCTGAGGATACGTTCCTCTATCGAGTGGGTGTTGTTCTTCAGCATGTCCTTCTGCTGATACAGGACGGTCTGAATGACGTAGAAGTATTTTCGCTCGCTGCGGTCAAATATCTTTATGTCTATCGGGCAGTTGTCCAGTAACTTATTGATATGCTTGATGTCACGCTCCAGATACTGTATCTGCTTCTTGATTGCCTTGTTGCGTTTCTTCTTGCCAAGATTCTTGCGTTTTATCGCCTCCAGATAGTCCCTGCGGGCTACATTGCGGTAGGTACGTGGCTTCTTTGTTTTCGTGCGTTCACAGATTATGTCTATGAGTTCCTCCGCTTTCTCACGGCTGGCATTCAGCAGGTCAAGGTCGGTTGGGTACTTTATGTCGGCAACGCACGCTGTCGCATCCAGCAGCATGTCACCTTTATGCTTGCGCCCGTCCTCATCAAGCTTGACACAGTCCTCGCGCTGATCTGCAGGAGCGGTCTTCTTTGTCTGGCGGTCAGCATCCTTGCTGACAGGCTTTGGCTTTGATGGCTTGGAGTCTTTGGACTTGCCATGGCTATCCTCCGACTTCGGTTTGTCTTCGTTCACCTGAGTTGCCTGACGAATAGCTGCTTGCTCCTTACGTTGCTTCGCAACTTCTTCCAGCAGAACGGTGAACTCATTGAATTCCTTTATTCCAAGTCGCTTGCGGATGTGAACGAAAAGTGTCGGGTCGAACACCTTTTTATATGTATAGCCAGACAAGCCGAGGAAATACTGCATGTAGATGTTTTCCTTTATTGTCTCGATCGTGTCTTCATCGGACAATTTCGTGATATGCTTGATGAACAATGCTCCAATCACAACACGAGGATCCTTTGCACCAGCACCCATCTTGGAGGACATTTGCCGGCAGTACACCTTGACGAGGTCATCCCAAGGAAGTTCGTTGGCATACTTAACCCATCGGTTAGATGGATCAAGATTCATCTCAAACGGGGTTTCAAACCCCTCCAATGTTAGTTGTCTTTGGCTGTTATATCTTATCATAGTGCAAGCTTTTTTCTATGCAAAGATACTAAAAATCTTGCATATAAGCAAGAAAACAATCGGTTATTTTGTTGATATACAGTTAATTAATATTAATTCAGTAAACCCTAATTAGTAGGATATACAAAAATCGCTTTCAGTTCATTTCTCTGATTATTTAACTTCGAGAAACTATAAAGATTTTTATGAATATGCACTATATCTTGTACACCGCCAGGAAATAATGACGTATTTTTCTTTTTATTATTACAAAGCGTTATTGTCAAGTCATTATTCATGCATTCTATGATGGCATAATTTGGCGAATCGATTTTCAGCCAATTGTGTAAATCTTTTACTAATGCATTTATTGAGTATTCTGATTGTCCATCAACTTGTTGTTTCTGTGGGAACATGAACTTGAACCATTTTGTAAAAGGGGTATCATCTATTCGTATGAATACAATTATCTTACCTTCCTCTTTTGCATAATTCAATTCGCGTATCGTCCAGTCATTTTCATAATCATCAATTTGGGAATGAGCTGCGGAATACATAAACAAAAACACTTCTGCCTCATCAATTGCATTCATAATGACCTCAACATACTGTGCTTTACTATCAATGTCC
>JAGHUC010000104.1 GCA_018065035.1 Candidatus Egerieousia equi | reverse complement strand
AAGGACTATGCAAGACTTAAGGAAATGAATGTGAAATTCCAGATGAATCTGGGATCGGTTTCAGGATTGTACGGAAAAGAAAGTCAGAAAAGAGCCGAAATGCTCATCAAGAACAAATGGTATGACTTTGTTGGATCAGATACTCATTCCTACTCCATGATTAAAGCTATTCTTTGCAGAAAGGAAGTGAATATCAAAAGCCTTGAGGTCTTCAATAATCTGGAATCATAATATTATTCCATGAATAATTAAAAAAGGACTTTCGCAAAACGAAAGTCCTTTTTCATTGTGGTATCTGTCTGTTAATAGAATCTGTATCTTGTATCAACAATGTTGGCCTGCTCTGAAAGAATGAAAGGAATCATTCTTGCCATATAAGAGAACTCCTGATCCTTTCTGAGCTTGAGGTCGTTTTCTGTTATGAAAGAACCTTTTTCTGTATCATTCACAACAAAATACATGACACCTATCTCACCTTCAACAGGTCCGGCAATGACACCTTTCTGAGCCTTTGCAAGTGCACCGAGAAGTCTTGCATCAATCTGCTGTGGCTGTGTTGAACTGAACGCTACACCTGTTCTGCTTACTACGCTTGAACCAAGAGCCTGAGCAAGCTCATCCAGGTTCTGTGCTCCAGCAACCTTTGCCTTGCTTTCCTCAGCCATCTTTGCAATCTGCTTTTCAGCTGCAAGTGTCTGCCTGATCTGTGGAGCAACCTGACTCATAGGAACCTGACCTTCTTCGTGAGCGCCAGTAACTGCCAGTACGAAATAGTACTTGTTGTCAAGTGAAAGGATAGGTGACACTGAACCAGGTTTGTTTTCATTCACCCAACGTACAATCTCGCGGGCTCTTTCATAATTTGCAAATGTTCTTGAAGCAGGAAGGACATTCACTGCAGGATATACTGTAAGATTGTTCTCCTTTACATATTTGTCAAATGCTTCATATTTGCCATTGCTTGCGGTTGCAAGGTCATTTGCCTTTGAATAATACTCAGCATATGTCTGCTTGCCTGCCACAGCCTCTTTCTTAAGAACAGCTGCCTGATATTTCTTGTGAGCTTCAGTAGCCTTGGTAACCTTTACAAGGTGTGTACCATACTGTGTGGTCATCTGTGCCACCTTGCCAACAGGAAGGTTCAACACTTCCTCAAAGCCAGGAAGCATATACTGCTGTGTCATCCATCCGAGATCGCCGGCTTCCTCAACATTAGGGTTCTTGTCGGCAGACCATGCTGCTGCCACTGCTACGAAATCATCATTGCTCTTCTGAGCCACAGTCATGAGTGAATCAGCTTTCTGTGCAGCATCTCCCTGAAGAAGAACGTGTTTTACAAATACTGAGTCAGGCATGTTCTTTATGTCCATAACCTTTACAGCATAGAAATCACTTCCTTCCTGGAATGGCTCCATCAAAGCACCAACCTGAGGATTGGACTCGAAGAAATCAGCTATGCTTGCACTGAGAGAGGTGAACTGCTGAGCGGTGAAATATGCAGGATTGAAAGTGATATCAGAGTTCCTTGCAAGGAAATTCTTCATATTGTCTGCAGATACAAACTCAGGATAAGCTTTTGTCATTTCTGAATTTGCAAACTCAATATCGCTTGCAGAAGGAAGAACCTCCCATACAACATACTCAACATCCTTGCTTGCAGGCTGTTTCATCATGTTCTTCCTTGCATTGTAGTAATCCTTGATTTCTGAGTCAGATACAACAATTGAAGAATCAACAGCTGTCATAGGAATCATTGTGAAATCAACATTGTATGTTGTGTTGCTTTCCTCAAGCATTCTTTCAAGCTCAAGAGGTGTGATTATCTGGCTCTGCTGAAGCAATGAATAATATTTTGAGAGAAGACCGGTCTGAACTATGGTTTTCTCTATATGTGAACAGTACATTCCAAGTTTTCCGCTCTGATCGCTTGAAGACGCCTGAATCATCTGGCTGAGTTTGGTCTTGTCATAGTTTCCGTTCTCATCAACGAAGAAAGGATTCTGAGCAAGTACAGGTGAAATGTGCGATCCCTGTGTGAGTTCTGTAATCTCTGCGGAACCTATCTTCAAGCCTGCCTTCTCAACAGCCGGCATGATAACGAGGTTGTTGATTACATCCTCCCAGGCCATATTGCTTACTATCTCTGTCTGATTCTCAGCGTCTGCATTGCCATTGGTCATCTGGTAAATCTCATTGAAGAAATCGGTTTTCTTCTGGAATTCCCTGTAAGAAACTGATTTACCATTCATCTTGCCCACATCGTATTTTGATGAGAACATCTGCAATGTAGATTCCAATTGACTTGGATCAATGATAAAGGACAACAGTGCCACAGCTATGAGCACTGTAATAAATACACCTAACTTTACGCGTATTTTTTCAAGAACTGCCATTTTTATATGTTTTTAATAATTTATAATCTTCTCAAAATAGAACTGCGAAGTTAATAAAAAATAACAATTTTTCACCATTAATTTATTTTCAATGGATTATGCCTGATTACTGGCTGCCTTGGCCCTACAAAATTCACGGTATCAGGCACCTGCTCCACTCCATTTACCAGCCCGTATGCATCAAACGGCTTGAGCAGCTGAGCATTTCTGGCCATTTCATCGCTGCGCAGACCATAACCCTGCATGAACCCGGCAGGCGAGTGCATTTTCACATAGCAGTCAGTATAAATGGTATGCTCGTATTTGTCCCAGTACAGGGTATCTGTTTCCAGCAACTGCTCATTTATGAAATTATGTATGACAACATTACCGAAAACCTCCCATTTCTCTTCTTCAAAGTGCGTGGTATGCTTTGCATTGTCGGAATAAATCTCACTCTCCAGCATACCCTCCTCATTGTAACCATAGAGATGGACGCCCTGTGGAAAACATTCGTACTCCACTTTCGTGCTGTCGTTCTTATACCTTTCCATCCTCGGAGTTGAGACCCTCACCTCCATATTGCCATTCTTTGACTGGACGAAATACATATCCTCTATCACCTGACGCGGCACGGAGTTCACATCGCTGTTCTCTCCGCTCTTTTCTCTTTTCACACACGATGGCATTACCAGACACAGCAATGCTCCCAATATGAAATATGATAAAAATGACTTCAAGAGTTCTGTTTTTTATAATCGATTATAACCACAAAGGGTTGGCCGGACAATTATCCAGCCAGCCCCCATGTATTTCAGGATAACTATTGTTATTTGTTTGTTCTTACTGTTGTGCTTGCACTCATACCGCTGCAGCTGATTGAATATGGGCTGCCGTTCTGAAGATCATACATGAATGCATCCTCAACCTTAGGGAAGTAAACGCGGCACTGTGACATAAGCTTGTCGGCCTCATCTGCTATTGTTGCATCAGCTGCCTTGGCCTTCTGGAAGTAATCTGTAGCTACCCAGAACTTGGCTCTTGCATCCATTTCATCACCTGTGCATTTAACCTGCATCCAGATTGTACCCATAAGCATGTAGCACTTGCCTGCATAGCTTGCATCTGAATCAGCAGCCTGCTTTGCATACATTACAGCCTTGCCGTTGTTCTTTGCCTTGAAGTAGAGCATTGACATCTCATAGAGGAGAGAGCCTTTCTCGGCTGCTACAACATCAGGGCTCTCAACAGCCATCTGGAGATATGTAAGAGCTTTCTCATCATTGTCCTTGCTTCTGTACAACTTGTAAAGAAGTTTTGCAGATGCGTATGAAGGCTCAAGCTGATGCATTGTTGTAACGGTCTTCAAGAAAAGGTCTGTATCAATACATTCAGCACTTGAAAGCATCTTTGCAACTGACTTTGCAAGGTCAAGGTCATTAGGATTGGCGTTAACTCTTGGTCCGAATACCTTTACAAGATTGTCACAGTTTGCAACACCGCTTACAATGAACATGTTCTCGAAAGATTTCTGGGTTGAGAGATTGAGCTCGCTTCCATCAGCTGCAACCAGCTCCTCAATGTATGGGCTGAACTTTGTGTATGTTGAGATGACCTGGTCATCTGTGTATTTGCCTGCCTTGTAGAGATTGATTGCTCTGTCAAGGGCTGCAAGATAGAAATCAGGATTCATCTTCACGCCTGCCATCTTATGGAACTCATCAATCTTGTCAATGACTGCAGGATCGTCCTGTGGATAATAGGTCATGATATCCCTCAGCTGAGCCTCCTTTGCCTTGAGAGCGTTCTTTGGGAAGTTGTTGGCACGAACATCATTGATAAGTATAAGTGTATCAATAAGTCTTGCTCTTCTTGCTGCATCCTTTTCATTCTGAAGGAGTGATTTCATGATCTTTGCACCATTGATGAAAAGGTTCTGGCTCACTTTTGGAGGACAGTACTTGAAAGCATTCTGGAAATGGTAGTTTGCCTCGGACATATTACCCTGATCCATGAAGTTCTTGTAGAAATTAAGCGCGTTAACACACTCCGCACTATCCTTGCCGTAACGTCCCTGAGCAAAAGAAAGTGTACTTGCAACCATCATCAGTGCTGCTACCAATAAAAATTTATTCAATTTTTTCATGATTTTGTAAGATGTAGTTATTATTTATTATTGTTTTATTTTTTCTACTGATACAACTGTTTTATGAACCATAGGTCATGCAGGCTTATGTTCAGCGTAAAATTCACATAGTTCTCCTTTACAAGGCCCTTGCTTGTTGTTCCCCTCTGTCCGAAATCAACGGCAAGGTTGAATGCATTGTACAACCTGTTCACAGGGAAAGAGAATCCCAGGGTAATACCCTTGGCATCTATGCTCTGCCCGTTCATTCTCAAGTAGGAACGGTCATAGTAAACTCCGCACCTGTATGTGATTCTCTTGAAATAATATCTTATATCATATCTGTTAGGGACGAACTCAAAACCGGCACGAACGGAACCGGCATTCTGAAGAGAAACGTCCAGACCTTTTGTAGACAATGATGAATTGCCGCTCCACTTGCTGTACTTCACATCCAGTCCCGCCATCCATTTGTCGACCTTCCTGTAGGAAATACCGAAGCCCAGTTCGTAAGGGACATCAACAACCAGCCTTTCCTTATAGTAATATGCTGTATCAAGATTTCCCATATGTGTGGCCGAAACAAAATAACTCTCATCATCGCCACGCATTTTTGAAGACAGCCTCCAGGTTGCACCGACTGTGAGCATACCATCCTGGTTCTCACCCATCAGGCTACGGTACTGAACACCAAGTTTCAAACTGTAGCCGTATGGTTCGTATGTCCAGTAACTTGTTGTGCTGTTCATTGATTCCTGAGTGTTGAAAGCTATATCACTGTGTCTGTCAAGCGAGCCGAAATACAGACCGGCCTGGGCACCGAATGAAAGATGCTCGCCCCAGTCAAAAGCTCCTGCAATGAATCCCTGATACAATGAACCGCTTCCATATTGATTATACTGCACATCACCGTAATTTGCCAGTATCTTGGGATCGTTCTCATAATTCTCAACATCGTAGCCCATGTCGGAGAATGGAACAACTCCGAATGCAAGTGCTGACTTGTGGTAAAGAGGTGTTGAGAAAACCAGGCTCTGGATAGTTCCTGTATTGTAGGCTGATTTTGTGGATGCGTTCTTTGAAACTATGTTCCTCTGCGCAAAACCAACATCGAACATGAATGACAATGTATCCCTTGCTGTAAGGGAAGCCGGATTCATTATATTGATGAATCTGTTATCCCTTACTCCAACACCTATCCCGCCCATAGCCTTGCTTGTAGCATGGGTGGCATCAGAGAGTTCGCCCAAACCGAACATTGAATATGGCGTGCAGGTGTTCACACCGTCAACATTCTGCCCGTTAAGGGAAAATGTGGCAAACAGAAACGCCATCAGAGATACTATTTTCAAACTAATTTTTTTCTGCATAATAATCAGCAATTTGAGCCAATCCCATAAGTACCAGATTCGGGCAGGCAAATATGGCGTTTTTCATTTTCTTTGCAAAATAAAAAGCATCACCGCCTGTGAAAATGAATGTCTTTCCAGGATATCTGTTCATATATCCCTCAACTTCAAACATAATGCCAAAAACGATTCCGGCACTCATTGAACCGTAAATTTCCAGTCCCTGATCGGGTATTTCATCAACAGGAGCCGACAGATACGGCAATCTTCTTGTATAATCCTTGAGAGCCTTGAAACGGCTTCTCATTCCCAGGGATATGTTTCCACCGGTAAACGAACCTTCCTTGTTTATGAAATCTATAGTTATGGCTGTGCCAAAATCAAATTTCATGCAATCCTGACCCTTGAACAGACAGGCAACGGCCAGCGCACCGGCTATTCTGTCGGCTCCCATTCCTTCCGGATTGAATTTATAGTCCAGATTGTGCGGAAGCTCCGTTTCAACATCCAGAAGAATGAACTTGCGGCACAGACCTGCAAGCTGCGCATTCAATTCCTCATCGTTCAGCCTGACATTGGAGAATACTATCACATCTATTTCATCTCCCATGGCTATTCTCTGCTTAGCCTTTGAAACAATGAAATTCTGTATATTCTGTCCCGGTTTGCTTCTGTGGCATTCCCCAATCACCCCGTCTTCCTCAAAAGCCACTTTGCAGCTTGTATTTCCAAGGTCTATCAAATAATTCATTCCTTTGGTAAATCTTACATTACATTCCTAAACTTACAAAGATACTGCTTTTTTCATTTGACTTACAACATCAAACGCTTTTTCTACGTTATTTACCTTGCTAATCTTCAAATAAAACTTGTCTTTTTCAAGTTTTGCCTGGAATCTGCTTGGATTGTTGTTCACATAATTCATAAGTGAAGCAAGCAGACTGCTCTGATAGAACGGACTGTTCTGGTTCTTTGTAAAATATATGAGCATTATTCCGCTCTTTATCACAATCTTCTCGAAACCGAGGCTTATTGCGAGTTTTCTCAGTTTCACTATGAAGGTCAATTGATACAGCTGTGAAGGAACAGGTCCGAACCTGTCCTCCATCTCCTTTATGAACGAATCAACCTGCCCTTCCTCCGTCATGGCATCCAGTTCCTTGTACAGCCTTATCTTCTCCGGCACACTGTTCACATAACTGTCAGGTATGAGAAGCTCGAGATCAGTGTCTATTGTACAATCGGATACATATTCAACTTCAGTCTCTTCCTTGCTTTCCTCAATTCCGGCTTCCTGTCTCATTTCAACAAGTGCCTCGTTGAGTATCTTCTGATATGTCTCGAATCCCATGTCGGCAATGAATCCGCTCTGCTCTCCACCCAGGAGGTTCCCTGCTCCCCTTATGTCAAGGTCCTGCATTGCAATGTTGAATCCGCTGCCAAGATCGGAGAACGACTCAATAGCCCTTATCCTTCTTCTGGCATCGTCACTGATTGCGGCCATTGACGGAACTATGAGATAACAGTACGCCTTGATGTTGGAACGCCCCACCCTGCCCCTGAGCTGATGCAGATCGCTCAGTCCGAAATTCTGGGCACCATTGATAATCATTGTATTGGCGTTTGGAACATCTATTCCGTTCTCTATGATGGTTGTTGCAAGAAGAATATCATAATCCCCGGCTATGAAGTCAAGCATTTTCTGCTCGAGGAGCTTTGGCTCCATCTGGCCATGACCCACACATATCCTCGCCTGAGGGCAGAGCCTGCTTATTATGCCTGCAACTGACATTATATCCTCAACCTTGTTATGTATGAAATATACCTGTCCTCCCCTTTCTATTTCACTTACGATGGCCTCACGGATTATATCCTCGTCAAAATTTATCACCTCGGTATGAACCGGCTGGCGGTTTGGTGGAGGAGTGTTTATTATTGAAAGGTCACGCGCTCCCAGCAAGGAGAACTGAAGTGTCCTTGGAATAGGCGTTGCTGTAAGAGTAAGCGTATCAACGTTAAGTTTCAAGGATTTGAGCCTTTCTTTTGCTGCAACACCGAATTTCTGCTCCTCATCTATGATAAGAAGTCCCAGATCCTTGAACACCACTTCCTTGTTGAGCAGCCTGTGGGTTCCAATTATTATGTCGGTTTTTCCTGTCTTCAGGTTTTCAAGCGTACTCTTTATTTCCTTTGCCGTTCTCAAACGGCTCAGATATTCAATGGAACAAGGAAAATCCTTGAGCCTTGAAGAAAAGGTCTGGAAATGCTGCAGGGCAAGTATTGTTGTAGGAACAAGCACGGCAACCTGCTTGCTGTCGGCAACTGCCTTGAACGCGGCCCTTATTGCAAGTTCCGTTTTTCCGAAACCAACATCTCCGCACACCAGCCTGTCCATAGGATATTCCTTCTCCATATCGCTCTTTATGGCGGAATTCGCCTTTACCTGGTCAGGTGTATCCTCGTACATGAAACCTGCTTCAAGAGCAGTCTGGAGGAAACTGTCAGGCGAGAATGAAAAGCCTTTTGCAGCCTTTCTCTGCGCATAAAGTTTAATAAGGTCCTTTGCTATGTCCTTGACCTTGCTCTTGGCGTTGTTCTTGAGTTTTTCCCAGGCTCCGCTGCCAAGCTTGAAGATCTTTGGCGGTGTTCCGTCCTTTGACTTGTATCTGCTGATACGATGTATTCCGTGTATTGAAACAAGCACTACATCGTTATCCTTGTAAACTATCTTTATTGCCTCCTGTATCTGACCGTTGACATTGGTTTTCACAAGGCCGCCGAACACTCCCACTCCGTGATCTATATGAACTATATAATCACCTATCGTAAGTGAATTAAGTTCATTGATGGTCATTCTCTGGCTGGGTGCTACTTCTCTTAAAAGTCTTATTCTGTGATATTTCTGGAATATCTGATGGTCTGTGTATATGCACAGGCGGGTGTCCTTGTCAATGAAGCCTCCTGAAATGGAAAAATCAAGCTCCTCGAATCTGCTGGAATATGATGGGACTGTGTAATCCTCGCTGTGTATGTTTGAAAAAATGTTCCTTAACCTCTCGAACTGCTTTGTGTTGCCTGAACTTATGAATACCTTGAAATCCTGTTCCATCAGGGAGTTTATATCCTGGTCAAGAAGCTGGAAATTCTTGTTGAAGGCCGGCTGGGGAAGGGTGTTGAATTCAATTATGCGGTCAAATGAAGGTGCCGAAGCTGAATCGCAGGAATTGAAGAATATACTATCGCAAGTGGAAAAATAAGAATAGAAGGAAGAGGAGATGCAGCTTTCCGGCTGGTCTGTCCATAAAACGGCATCAGGGGGAAGCATTTCAAAAATTGAAATGAAAGAGCTCTGTGACTGCGCGGAGTCCTCTGTTATGTCGGGAAGTATTTCCACACTGGAAACTTCCTTCACAGAACGCTGGGTGTCATAATTGAAGACATGTATGCTTTCAACGCTGTTGCCAAAGAAATCAACTCTGTATGGAAAATCGTTTCCGTAGGAGAATATATCAACAAGACCGCCTCTCAAGGCAAATTCTCCCGGTTGGGTTACAAAATCAACCTTTGTGAATCCGCTGTTGAGAAATACCTCCTTTATGAAATCGTGGGTGAGCGAATCTCCCACACTTATTTTCAAAAGACTTTTCCTGACTTCCTTGCAGTCCTTTATCTTTTCCTCCAGAGCAGCAGGCCAGCTGACTATTACAGTATTAGCCTTGCGGCCTTCCTCCATCAGAGCTGCAACCGCCGCTCCGCGCTGTACCTTTGAACTGGCTCCCCTTATGTTTTCAATCTTTGAGAACTGACTTCTTACAGCCGGAAAATAGAATATCTCATCCTTGTTTGAAAGTGAGTAAAGGTCATTGCATATTCTTGACGCTTCATCCTTGTCGGGCATGATTACAAGATGGGTCCTTCCACCGTCCTGTTCAAGCAAAGAAGCCAATGCAAATGATTTTGCACTGGCGTGAAGTCCTTTAAGATAAATGGAGTGCCTTTCAGAACCCCCGTTACACAGATTATCCCGCAACAAAGATATTGCGGGATTCTGCGAGAATATTTCAATAAGATTATTTTTCAAGCAACTTTGTATAATTTTCAATAATCATTTTTCCAATCTTCTCATAGAAGACATTGAAAGCTTCCTTGTCATACTCCTTGTCCCTGTTCTTTTCAACAAGAACGCTGCCTTCTCTGAAAATTATTGAATTGAGTTCGGAAAGCTGCTGCATGTAACCTGTTCCGTACGGATTGTAAACCTTGTTGAAATTGAAATAATCCTTGCCGTTACCCCTGCTTATGCAGAAAATATCCTTCTTGAAAAGAAGTGAATAGTCACACATAACGGAATTCTTTTCGGAAATTTCATAATTTCTGAACTTGAGCAGCTTGTCATATTCCTTGACATCCTTGTTCTCCCTTGCAACCATATAAACAGGCTGGTTTTCACCTGCCTTTACAAATACAGGAACCGGAGTGGCTGTTGCAGGATAACCGAGCATTGTCCACATTACTGTATTGAGCGGATTCTCACCAGCTTTCACACCTTTAACTATTATCATTGCCGATGTGCTTCTTCTTGGAATGAAGTCCTGGTCTACAAAGAAACCTGTTCCTCTCTGAAGCAGACCTTCACCAGCCTTTGAATTCTCCTTTACAAGGTCTATTCCTAGTATTTCATTATTGTATGAGCAGTCAAGCTTTGTGAAAATGAATTCAGGAGTTATCTTCTCGGCACGTGCAATAGCAGTCTTGATGATATTGTCAGAATTGGTGTATCTTTCATAACCGCTGCCTTCATTCAATCTGCCGGTATATGAATGATTGGTATATGTAAGATAACCCATAGGGGCAACCTTAGGATCATTCACATCAATCTTCACCCATTTGTGATTATTAACCTCATAATAAGCTGCACCGCCTTCAGCGTCAATGACACCGAAATTGGCTTCAACACCTATTGGTCTTGGAAGTTTGTCAAGCATCTTCTCGAAATCCTTCAAGGTTCTGCAGGTTGAAAGAGCCTTCCACATTACTTCACCCTCATGATCCATCTTGCTGTCATCTACATCATCATCCTTGAGATTGTAGGATGCGGTATTCATTATTGAAAAACCAACCTCATTGGTACCGCTCCATGCCTCCTTGAAATCATAAGCCTCAGGAGAATTCACCAGAGCAAGGAAACTATATTTCTCACCCTTGTAATACTGTATTCTGTTGTTCAGTTCACCTGTATCCCTGTGTTTCCAGAGAAGAGGTCTTCCGTCGGGAGTTACCTTACCTGTAAAGATTGCCGATGTACAGGCAAAAATATCTGATGAAACCATTAGAACGGCTGCAACCAGCACCACTTTAAAAAAACTGCTTTTCATATTCTTATATTTTACTGCGATAGTTTTACAAAATTAATTCTTTTACTCAAACAAAGTATCCTTGTACAGACTGTTTCTTGTTCTTCCAAGATGAGCATACGCCTGGTCTGTGGCTTCCCTTCCTCTTGGAGTTCTCTGTATGAATCCTTCCTTTATAAGATATGGTTCATAAACCTCCTCGATTGTACCTGCATCCTCCCCTACTGCCGTTGCTATTGTATTTATTCCAACAGGACCGCCGTTGAACTTGTCTATGATGGTTGTCAATATCTTGTTATCCATCATGTCAAGTCCTTTCTTGTCAATGTTCAAGGCATCAAGGGCGTACCTGGTAATTTCAAGATTTATTATACCGTTTCCTTCAACCTGGGCGAAATCCCTTACTCTTCTTAACAATGCATTTGCAATTCTTGGAGTACCTCTGCTTCTTACAGCAATTTCAAGGGCGGCGTCAAGTTCAGCCTTTATGTTGAGTATGGAAGCGCTCCTCATTATTATCTTCTGAAGAACTTCCGCATCATAATACTCCAGCTGGCACTTTATTCCGAACCTTGCTCTCAAAGGAGATGTAAGCAGACCGCTTCTTGTTGTTGCACCAACCAAGGTGAAAGGATTGAGAGCAATCTGAACACTTCTTGCTCCAGGACCCTTGTCTATCATTATGTCTATCCTGAAATCCTCCATTGCGGAATAAAGATATTCCTCAACTATGGGTTGAAGCCTGTGAATCTCATCAATGAAAAGCACGTCTCCTGTCTCAAGACTTGTAAGTATGCCGGCAAGATCACCAGGTTTGTCAAGAACAGGTCCGCTTGTAACCTTCAGATTCACTCCAAGCTCATTGGCTATGATATTGGCAAGAGTGGTCTTGCCAAGTCCAGGAGGTCCGTGCAGAAGCACATGATCCAGAGACTCACCCCTGAGTTTTGCCGCCTTTACAAATATCTTGAGATTCTGAAGGATTTTGTCCTGTCCTGAGAATTCGTTGAATTCATGAGGACGGATGAAACCTTCTATATCCTTTTCAGAAGTCTCGGATACTTTTCTGGGATCAAAAACATCCATAACAATAAATATAAAATTCTTTAAAAATTCTTTTAGTGTTTATAATTGCCTGTTGATATGTTGATAAATTTATTTGCAGAATTCAATACTGATGAAAGATACTGGAAACAAGCGGATATATTTTTTAACGTTTAAAATTTACATCATCAATGAATGTTAGTTCCAATGTTGATAAAATTTTATTTTTTGTTAAGAAATAATTTGCACTTGCATCAAATAATTATATGCATTTACGTGAATGAATTTGCAAAATTTATTTTTCAATATTTATAAACACTCATTGTTGATAAGTATTGAACTTTTCAACATTTTTTCAATAGTTATTACTTCTCTATCTTCAAATCCTGCACACTAACGTTCAAACCATCGTTGGAATCTGTGAAAACAATACGTACAGCACTGATTTTCAATCTATTCTCCCTATTGTCAATAACAGATACATTATCAACGAAATCATTGGCTTTCACCCAGGAGATTCCATCACAGCTGTATTCAACATATCCATCGGTTATGCCGTACATGTCAATATTTGGAATACCGCTCTCAACAACTATTCTGCTGCACTCCACAGGTTCCGCAAATCTGTAAGTTATGTAATCACCTTTTCTGGCCATCCTTTCCGTTCTCCAGTATGTGCTGAAATCATAATCAGTGATATTGGACATAGGAAAACCTTTCACTTCTGCCTTGAAAGATGTTTCAATGCTTGTTTCAGGATTGAGATATTCAGCAGGTGCAATTCCTTGTGGCAGCATAGTAATGCTCTTTAGATCATCCTTGTAAAAAGCGGCGAACCTGTACATATTAGGTGTATCCGTTTCAATAGGTCCGTCCATGACAGGTGAAGATGAGTCAGGAATACTTCCACCATCGCAGGTATACCTTATTATATAGTCAGATTTACCAATGAGCTTTCCATTTTCATATACAACCAATGGAGGCTCAACCCTGAAGGCTATACCCATATTGTAAAGTCTTTCAAAATGCTTTTTCTGCATTCTTCCGTAGAAGTCTTCATAATTCTTGCTGTTCTCATTTGTCCAGGCAGATTCAGCCAGAGCGCAGGCTCTCGGGAAGAACTGATATTCAGCAAACCTTGCAGGCTTGTTGAGCAGCTCGCACCACAGACCGCACTGCAAACCTTTTATATAAGACTTCTCCTTTTCACTTGCAGGCTTTCCATATTCCACCTGCGATAGTGAATCAACCATTTTTTCAGGATTAATAGCGTATGCTTTCTCAAGGGAAACAATTGAAGCCCAGGTATGACCTCTTTCAAACTCTGAATACTTCATATCGAAATAGCTGTATTGAGCTATCTGGAATACTGTAGGATATCCTGTCTTGAGGAAATCAATGCACTGGGTGTTTTCCTTCCATGCCCAGAGAATGGTCTGATCTGAGAAAGTGCGTTTTATTTCATCCTCGCTCTTGCCCTTGTTGTTCTTCAGATCCATATCTGCAATCTCACTCCATCCGCACATTATTTTTCCGTGAGAGGAAACTATCTCATCCATTTTCCTCACGAAATATCTCTGCAGCTCCCTTTCTTCATCCCAGCCGTTTTCCTTCATGAAAGCCTGGCAATGAGGACATTCCTCCCAGTTCTTGAACTGAACTTCATCACCGCCAATATGAATGTATTTACCAGGGAAAAGTTCCGCAAGCTCGCCGATTATATCATCTATCAATGTGTAAACCTTGTCATTGCTTACACAAAGAATATTCTTTGTTTCACCGTTCACGCTCACGAATTCGGAAGGATTGGTGCATCCTGCCCAAGGATATACGCTTACTATAGCCTTGCTATGGCCCGGCATATCAATTTCAGGAATGATTTCAATACCTCTGTCCTGTGCGTATTCAACGAATTTTCTGACATCATCCTGTGTGTAGAATCCGCCGTATCTTTTCTTGCCTGAACCGTAAGCTTCAGGAAGAACTTCACCGGGACCTCTCCAGGCGCCTTTTTCAGTGAGTTCAGGATGTGACTTTATTTCAATCCTCCAACCGTTGTCATCGGAAAGATGCCAGTGGAACTTGTTGAGTTTATGAGCACTCATCCAGTCAACAAGCTTGTAGCAGAAATCAATGTCAAAGAACTGCCTTGAAACATCGAGCATATATCCTCTCCATGCATATCTTGGATAATCCTTGATATCCGCTGCCTGAACTGTCCAGTTCTCCAGCTGTGTTGAATCAGCCTCATTCTTGCAGTAAACGTTTGCAGGAAGCATCTGGAGCAAGGTCTGAATACCATAATACAGACCGCTCTGTGAAGCCGCCGTTATGGTAATGTTCTTCCTGTTCACATTCAGTGCATAAGCTTCGCTTGGTTCATCTTCATTGTTGGAATAACCATTAAGCTTGAAGTTTTCATCCAGAACAAGAAGGATACAATTGTCACCGTTCCTGTTTTCTTTCCATATATCCTCGTTCTCAATGGGAACTATCATGCTGCTCAGATCGTTTACTGGCGCACATACGAGATATTCCTTGAGATATTCCGCACAGAATACATTGTTTGAAATTATCTTCAATCCAGGGCGGAGTTCAAAATCACCGTTCCTGATTTCAACGCTTACAGGTTTCGGGACAATATTCAGATTGTTTTCCTTGTTGCTGCAGCCTGTTGCCAACAGGGCCGCAAGACATAGTGATGCAATTGTGAGTTTCATTTGTTTGCAGAATTTCAATTAATACTACTCGAATCTTATTTCTCCGCTATATTGTATTGCGTCCCTGCCATTGCTTTCAACCCTTATATTTGCGTTACCGTTATCGTATATCTCTATTGTGCAGGTATTATTGTCCTTTCTATTGTCGTTTATGAAATTGAACTGATAGATCCAACTCTCATTCTTGTCGTAATACTGGCTGGTAATGGTGATTTTCTGTGCCTCCACATCAATTCCCTGTCTTTGTTCACCCCATGCCGCACTTTTTGATGAACCCATATACGGAACGTGCATGTCAAGAACACCGTTCTC
>JAGHUC010000005.1 GCA_018065035.1 Candidatus Egerieousia equi | reverse complement strand
TGGCTGGCGGGATCGGTGCTCTCCTTGTTCTTCCCCAGGAAGTGTGTTCTTTGCGGGAAGCCATTACCGTATGGAATGACACAGCTGTGCGGGGACTGTCTTTGGGAAATGCCATTCGCTTTCATGAAAACGCCACCTCAGGCTGCGCAGCAATGTTTCTGGGGCCGTGTTCAAGTGAACCAGGTATGGCCTTTATTCATCTATCAGGGCCGTTACAAGGAACTGGTTCACAATATCAAGTATTGCAACAATGTTTCTCTGGGACTCTATCTCGGAGAAATGCTTGGCAGACGCATTTTCAATTCGATGGTATTCAACGCCTCATTTTCCTCCGGAGCCAGTTGTTTGCAGGATTCCACGGACTTGTTAGCTGCCTGTCAATCGGCATCATGCCCCAGTGCCGGCACACAGGTTAACTTGCACAGTGCCGGAGCAGTGGAATGTGCATCAAGCGTTGACAAATTCATAGACTTTGTGATTCCTGTGCCGCTGCACTGGAGGCGCAGACTCAAGCGCGGTTACAATCAAAGCGAGGTGATTGCACGCGGAATATGCCGGGGCTGGAATGAAGCCGCAGCTGAGGCTGATGCATCATTGTCCGGCAGGAATGGCGGTGTTGTGAAAAAATGTAAGGTACTATCGCAAGTGCTGTATAGAAAAAGTGCTACAAGGACCCAGACCAGGAAGGACAGGACTGAGCGCTGGCTGAATGTGAGGGATGCGTTCGGCGCAAAGGACTCGGAAAGGAACAGGGCCCTGCTGGAAGGAAAGCATGTCCTGCTGGTTGATGATGTGCTGACTACGGGCGCAACGCTTGATGCCTGCGCCACAGTCCTGCTGCAGCACTTCAACTGCAGCATAAGCATTGCCACCCTGGGTTATGTTCAATAACTATATGAAATTCATTGCAATGATTGCGGATATGGCAATAGGGGCCACCCACTTTATCAGGAAGAAAAGAGTCTTGATAAGGGCGGGACTGATTCTGAGAGAGCCGTGATTGCTTAATTCATCTTCAACAGATTCGTATTTGAGCTTCCATCCAACGAATATCACGAATGCCAGAGCGCAAAGAATCATGCAGACATTGGCGGAAACATAATCGAACAGGTCGAATATGTTTTTGCCGAATATTGCGAAGTTCGAAAGAACGCCTGTTGACAATGAGCAGATTACCATCAATGGCAGCACAACAAGCGAGGTAATGATTATGACCGCTTTCTTTCTTGACCATCCGTACTGGTCACAGGCAAAGGATGTGACTATTTCCAGCAATGAAATTGAAGAAGTGATTGCAGCAACGAATACAACGAAGAAGAAGATCACAGCCACAATCGGTCCGGTTGTCATCTTTGCGAAAATGAGAGGAATGGTTATGAATATCAGGCTCGGACCTTGTGAAGGTTCCATGCCGAAAGCGAACACGGCCGGCATTATGGCCATTCCTGCAAGCAAGGCAAATATGGTGTCCATGATTGATGTGGAAAAGGCCGTATAAACAAGCGACTCGTTCTTTTTTATATAGGAAGAGTAGGTAATCACCAGACCTGACCCCAGGCTAAGGGAGAAGAAAGCCTGTCCCAGTGCCTCAAAAATGGCATTCAGGGAAAGTTTGGAAAAGTCCGGCTTGAAAAGGAATCGCAGTCCTTCGGAGGATCCTGGCAGGGTCATGCTGTAAATGGCAATGCCAAGAGTGCAGAAAAAAAGAAGCGGCATGAGGAATTTAGAGTATTTTTCTATTCCTTTCTGCACACCTCTTGAAATAATGAATCCTGTGAGGAACAGGAAGATGACTGCATATATCATCGGAGTCCAGGTTTGGGTGGCCAGCTTGCTGAACATCTCAGGGTCAGTTGCGCCTCCATGGACAAGATGGAAGGTGCAGGACTGCATCAAGTAATAGATAATCCATCCGCCGACAACACAGTAGAAACTCATTATAAGTATAGGGGTGATCAGGCATATTATTCCTACTATGTTCCATTTCGACTTCGGCGCCAGCTTGCTGAACGCTCCGTATACATTGGATTCGCTTCTGCGTCCGATTATCTCTTCGGACAGCATGATAGGCAGGCATATTATGAGTGCAATCACCAGATATACTATAATGAATGCGGCTCCTCCGTTCCTTCCTACAAGGTACGGGAACCTCCAGAGGTTGCCCAGCCCTACTGCCGAACCAACCATTGCCACAAGAACGGCGAATTTTCCTCCAAAGCTTTCTCTTTTCATAACGAATGGCAAGTTATCAAAAAAATATGTGCAAAAGACTATTTTGCTTAACTTTGTTTCCCGATTGCATAAGTCGGTGCCGGATAATGATTTGCTTTATTTTTTACTTTTTTAAATCCACCGGCTCGTTTTTATGATTAATTAAAACATATTGCTTTTATTATGGTAAAATATTTGTCTGAAATTTCTCTTTTGGTTTCTCTGCTGTTTTTTGGATGCGCTCAGAAAGCGGATGCCTGTACTAACATAATTGTTAGTCGCGGAGCATCTACCGACGGTTCCGTGCTGGTGAGCTATGCCGCTGATTCCCACGTGCAGTATGGTGAGCTCTATTACGTTCCCGGCGGAGTCTTCAAGAAAGGTGCAAAGATTCAGATAAGCGAGTGGGACACAGGCGGAAGGCCTCTGGGCGTGATTTCACAGGTGGCCAGGACATACTCCACAATGGGCAATATGAACGAGCATCAGCTCATTATAACTGAAACAACTTTCGGAGGCCGCGAGGAACTGGTTGACACCACCGGCGGCATGGACTACGGTTCAATCATATACATCACGCTCCAGAGAGCCGCAAGTGCAAGGGAGGCAATAAAGACAATAGTTGAGCTTATGGATACATACGGCTATGCTTCCGAGGGCGAGACCTTCTCCATTGCGGACAAGAATGAGGCCTGGATAATGGAAATCATAGGCAAGGGCGTGGAGCTTGACAGGAAAGGCGTGAACAAAAGAAGAGGCGCGGTCTGGGTTGCACGCAGGGTGCCTGACGGATATATCTG
>JAGHUC010000061.1 GCA_018065035.1 Candidatus Egerieousia equi | reverse complement strand
TTGAGATACATATCCTCGTAACCGCGTCCGAACATCCTGAGGTCCATGTAGAAGCAATATACAATGGCATCAGGGAATTTCTCCTTTATTTCCATTGCCTGCTTCACAGCCGTGGCGCAGCAAACCTTGGAGCACTGTCTGTTGCCGGCTTTCTCATCACGCGAGCCCACGCAGTGGACGAAACCTATAACCTCCGGATTCATCACACGCTCATCCTTGCCTGTATTGAAATAGTTCTCCAGATCTGCGTTGGTAATCACGCGGTCATATATGCCATATCCGTATTCCTGCTTCTTCTGAGCAGGGAACAGCTGGAAACCGGTGGTTACCAGAATGCACCTGACCTGTGCGGAAAGTCCGTTGGAGAACTTCACAACGTATGTATCCTTGAGTCTGTTGATTGACACAACCTCCGTTGATGTGAAGTATTTTATGCCGTCAAGATCCGAGATAAGCGGGTCCAGCACATCCTTGGCAGATATCATCTGCGGGAACAGTCTGTTCCAATGTGCAAGATGTCCGCCCAGAGATGCATCCTTTTCAATTAGAACAGGAATGTAACCCAGGTCCCTCAATCTGCGCGATGCCTCCAGACCGCTGGCTCCACCGCCAATCACAACTACGTTTTCTTTCATAATCAATAAGTTCAGCCGCTCTTAGCAGCACTTTATATTCATAGGAAACTCAGGCGGTGCAATAATCTTTCCACCGGCTCCCTTGTATTTGTCTTCAGCTTTGTAAGGAATGCCTATCTTGTCCAGCAGAGGCTCAACGGCAACCTGATGTGTCTGCAGTCCGAGGTCCCAAGGGTCATATCCAAGAACCAGGCCGGCAACCTCCTCGTATGTGAATACAGGAATGCCATAACCGTCCTTGCCATAAGTCTTTCCTGTCTGCTCTGCAATCACGTACTGCCAGCGGTCCAGGAAATACGGGCATCCCGGGCAGTTGGTGATTATCATATCAGGCTCGAACGGTTCCATGGATTCGAACTTCTTGTATGTGTTCGACATTGAATAACCCCTGTTGGCCTTTACCAGATACTGTCTGAAACCGAATCCGCAGCAATGCCTTCTTTCCGGATAATCTATGACCTCACCGCCCCAGCTTTCTATCATTCCCGCAAGCACGTAAGGATATTCCGCACCACCAACACCCTTGGACGGGAACATCTTGGCATAATGGCATCCAATGTGTTCAACCACCTTGAGCGGTTCGCCTGTGTATCTGTTCACAAGCCTGAACTTTGCCCTTTCGGCTATCTCATTGCGGAACTTGTAAATGATATCGCTGGCATGGGCAAGGTATTTCGGAACCTTGAACTCCCTTTTTGTGGCCTTCCAGAGATTCTCCCTAATCTTTGCTTCAAGTTCAGGGAAATTTCTCCAGTCCTCCATGACTTCGGTGTACAAACCGAACGATGTAATGCAGCTGCACACATAGTTCTCATAGCCGTTCTCCGTCATAAGTGCGAACTGACGGGCTATGATGGTCATCATGGTTTCCTGCGGTATTGCCTCGGAATGGTAAGCAATGCCTCCGCAGGTAGTATGATGCGGCGTCTCAAAGAA
>JAGHUC010000133.1 GCA_018065035.1 Candidatus Egerieousia equi | reverse complement strand
ACCGTTGGGATGAACTTGATTATGGTCCTGAGTTCCTCCACAATGAAGCCGCAGTTGAACATGTTGTTTATCATCTGCTGCAGTGGAGCATAGTATCCGTTGGTGTCAAGGACGTAAATAGGTTTCAGATGTTTGCGCAGGGCTCTGTCACAGGCGCAGGTGAAAAGTTCGTCGAGTGAGCCGAAGGCGCCCGGCATGATCACGAAGCAGTCTCCCAATTCCTCCATCTTTTTCTTGCGTTCGGCAAAATCGGCTACGTAAACCATGTTCTGCAGGTCTGTGCGCTCGACTTTAAGCCCGAGCTTCACAGCATGCATGGATCCCTTGAAGCCCTGCGGGAAAACGCCTATTATGTCACCGCCGGCCATCTGCGCTCCGTCGGCAAGAGCTTTCATGCATCCTACATCGCTTCCGCCATAAACTATGGTGTGGCCATTGCCGGCCAGCAGCATGCCAAGTCTGTATGCGTTTGCGGCGTATTTTTCATCGTTGCCCTTTGCGGCGCCAAGATATACAGTAACTTTTTTCATATTCATCAGAAAAGACCGAACAGTTGTGCGTCTATCATGTCGGTGATTTTGGAAAAGTCTTTAGGATTGTTCTCGAAATCCAGATTTTCCGTATTGATTGTGAGAACCTTGCCCTTGTATTCTGAAATGAATTTCTCGTATTTCCTGTTCAGTCCGGCCAGATAGTCCAGGCTCATTGACTGTTCATACGCTCTCCCTCGTTTCTGAATCTGACCTACAAGATGCGGGATGGACGATTTGAGATATATGAGAAGGTCAGGGAGCTTCACCATGGATATCATCAGATTGTAGAGTTCCATATAGGAGTCATACTCCCTCTGGGGCAGATTGCCCATTTCATAGTTGTTCTCAACAAAGACGTGGACTCCCTCGAAAATGGTTCTGTCCTGGATTATGACATCGTTGCTGCGGGAAATGTCAATGATATCCTGCATCCTTTTGGTAAGGAAGTATATCTCGAGGTTGAATGACCATCGCGGTATATCCTTGTAATAATCCTCAAGGAAGGGGTTGTAGCTGACCGACTCATATTTTGGAGTCCAGCCGTAATGCGATGCCAGCATCCTTGTGAGTGTGGTCTTTCCGCTGCCTATGTTTCCTGCAATTCCTATGTGCATTCTCCGTGGGATTATGCTGCAAAATTAATCAATTGTTCTTGTTCCTGTATGTCTTCGGAGACATTCCGGCGTTCTTTTTGAAGAATTTGCCGAAACTTGACTGGTCCGCGAAGTTCATCATTGCGGCAATCTGCTGTATGCTGTACTGCGGCTGCCTCAGGTACAGTTTGGCTCTGGCAACTGCGTAACCCTCAATCCATTTCTTTGCCGAATTCCTCGTGATTCCCTTGAGGATGACTGAAAGGTACTGGACGCTTATGCACAGTTTGTCAGCATAGAAGGAAGGATTGTGCTCCGTTTCACCATGCTCGAAGAGCAGGGATATGAACGATTTCATAATCTTGCCGGAGGCGGAGGGCAGCTTACCGTTTTCACCGGCCTCCTCATGTGCTTCCCGGATGTGGGTGTCCTTTATTATAATCCTCACCACTTCAAGGAAATAATTGAAGAAGGATGTGAAAATAAGTTCCTGCTTGAGCTCTTTATTCTCGTCCTGAATATATTCCCTGCTCCTTTCAAGCATATCCGAGAGCCTGTTCAATTCGGCATTGTCCAGATGAAGAAGCTGCCTTGGCCTTGCTGTAAGGACCTTCTTTATAATGCTGGCGGATCTCTCCAGGACACATTCTTCAATGAAGTCCTTGGTGCAGAAATAGAAGATGCCGCCTGCATTGTCCGAGAACTTCAAGTTGCTCACAATAGATCTGCCGCCTTTGGAAAACAGCGCCGGCTCGGTTATGTGGTATTCCTGATAGTCCGACACGATATCCAGAACGCCTTCCTTGAGAATCAGACCGAAGTGAAGGTCAAGAGGGAAGGCTGAAATGAACAGGTCGTGGGCGTATGCGTTAATATTGGCAAGGTTTGCGGCATTTATGTCACCTATTGCAATCCCGCATTTATGCCAGGATGCGGAAGTATATTGCGCCAGCAGTTCGAAAACCTTTTCAATCTCTTGAGTCATATTTCTTTTTGGATTACTTTTTTACCGCGATAGTTAATCAAACAACACAAAGATATAATAATTTATATAGATTTGGAACAGTTTTGTATATAAATAATAGCACGAGAATTCAATTTATTGCACAATATTTGCAGGCGATTTTGCCTGACTGGCTGTTGTGGTTTTTCAACGGCCGGCAAAGTTGAGAAAATTAAAGAAAAAATTAGAAGGATGAAAAATTTGAAGGATTGTAAACTCGCGTCCGTAT
>JAGHUC010000012.1 GCA_018065035.1 Candidatus Egerieousia equi | reverse complement strand
GGAGCTTGAAGCGTGAAATTGACACGTTTTTTGGGGAAACGCGCTCAAATGAGGACCGAAAAGGGATGATGGCCACAAAATTGGCAAAAATGTGGCCGAATAAGAACATTCAAGCAAAAATTCACGAAATCGTGAGCAAAATTATAAATTTGCAACTGGAAAATTCCGTGAGTATGGTGAACGCAGGGAAAATAGAACAGAAGCTGGGCTTCAACAAGGTGAGGGAATGGATTGCCGCCCGCGCAAGGAGCGGCTATGCCAGAAACAGGGCTATGGAGGAAACTATCAGCACCAATCCCAAGGCCATTGAACGCAGGCTGGCACTCACTCAGGAAATGAAGACCATCTGCATGTTCGAACCATCGTTCCCAAAGGACGGTTATGCGGACAATCTGGGCTATCTCAAGCCGCTGCTCAAGAATTCCACAACCATCGCTGTGGAAAATATGGTGCAGCTGCGCTCCTACCTGCAGACAATGAGGGAGATAGTGAACTTCTTTGCCAGGAGCAAGGAGGACTCCTATCCTTGTCTGAAAGAGCTAACGGCGCCGATAGTGCTTTACCCGGCCATCGCTGTGAAAATAGATAATATTCTGGACAGGAATGGTAATGTGAAGGACAATGCAAGTGCCGAGCTGGCCAGGATAATGGGTGAGATCCATTCAAAGGAGGGTTCCATAAGCAGGAAGGTGCAGCAGATCCTGAGCAGGGGCATTAAGGAGGGCATTGTGGCTGAGGATGCTACGGTGCAGATGCGTGACGGGCGAGTACTGGTTCCTGTGGCTGCCGGAAACAAGAGGAAGCTGGGAGGTTTCGTGTATGATGAATCGGCATCGGGAAAGACGGTGTTCATTGAGCCGGCGGAAGTTGTGGAACTTAACAACGCCCTGCGTGAACTGCAGTTCGCAGCACAGCGCGAAATCATGAGGATCCTTCAGGAATTCAGCGATTTCCTGCGCCCGTATCTGCCTGACCTGATAAACGCCGCACAGATAATAGGTGAAGTGGATTTCATTCTGGCAAAGGGTCAGCTGGCCATGGAGCTTGAATGCGACAAGCCAATCGCCTCGCAGGACGGTGAACTCAAGATAGTGAAGGGCAGGCATCCTGTTCTCGAATATGCCTTGAGAAAGGAAAAGAAGGCGATTGTTCCTTTGAACCTTTATTTGAACAGCGACAGGTCAATACTCATGATTTCCGGACCTAATGCAGGCGGAAAGTCCGTTTGCCTGAAGACCACGGGCATACTGCAATATATGTATCAATGGGGAATGCTCGTGAGCGCATCGGCAATAAGCGAATTCCCAATAATCGACAATATTTTCATTGACATTGGTGATGAGCAGAGCATTGAGAACGATCTGAGTACATATAGCTCGCATCTGGCCAATATGAAGGAACTTGTGGAGGGAGTGAAGCGGAACTGGCTTGTTCTCATAGATGAGTTCGGCTCGGGAACGGAACCTGCTGCAGGCGGGGCCATTGCCCAGAGTATTCTCTCCCACCTCGATAGTATTGGAACATACGCCGTGATAACCACTCACTACACCAATCTGAAGATGTATGCGGAGAATATGGTGAACACCCACGTGGTGAACGGTGCAATGCTCTTTGATGCGGCCAGGATCCAGCCGATGTTCGTACTCGAGCAGGGGCTTCCGGGCAATTCGTTCGCCTTTGAACTCGCCCGTAAGATAGGCCTCCCACAATGGCTGGTTGAGCAGGCCCAGTCAATTGCCGGCACGGGATTCGTGGATATGGAAAGGCAGCTGAGAAAGATTTCCCGCGAGAAACGCAAGCTTGAGGAGAAGCTCAGGAAGATAAGCACCACGGACAAGGTCCTTGAGAATGTAACCGACCGTTACCAGAAGGAGCTTGCGGACATAAAGCAGACAAAGAAGGAGATAATAGAGGCGGCCAAGGCCGAGGCCAAGGAGATAATATCCGGGGCCAACAAGGAGATTGAGGCCACCATCAGGAAGATCAAGGAGGCGCAGGCCGAGAAGGAGCGCACAAAGGAGGCGCGCCTGAAGCTCAACGCCATGAAGGAGGACCTCAACAAGGAGAACAGGACTGAAGAGGACCTCAAGGTTGAGAAGAAGATGCAGCAGCTAGCCCAGCGCAAGGCACGCAAGGAAGCCAGGAAGCAGCAGGAGGCACAGAGGCTTGCAGCAGGTTCCGCTGAAAGCAATGAAACAAATAAGAATGTTCCTGAAATACCTTCCGGACCGCTGAAAACCGGTGACAAGGTCAGGATCAGGAGCAACGGGCTCATTGGTCAGGTGAACCAGATTGGCGGCAAGTACATTGTTGTGGCCGTTGGCAGCATTCTCAGCAGGATGAAGGAGGCTGATGTTGAAAGGATTTCCGCACAGGAGTTCAAGGAGGCGCATCAGACAAGGGACAGAAGCATTTCCATCATTTCAGAGAGCATTGCCAAACGCAAGCTTGAGTTCAAGCCGAGCATTGACATACGCGGGGAAAGGCTGGCGGACGCGCTTGACATAGTAAGCCGTTTCATTGACGATGCTGTCATGCTCGACATTCCGCAGGTGAAGATTCTTCACGGCAAGGGCACGGGCGTGCTGAAGGAGGAGATAAGGAAATATATCCGCACGGTCCCGGGGGTTACTTCCGTGAACGACGAGGACATCCGTTACGGAGGCAGCGGTATAACTGTGGTGGATTTCAGGTGATACCATCGCTGTGGAAAATTTGAATGAATATAAAAATCTGATAATATGGAAAATCTTGATGAAAACAGAAAGGAGATGAATTTTGCAAGGCACATGAAACATTCATCGCTGAGTCCGAGGTCAAAGAAGCAGAGCAGCGTAAAGCTCATTGCCATGCTGGCAATACTTATAATTCTTGTGCTGTTCATGATATTCGCAGGCTGTTCACGCAATCCTGAAAGTTCACAGTCAGAGGCAGTAAGCAACGCCAAGGACTTTCTCAACGCATACATCAGGAAGGATTTCAACAAGGTGCGTTCGCTTGCAACATCTTCGCTTGACTCGCTGGTGAACGAGGCCTCAAAATCTTCCGAGCAGCTCAGTCCAAAGGCAAAGAAGTTGATTGCTTCAATCACCGCCGACATGTACTTTGACATTGACTCGTCTTTCGTGAACCAAGGCGTTGACACCATCACTGTGTACTACACACTCATCAAACCGAAGCCGGGCAACAAAAAAGTGCTCCAGAAGCTCAAGAGCTCCAATGTAATAATGATCCACAAGCAGGGAACCTGGAAGGTTGACAGGATGAATTAGACGTAGTAAAGTACACTTTATTAGACTTTTCTTGCATTTATAGTTTAATGTTCTTACTTCTGAACCAAAAGTATAGAATAATAAACTTATGAATTTACAAGAAACTTTCCGCACTCGCCGAAAATCACTTGATTTGTCACAACAGGACCTTTCTGAAATGTCCGGAATCAGTCTGGCAACAATCAAGGATATTGAGCGAGGCAAGGCAAATCCATCAATTGCTACCATATCCAAAATAATGGATGTGTTGGGAATGGAAATTGCGTATCGCGTCCGCCATACAAATATTGAGGAATAATGAGACAGCTTGAGGTATTTTTCAATGACAGGAAAGCCGGATTGCTTACAGAGCAACAGCCCGGCCGTGGATATGTGTTTCGCTATGACACTGATTATCTTGCTTCCAATCTCCCATCAATATCTGTAACGCTGCCCAGGAGAAATGACAGTTATGAATCAGCCAGTCTGTTCCCTTTCTTCGTAAATATGTTACCGGAGGGTGCTTTTAGGGAAGGCTACAGCTACAAATACACCAACTGCCGTAACAAGCCCTAATGCCACAAAGCCTCCCGCGGGCCCTGGATTTGTAAATCCAAAAACCGACGGGAAGCATTGAGAAGCATCATAAACCGAATTGACAACAACATTAAGGGTAAACCAGAACGACTCAACTCCACAACAGAGAATAAGCAATAGAACAGTAGCCCTACGTAGCTGCAATCTCATCGTAAATTGTTTATTCTCCACCATCGTCGCCAGAATCATCGGTATCGTCCGTATCATCTGCATCTTGCTTTTCTACTGGAGTGTTGATTTTCCAGTACGGATCCCAAAAATTCCATTGTCCAGCCTTGAAATCAGAAGGTCTTATTGTTCTGATTTCACCCTTAATTGTACTGGTAAGAACAAAGCGGTTGCCTTGCACCTTATATATGCGGTCTTCACGATATCCTCTATAAGATGAAAATGCATCCCACATAGAAAGCGATTGGTAATCGGAAGGTTTCAATGAATATACGGTAATGTTCCTGTCGGAATCTATGCTGTATTGCTTGAGTGCGAAACAATCAAAATCAACTTTACAGCACAATTCATCATATATCCTGCCTTGAGAATCCACTATTAAAAGCACATCTGTATAATAAAATCCTGCACCACATTCTGTTCTTATGGCACTCAAATAATAATTGCTCCCAGGAATCTTAAAACTGGCATACATATATGATGAATATTCATTATTTGAACTGGCAAGATCGTATCGTTGACATTGGTTGTCATAATAGAACTTGCCATCATAACAACTATTAGATATCATTTGTATTGTATGTCCACTAGCAGATTTCTTTGACACACCTTTAGTAAAAGGCAATGAGTACCCATAGTTAAACTTAATATACTGGGCGAGGTTAGAATTAGGTGTTGTCTGAGCATTGGCACTTATCTCTAGCATTAATATGCACATTAATGTAATTATTCGTTTCATATAATTAATCCTCCTCTGTTTCTCTATATTGTGTAACAACATATGTTGGCTTGTCTTCAATAATATTTCCATTTTTATCATAATGATCACCTGAAAGGTTGACAGGATGAACTGAATGTCAGATTACTTCGCAAACAAATCATCCATCACGATTACATTCCGTATGTTCCCGGAATAAGTATTATTCTGCAAGCCATAGGTGGTTACCAGTACGGGCATTACGGCACATTTGGTGTTTGATTCCGACTTGTATGCCTCAATTCTGTTACGTATTTTGAGGTCTTCTTCTTTTTTTAAAACATACTCACCGGAACAATACTTCATCTCACAGACGTTAACCACTCTATCGGCCCTTTCTATAAGAAGATCTATCTGGGCTGCCGGTTTTGACTCTTCAGAACGCCAGCTGAAATATTCTGCGGCAATGGCGCTGATACCCAAGGCCTTCTTGATATTTTCAATGTGGCACATGCATATTCTTTCAAATGACAAGCCCTGCCAGTTGTTGATTGCCGGGGTATTCAACTGATGGCTCCAGAAATTCGGGTCAGTTGTCGGTCTCCTCAGAAAGGTGTAGTTGAACAAGGTGAAGAAGTCAATAACCTGATAGATGCCGCCGCTCTTCTTGAGATACTTTCCAGACTTGTCCTTGACATGATATAGCCTGATGAAATCACATTTTTCCAGATTGTCCAAATACTCGCTCAGATGTCCGTTGCTATTGTCGTCAAAAAATTTTAAAATTTCGTTTCTTGTCAGCCCTGCCTTCGTCTTACATAAAAGTTCTATGATTTTCATATACGGATCAGGGCTCTTGTAGAGTGACTTGAAAAGCCTTTCATACTCGCCTCGCATTTCCGAACTGCTACCGTAGAACAGCCTGTCAATGGCCTGGCTTACACTCTCGTTATTCTGAATCAGACTAAGATAATACGGGATGCCGCCCAGAACAGAATACATCCCGATTATTGCCAATCGATCCCATAGTATGCCATTTGCCTTGAAATACTCTTCCGTCTCCGTCAACGTGAATGGATGCAGAGGGAGTTCGTGTGTCATTCTGTTATGAAGACCTCCGTGGCTGTCAACGATATTCTTGATCATCCAGGTAGTTGCACTTCCACAGACAATCAGCATTACCTGCGGACGCTTGTTGCACCAGTCGTTCCAAAAATCACCGAAAGCTTTCAGAAAACGTGAATTTTTTGTATCGAAGCAAGGCAACTCATCAATGAACAGAAGGAGGCGGCGGTTCTTCCTCAAACTTTTCTCAAGTTGTGACTTCAAGGCTTCAAACGCATCATACCAGGATTTTGGTATGTCTCCTGAATACCCGATACGTTTAAGTGCATTGAAGAATACGGACATCTCATCCTTCTTTGTTCCGTCAATCACCCCGGTAACGTTAAAGGTAAACTTTTCCGAAAACATCTGTTCAACCAGATATGTTTTGCCAACGCGCCTTCTGCCATAAAGAGCAATAAACTCAGGTTTCCCTGAACCATAGTATGACTTCAACTTGGTGATTTCCTCTTTTCGTCCGATGATTTTCATTTTGACTCTCTGTTTTTAACATGGGCAAAGATATGCAAAATTATTTCATCCAAAAAGAGAATGCGGGCCAAATTTTATTGTTTTTGCCATTTTTGGCCCTTATTCACTGAGTGGCTGCTCCGCCTTTGCTTTCCGTTCTATTTTATTATTTCATTATTTCTATGAAGCGGTCCTTGCCGAAGAGGTCCTTGAGGCAGCGGGCGTTGGTGAAGCCTTTGGATTTGAGCATTTCAACGGTTTGAGGACCGAGCTTTTCATTGATTTCGAAGAAAAGAGCGGGGTTCGTGCTGCCGGATGACTGCGCAAGTTTCAGCGCTATGTCGGCCACCGCCTCGTAGAAAATCAGAGGGCTGGCATCAGGCACGAAAAGGGCCGATGATGGTTCCCAGTCAAGGACGTTGCTGCGCATTCGGGCACGCTCCTTCTCGCACACATACGGCGGATTGCAGACAATTATCAGCGGAACATCTTTTATATCACCTATTCGGTGGCGAATCACTTCGGCCGCATCGGGCGCCAGTACATCACATTTGAAGAATTCCGGACTTGTTTCTGACAAAAACTTGTCGTTGCCTCCGACCGGCTCTGTCTTGAACTGTGAGGCAGCCACTTCCAGAGCCTCTTCCGATATGTCACAGCCGTAAAATCGTACTTGTTCAGGATTCGCAGCACCATTCAGTCCATTGACATAATCAAGCAGCAATGACCAGGCTATGCAACCGCTTCCTGTGCATACATCAAGAACCACAGTGGCCGCTCCCCCATCGATTCCGCAATCCC
>JAGHUC010000119.1 GCA_018065035.1 Candidatus Egerieousia equi | reverse complement strand
TCACACTGATAGAATTCCCTGTATCTTCCCTTCTGAGGACGGTCGGCCCTCCATACGGGCTGAATCTGATATCTCTTGAAAGGGAAACAGATCTCATTCTGATGCTGAACCACATAGCGTGCGAACGGTACTGTAAGATCATATCTGAGGCCCTTCTCACACACCTTCATTGAAAGCGCATTGCTGTTGGAAAGCTCGCCTGGAGCCACTCCGGCAAAAGCGTCGCCTGAATTCAGCACCTTGAAAAGGAGCTTGTCGCCTTCATCACCGTATTTGCCCAGCAATGTGGAAAGATTCTCCATTGAAGGAGTTTCCAGAGGCTGGAAGCCGAATTTCTTGAATACACTCTTGATAGTATCGAATATATAGTTTCTTCCGGCCATCTGCTCCGGAGAAAAATCTCTCGTTCCCTTTGGAATGCTTGGTTTCTGTGCCATTATGTTCTATTTATAAAGTGTCTTATACTATTTAAGTTTGCCAGGAGTGGTTCCGCTATATGCCACTGGAGATAGATACAGAGCCTATGGCAGGAACCCACCCCCTCATTTAGCTATAGTGGGTTCTATTCACCCCTTCTAGAATGTTATCTATGGCCGATTTGCGGCACCAGTCTCGGCAAAGCCAATATTGTGATGTCCGCCATCCGTGGCAGGTTGCAGATACTGATGTATTGAAGCTGCCGCCTTGCGTCCTGCGCCCATTGCAAGAATCACGGTTGCAGCACCTGTAACAGCATCGCCGCCCGCATAAACGCCTGGGATTGATGTTGCCAGCTCTTCGTTGGCAACAATGGTTCCACGCTTTGAGACCTCAAGTTCAGGAGTTGCCAGGGATATGAGCCTGTTAGGAGAGGTACCCAATGCGGAAATCACAGTATCTGTCTCAATGTCAACGAATTCACCCTCAACAGGAACAGGTTTGCGTCTGCCGCTCTCGTCAGGTTCGCCGAGCACCATCTTCTGGCAGCGCAATGCGCGGACCCATCCCTTTTCATTGCCAAGAACCTCAACCGGAGCCATGAGCATCATAAACTTCACACCCTCTTCCTGAGCATGATGTACCTGCTCCGCACGGGCAGGAAGTTCGGCCATCGAGCGTCTGTAAACAATGGTTACGTCCGCTCCCAGACGCAATGCTGTTCTGGCCGCATCCATTGCAACGTTACCGCCGCCAATGACCACAGCTCTGGCACCTGCAATGATAGGAGTCTTTGCACCGGGCTTGAACGCTCCCATCAGGTTGTTTCTGGTAAGGAACTCGTTTGCCGATGAAACGCCGTTCAAATCCTCGCCCGGGATGCCGCTGAACTTTGGCAGGCCCGCACCCTGGCCAAGGAATATTGCATCGTAATTCTCACGCAGCCAATTCATTGTAACTGTCTTGCCAACAACTACATTGGTAATTATCTTAACGCCGAGTTTCTTCACGTTCTCAAGCTCGGCTGCCACAACCTTCTCCTTTGGAAGTCTGAATTCCGGGATTCCGTAAACCAGCACGCCACCTGCCTTGTGCAGCGATTCATAAATTGTTACATCATAGCCAAGCTTTGCGAGGTCGCTGGCACAGGCAAGTCCGCTTGGACCGCTGCCAACAACGGCCACTTTCTTCCTGTCCACTGCTATGCAATTATTCTGCGCTGCATCATTCTGTTCCGTTTCAAGTGCTTCTTTGCGAACACACTCGTGCTGCATGGCACCACTTCTCTCAGGCACACCGTTCTCATTGCAAGTTTCATTCAAGGAATGCTCACGTGACCAGTCTGCAACAAAACGCTCAAGACGTCCGATTGCAATCGGCTCACCCTTCTTGCCGAGAATGCATGAACCCTCGCACTGAGTCTCCTGAGGGCAGACCCTGCCGCATATTGCAGGCAGTGAACTGTCCTGTGCTATCACATCCGCCGCAGCGGCAATGTCACCTGCGACAATCTTGCTTATGAACAAAGGAATCTTCACGGAAACAGGGCAGGCCGTCATACACATAGGTTTCTTGCAGTTGAGACAGCGGCTTGCTTCGGCAAGCGCCTCCTGCTGGTTGTACCCGTAGCTTACTTCCTCGAAATTATGAGCCCTCACGAGCGGATCCTGCTCTCTTACAGGCACTCTTTTCATATTCAAAGCCATAAAACTATTCTCCTATTCCGATTCTGCATTTGTGGTCACGGGCAGCCTTTGCCTGCTCGTATGCCTCATTTGCTTCCATTTCCTTACTGCGATAGATTCCCAATCTTCTCATAGCCCCGTCGAAATCAACCTTGTAACCGTCGAATTCAGGACCATCTACACAGGCGAATTTTGTCTGACCGTCAACGGTAAGCCTGCAGGCCCCGCACATCCCGGTTCCATCCACCATAAGTGTGTTCATGCTTACAATTATAGGCAGATTGAACTTCCTTGCACTGAGGGTAGCAAACTTCATCATGATCATCGGGCCTATTGCCACAGCCGTGTCATATTGGCGGCCCGAGCCTATAAGTTCCTCAAGTTTGCCTGTAACCAGACCCTTGAAGCCCTTGGAACCATCGTCGGTGCAAATATACAGATTGTCACATACGCCGGCCATCTCCTTTTCAAGGATTACCAGCCTTTCCGTCTTGGCTCCCAGGATGACATCAACCTTTGCCCCTATGGAATGCAGGTATTTTGCCTGAGGATATACCGGTGCCGTGCCAAGGCCTCCGGCAAGAAAGACAAAACTCTTTCCGCGAACTTCCTCAACTGGCTGTTCCATAAACTCCGAAGGCCTGCCCAGAGGACCTACCACATCGCACACATAATCGCCCTGCTCAAGTGCGCAAAGTTCCTTGCTTGAAGCGCCTATTGTCTGTATTACAATTGTTACAGTACCTTTCTCGGGATTGAAATCGCAGACAGTGAGAGGAATTCTCTCGCTGTCCTCCAATGCCCTCACAATGAGGAACTGCCCCGGTTTTGCAGCACGTGCGAGCAATGGAGCCTCCACTTCAAAGAGGGTGATGACCGTGCTTAACTGCTCTTTACGTATGATTCTATACATCTGCTGTTGTTTCACGAATTATTTGACATCCTTGAGAGAGGCGAATTTGTAGCCTCTGCTCTTGAAGTATTTTATGATTTCACCAAGACGGTTGTACAGACGGTCTGTACGACTCTCGTCTATGCCCGGATGTATGAGCACGATTGCGCCATTGAGACCCTCAACCTTCTCGAAATTATAGAGAGCATTGATAAGAGTCTGCGAATCCTTGTAGTTAGGCATATCAGGTGTTGTGTAATCTGCCGGTGTTGCAATTCCAGGAGTATAGTTCACCATCCTGTAACCCATTGAATTGGTGAGGAACACACTTTCCTTGTTGTAGTATTCGTATGGAGGGAGGAACCAGCGTGAATCCTCAGGAGAAATGCCATACTCCGCAAGAGCCTCGGCATTCTTCTTAAGGTCCTCGGTGATCTGCTCGTAAGTAACAATGAGAGAATCCCTGTTGCCCCAGTTTGCAATGAGCATGTGGGAATCTGAATGACCGCCTACATAATGACCCTCCTCAATTATCTTCCTGATTATCTCCTTGTTGGCTTCCGCTCTCAGGCCGTTGCCTGTGAAGAAGAACGAGCCTTTTACCTTGTTCTTCTTGAGTTCCTTGACTATTGCCTCTCCGCCGTTGAAATTGACGTCTGCGGTGAACACGAGATATATGTTCCTTGTTTCAGGAGCAATTCTTATAACTGCACCGTAGGCATCCTTCACAACTGAAGCCTGCTTGAGTATAGCGGCCTGCTCGAGTCCCTGATTCTCCTTTGTGGCAAAATAGTAGGTAAGACCTGCTGTACCGTCCATTGTAGGCTCGTTGCTTGCATAATCGCCAAGGTCATCGTGATAGACTGCAATACCCTGGTTCAGTTCCTTGAATGCATCAGGATTGCGCAATGAGTTTCCGGCTCTCTCCTCGAACACGGTTCTGTAAACAGGTCCGTCGAGAAGACCGCCGTAAGGTATCACGCCAAGGTTTGCGGTATATGATGAATGAGGCTCGACAGGAACGTCGGAACCGCCGAAAGGATAACCGCTTATCATTGTGGTTCCCCAAGGATTGCAACCCAGGAGCCAGTCACGCAGTGCAGCTTCCATTTCAAGGAATTCCTTGCTGCCGGTGCTCTGGGCATAAAGTCTTGCGTGGGTTATGGCTGCGGATGTAAGGTTGTTCGAACACCAGATGTATGGAATACCGTTGAGGAAAGGATCACCCTCTCCCCTGTTGAGCAGGTCCTCAAGGCCCATTCTCATGAATTCCTGATATTTTGCAGCCACCTTTGCATCGCTTGAATTCGCAAGGTAATAGTGACCCAGGTTGATGAAAGGATAGAACTGATAATGCCTTCCGCGTCCGAGCTCCATCCAAGGTGAAACCGGCTCGAGTTCTCCCCAGTAGTCGGCTTCCTTGAGCCACTTGGCATTGTTTGTCGTGCTCTTTATGATTTGTTTGCCATCGCCAAGTGTATAATTGTAGAAAGTTGCTGCTGCAAGCTCCACATCATCGGTGTAGGTATCCTCCTCATAGAAATAAGGTGATACAAGGCAGGCTGTCTGCGTGTTGCCGGGCTTTGTGAGTGCAAAGTCGTATGCCTCCTGTGCCTTTGTGGTGAGCATTGCGGCGAATTTAGGATCAATGTCCTTGAAAGCGGCTGCACCAAGAGCGAATGTGGAGGAGAACTTGCCTGCTACTGAAGCAACTCCGGTTGTTCTGTTGATGTACTTGCCAAGTCCCTGCGGTTTGCCTGTTACAAAGTAAACAGGACGCCCCTGACCGGGGCCCCAGCCATAGTCAACCTCATCGTCCTGAGGGAAACGGAAACCTGCATGGTCACGGTCATCGGCAATCTGAGCGAACATCACGCCATATTCAGGATTCATCTTCACCAGCCAGTCAAGGCCCCATCTTGCCTCGTCGAGGATATCAGGAATACCGTTCGAGCCCTTCTTTCCTCTTGCGTCATATTCATCCTTGAAAACGGATTTGTCCTTCTGCTGCATGTATGCGAATAGCATGTGATAGCATGCTGTTGCACTGGTTGTCTGGTACTGCAGATAGTCTGCTGCGTCGTGCCAGCCGCCTGTTACGTCAATGTGCTCACCACTGCGTGAAGGATGGTCAACAATGTAACCATCGTGAGTGTGGCATTCCGCATCGTTGTAAGGGTTGTAGCCGCAACGCTGCTGCCTCATGTAGGTAAGAAGGAAATCAGACAGACCGTCATATACGTCGGTGCCTATCCTGAAGACCGGAGATTTTGCATCACGGAATTGCACATAATAACCACCCGGAATGTTGTATTCACTGAAATTCAGACGGGCACCTGTCTTCAACGCCCATTTGCCTGGGTTCTTTGCATATTCCACGGGAGCGCTGAACACTACCTTTCCCGTAACTGCGTCAACCAACTGGAACAAATTCTCCTGTGCATTGGCGCTTGCTACAGCCTCGCTGTTCAGATACACCGCCACCTTGATATCATTAGGAAGGTATCCAAGCTGGTTAACCCTCACCCACTCTCCTGCCTGCGCGCCGAAGCTTATCACAGTTGCAATAAGGAACAAATAAAATCGTTTCATAGTCTATGCTTTAATAAGTTATTTCGTAAATGTAAGGAATGCGGGCGTATGCCTTGCTGCCCTCGAACTTGTTCAATGAACTGTAAGCCCTCTCAATGCCCTTGAACTGCTCAGGAAGCAATGCGGACTTACCACCGTTTGAAAGAGACTCCATCAATGTCTCGAATGAAGACTTGACTTTTGGATATTCAACCACCTTGTATTCAGCCAGGCCTGCAATCCGTGCGGCTTCCTCAATGGCATCATCAATGCCTCCTATCCTGTCTGCCAGTGAGCAGACAACAGCATCGGTTCCTGTCCATACACGGCCCTGACCGAGAGAGTCAACCATTCCGAGACTCATGTTCCTTCCGTCTGCAACAATTGAAATGAACTGTGAGTAAACATCCTCAACCATCTTCTGCATATAAGCGCGCTCGGTTTTGTCAAGCGGCTCTGACATTGACATGAATGTAGAATGCTGATGAGTTCCTATGTTCTCCGTATTGATGTCAAGAGTTTTCTTGAGTGCATTGCCATAGTTGAACAAAAGGCTGAATACGCCTATTGAGCCCGTGATTGTTGTACGCTCGGTAATGATCTTGTCGGACTGAGCTGAAATCCAGTAACCGCCGCTGGCTGCATACTCGCCGAAACTGCTTACAACAGGCTTGTTCTTTCTCAATTCCTGAAGTTCAACCCTTATCTGCTCAGCGGCCTGGGCGTCTCCGCCAGGAGAATTAACTCTGAGAACAACCGCCTTGATTGAAGAATCAGCCGCAACCTTCCTGATAACAGGACAAAGATCCTGTGCGGCCATTCCATCACCTTCCATGACAATCTCGCCCTCGGCATAAATTATTGCAAGCTTGTCCTTTGCCTTGGACTTGCTTTCCGACTTCTGACCTGCGTAGCTGGCAAGACTTACCATCTTCACATCCTTCTCCTTCTCAACTCCGAAAAGGTCAGCAACTATCTGTCCTATCTCTATCTTTGTAACTGATGAATCAGCCAGATGGTTCTCAACCATTGAAGCTGCATCCGATATGGCAAGTGCGTTCACAAGGCTGTCGAGCTGTTCCTTGCCAAGTTCCCTGCTTCTGCATATATCTTCTGACCAGCTTTCCCAGATTGATGTAAGCATGCGTTCGTTCTGAAGTTTGTTTGCCTCTGAAATATGATTCTCAATGAACTGCTCTGCTGCGGCCTTGAATTTTCCGTGCCTTATGCACTCAACGTTGAGTCCGAGCTTGTCGAGAAGGTCCTTGAAGAAAAGCATGCTGGTTCCAAGTCCTGTCATAGGGAAGAAACACTGGTTGTTCACATATATCCTGTCTGCAACACTGGCTATGAAATACGAACTCTGTGAATAATTGTCAGCATATGCAATTACAGGTTTGCCACTCAGCCTGAAATTTTCCAGAGCTCTTCTGAGAGCTTCCATATTAGGCATAGAGCACATTGCATCGTTGGCTTTCAGATAAATCAGTTTCACCGCCGGATCTTCTGAAGCCGCGTTTATTGCATCAACAGCTTCCTTGATTCCAAGAGAATTGCCGCCCATTGACAGCTGGAACACTCCGAGATTGCTCTGCAGACCGCTGAAAGGGTCCTCAACGCTTCTCTCAGCTACAGGCGAAGCCAGGTCCACCTTAAGCACAAATGATTCAGGCAATACGTTTTCACTCTTCGAAGATGATGCCGAAATGGCTATCATGGCAACGAAATAAATCACAGACACAATGCAGAACACTCCCAATGCGAGCAAAGCACCTATGAATGAAGCTAATAGAAATTTAAAGAAGCTTTTCATAAACGGGTTCAGTTATTCATATTAAACTTTCAAATTTACGAAAAAAAAGCATTGAAACGAAAAAAAACGCCCC
>JAGHUC010000021.1 GCA_018065035.1 Candidatus Egerieousia equi | reverse complement strand
CGTTCTCGCCCGATTCAGAAAAAATTTCAGGAATGCTTTTGCCGGCACGTTTGCAGATATACTCGTCAAGATCAACGAAAGGAGCGTACAGCAAGTCCGCGAGGTACTTGCCAACCGTACTTTTTCCGGCACCCATATATCCGCAAAGTGCTATGATCATAAGAAACTGTTCTATCAGAACAATGAAAGCGAGTCCTGGTCAAAGAGCGACGGTTCATCAACATCCATCTGACCGTTGTCTTCTCCGGCAATGATTTTCCTGGCATCATCAGCTACGGAAGGAGTTTCTGGTGCTGTTTCAACACTTTCTTCATCAATTTCTGCAGGAACAGCTGTTTCCTCCTCAGGCTCCTCTTCAGGTTCAGGCATGAACTCAACGCGCTCCACATCATAGTATGAAACACGCTTGCCCTTTGCCCTGAAGCCCTTCTTGCCAATGAATTCGGAAACATCTATGATTTCACTTCCGCGTCCCTCATGCCGTCCGCCGTACACCACTTCCATCTTTGCTTCATCCCAGGCGGTGATTGCTATCAGCGAAGAGCCCTTGGCAGAAGATATGAAGCTCTGAGGCATGTTGTCGGACTTCTCGAAGCTGAAGCGTTTCACATAAATGAATTTGGTTTCACCATCGAGGTAGAGGACACTGTAAGTCCTGCTCTCGTCAAACTTGCAGATGAGTTCTATTTCACCCTGATATCTGTTGCTCAGGTCGTAGTTTGTAGTGTAGTAGGTTCCGTCCTTGAAGACTGCAAGTATCTGGTCATCGCCGTGGAACTCGCCCAGAAGCATTCCGTGGCCCTGGTCATTGAGCCTGTTCACATCGGTGTCAAGCCAGATTTTCTTACCTCCGATGGTGGAAACGCCCTTTGACTTGAGCTGGATCTTGTGGACTGAATTCTTGGTAAGAGTATTTCCTCTTGCGGCGCGTCCCTTGACTGCAAGTTCCGCAAAATTGTACTCGAAAATCAGTTTCTTCACTTTTGGATTCGGTCTGAGGAACACCTTGATGACCTCAGCCTCGCCGTTGTGGTTGGCCGTGAACCAAAGAACGCTTGAATCAGGGGAACCGGCTGTGAGATCGTATTCCTTGTCCTTGGTAACAGCTGGCACGGTGAATCTCTTCACATACACGTTGCCTGCCTTGCCATCGCGGTAAACGGCATTGTAAATGGTTCTGTTATCGTTCTTTACGTAAATGCCTGCGTATATTATGTTCTTGCCGAAGAAAGCCTTGTCAGTAATTCTTGAGACCTTGAACCTGCCATCCTTGGTGAATACAATCACATCATCAATGTCCGAGCAGTCACAGATGAACTCGGCATCCTCGTCCTTCTTGAGGTCCATTCCAACAAAGCCCTCGGCCCTGTTGAAATACAGCTTGGCATTGGATGCCGCAACCTTTGTTGCCTCAATGTTCTCGAAGCTGCAAATTTCAGTAAGCCTTGGATAATTCTCGCCGTACTTGGTCTTGAGCGCCTTGTAGTACTTGATGGTGAAGCCCACGATGTCTGAGAGATCTTTTCTGACCTTGGCAATCTCAGATTCAAGTTTGGCAAGTTTGTTCTCAACTTCCTTCACGTCGAACTTGGATATCTTGCGGACAGGTTTCTCAACCAGCTTGTTGATATCGTCCATTGTAATCGGTCTGAGCACAAGGCTCTGGAAATCGAGCATCCGCTTGTATATTTCGTCGAGCTGCACCTCCCAGCTTCTGGAATCGTTCTCCAGCAGACGATATACCCTGTTCTCAAAGAATATCTTCTCCAGTGAGAAATAATGCCACTCGCTCTCGAGTTCGCCCAGCTTTATCTCCAGCTCCGTCTGAAGCAGACGCTTGGTGTAATCCACGTTGTACTTGAGGATTTTGTCAACCCCCATGAAGTGAGGATGCTTGTCCATCACCACGCAGGAGTTAGGAGAAATCGACACCTCGCAGTCCGTGAAAGCATACAGGGCGTCTATTGTCTTGTCAGGAGAAACGTCATTAGGAAGGGTTATTACAATCTCGGCATGCTTGGCCGTATTGTCATCAACTTTCCTGATCTTTATCTTGCCTCTTTCAGACGCCTTGATTATGCTGTCAATAATGGTGGCAGTTGTCTTGCCATAAGGAATTTCGGTAATGGAGATGGTCTTCTTGTCAATCTTCTCTATCCTTGCGCGCACCCTGATTGTACCCCCGCGGAGTCCGTTGTTGTACTTCGAGCAATCCATCAGACCACCGGTAGGAAAATCCGGATATATCTGGAATTCCTCCCCTTTCAGGTAGGAGATGGCGGCATCAATCAGTTCGTTGAAATTGTGAGGAAGAATCTTTGAAGCAAGACCAACGGCGATTCCCTCAGCGCCCTGCGCCAGCAGAAGCGGGAACTTTACCGGCAGGTTCACAGGCTCCTGGTTCCTTCCATCGTAGGAACTCATCCACTCGGTTGTCTTGGGATTGAAGACAACGTCAAGCGCGAACTTGCTCAAACGGGCCTCTATGTAACGCGGAGCAGCTGCACTGTCGCCAGTGAGAATGTTACCCCAGTTACCCTGACAGTCAATGAGAAGTTCCTTCTGGCCGAGCTGCACCAGAGCCTCCCCTATTGAAGCGTCTCCGTGCGGGTGATATTGCATGGTCTGGCCTATGATATTGGCAACCTTGTTGAAACGGCCGTCGTCTATCATCTTCATTGCGTGGAGGATACGTCTCTGCACAGGCTTAAGGCCGTCGGTAATGTGCGGCACCGCCCTTTCCAGAATAACGTATGAAGCATAATCCAGGAACCAGTCCTGATACATTCCGGTAAGCTTATACTTGCTTCCGGAAGTATCGGCGGTAAACTTGCTGAACCTGCTTTCCTCCTGCTTTCCCTCCTCCTCAACCAACTCGATATCATCAAAATCCTCTGCCATCTTTATCTCTGTGAACTTTCTTTATTATTTATAATATTTTTACACTGGCGATAGTTCCACAACCCTACTGTATGTATCCGAACTTCTTGAGCTCCTTCTTGTTCTCGCGCCAGCCGGCATCAACCTTCACGAACATGCTGAGAAATATCTTTTTCTGGAAGAAATCCTCCATATCCTTCCTTGCCTGAATGCCCACCTTCTTGAGAGCCATGCCTTTAGGTCCTATGAGAATACCCTTCTGGGATTCCCTCATGACATTTATCACGGCCTCAATCCTGTACATATCAGCACCTTCCTTGAAACTCTCAATCACAACTTCCGTACAGTAAGGGATTTCCTGACTGTAGTTCAGGAGAATCTTCTCCCTGATAATTTCTGAAGCGAAGAAGCGCATGCTCTTGTCTGTGAAAACATCCTTGTCATACCAAGGCGGCTGCTGCGGCAGCAGTTCCCTGATACGGTTGAATATGGTGTCAAGATTGAATTTCTCCTTTGCGCTGGCCGGGAATATCTCAGCCTTGGGTACACGCTCGTGCCACTGTTCCACAAGTGCGAGCACTTCTTCCTGGGAAGATTCGTCTATCTTGTTTATCACAAGAAGCACAGGACATTCCACCTTGTTCAGCTTCTCAACGTACTCAATGTTCTTGTCGGCCTTCTCAACAACGTCGGTGACATAGAGTATGATGTCCGCATCGCCTATCGCGCCGTCCACGAAATCAAGCATGCTCTGCTGAAGCATGTAGCTTGGCTTGAGAATGCCGGGAGTGTCGGAGAAGACCATCTGATAGTCATCTCCGTTCACTATGCCCATTATTCTGTGCCTGGTGGTCTGGGCCTTTGCAGTAACTATTGAAAGCTTCTCCCCAACAAAGGCATTCATAAGAGTTGACTTGCCAACATTAGGGTTGCCAATTATGTTTACGAAACCTGCCTTGTGTCCCATAGCTTCAATTATTTATAAGAGTTCATCTTGAGCATCGTAATCTCCTGCTCGGTGAGGAAACGCCATGCACCGCGTCTGAGGTTCTTCTTTGTAAGACCTGCAAAATATACCCTGTCAAGTTTCTTTACCTTGTAACCAAGATGCTCGAACATTCTTCTTACAATCCTGTTCCTGCCTGAATGTATCTCAACGCCAACAACAGACTTGTCCTCTCCAACGTATGAAAGATCATCGGCTGCAATAGGACCGTCCTCAAGTGTTATGCCCTCGAGCAGAACGCTGAAGTCATTTGCCTTGAAATTCCTGTCAAGAGTAACCTGATAGATTTTCTTCTTCTCGTATGAAGGATGTGTGAGTTTGTCAGCCAGATCGCCGTCGTTTGTGATAAGGAGAACGCCGGTTGTTGCCTTGTCAAGCCTTCCGACCGGATAAACTCTTGCACTTACCTTGTTTTCAATAAGCTGAAGGACTGTCTTGTCTGCGTGAGGATCGCTTACGGTTGTTGCGAAATCCTTTGGTTTGTTCATAAGGATGTAAACCTTCTCCTCGCCTCTGAGTCTCTCGCCGTTGAAACGTACGTCGTCGCCCATCTTCACCTTTGTTCCAAGTTCCGTTACAATCACGCCGTTCACACTTACCAGTCCGGCCTTGATATATTCATCGGCCTCGCGTCTTGAGCAGACGCCACTGTTGGATATGAATTTGTTCAATCTCTCAACATCCTCATCGGATGTTCTTTTTTTCCTGGCTACTACAGGCTTTTCTTCCGGTTCCTCGTTCTTGAATGTCCTTCTGGTTCTTGGCTTCCTTATAGCCTGACTTTCCTCTTCATTCTCAAAAGTTCTTCTTGTTCTTGGCTTTCTAACCTCGCCATCATTACTGCTTCTGAACGACCTTCTTACCCTTGGTCTTTCCTCACCCGAATCTTCTCTGCGAGGAGCCCTTCTTGTCCTAGGTCTCTCTTCGCCTTCGTTCCCGTTTCTGAACGACCTTCTTGCTCTTGGTCTTTCCTCACTTGAATCATCTCTGCGAGGAGCCCTTCTTGTCCTTGGTTTCTCTTCGCCCTCATTCCCGCTTCTGAACGACCTTCTTGCTCTTGGTCTTTCCTCACCTGAATCATCTCTGCGAGGAGTCCTTCTTGTCCTAGGCCTCTCTTCATCAGATTCCTCTCTGCGAGGCCTTCTTGACCTTGGCTTTTCCTCGTCAAAACTCTCCAAACTTTCCAAACCTGCGAACATTGAGCCTCTCCCGGCTGAACGTTCGCCTCTGCCTGATGCCTTACGGCTGGCAGATCTCAACTGATTTTCAATGTCTTTCATTAAAATATGTGTATAAATCAAAAAACTGCCAAAGGTAACTCTTTTTTACAAATTCAAAAAATTACTCAACGCCACAACAAAACGAGCAGGTTGAGGGGCCAAACCTGCTCGAAACAACACGATTCCCGCATAACGAGCAGGTCAAGGGGTCAAACCTGCTCGGAAACTGCAAAGCGTGAGCATTTCGTACAGGAAAAGGGCAAATCCTGTACCGAACAAGCAAAAGCAGGCATTCTGTACAGAATATGGCATAATCCTGTACGGAATGGAGCGACAGACTGGCAAATCAATGAGACAGAAGCATTGTGGCACCGCCGCTGGCCTTATACCCAAGCCAGCGACTACAGCTGGAAGCGCTGCATGGAGCTTTCAATGGCTCCATTTGCGCTTCCGCTGTTGCCAGACCCATAGTTTTCGCAACCAAGCGTGCTCAACACCACATAACTGAAGGTTATTGAGTGCGATGGCGAAATATGCCATTGATTATCAGGCGTTAACAAAATATGGCATGCTCAATACCCCCTGAACAACTTGTATTGAGCATGGCTACCAAGGTAATCAGGTTTTGGATAGACAAGAGTGTCATCATATCCGCCAAAGCTGCTTGCAGTGAATGCTGTTCGTGCTCGTCTGCTGCAATCCGTGAGAAAAACTATTTTTGTGAAAAGCTGTTCAAAAGCCGGCAATCGCTGAACCAAAGAAAAGTATAAAAACATCCAACCTTCAAAATGAGGGTCTTCCTGCAACAGGCGCCATTGTACTGCACTCAGCAGAGCCAGTGCAAGCAGATTTGGCAGGAACAAACGGACAGAGCAACCCACCAGCTGTCCACAAAACGCATATTATTATGGACAACAATAATGAAGCGGCCACAAAATCAACATATTTGTGGAATAAGAGCACAATTTTACCCGTTTATCCACAAATCATGGCCATTTGTGGACAAATAGAAGTTCGTGGCCGCAATATTGTACGAATTGTGGCCGACACAATGAAAGTGACCAGGATTGGCGGGGAAATGGCTTGCAAGAAATAAATTTTCCGGAAAACACTGAAAAGTGACGCCAATGGCACGCTGATGTCGTCCGCACTGTTCGGCAGCAAGGCACTGGAATATGAAAAAACTTTGCCCGGGAAAGGCAAAGTTTTTCAGATGAAGTGACTGTCGCAGTCTAACGGATTACAAAAAAATGAAAAATGGTCACGATTTTGGCAAGAATGTGACCAAACGAACGCTTAAAGAGGCAAACGGGCACGTTTTGAGGAAAATGTGAACGGATGCGATATGGAAAGGAAAACAAAGTGAACTCAAACCCTCGTAACATAAGGGGTTTGAGTTCAGATGGAAGAAAAGCATAGTTGATTATCAATGAGTTACAAAATACAGTGATCTCAAACCCTCACAGTTTGATATGAACCCTTAAAGTTGGACGGTTAGTATTAGATTTTATACATGTTGAGTTCGGTACTGTACCGGACTCATTCCGTTTAACCGTAGTTTGATTC
>JAGHUC010000042.1 GCA_018065035.1 Candidatus Egerieousia equi | reverse complement strand
GGAGGTCTGTAGATAGCAAGGTATGTTGCTGTGAGGATCGAACTTCAAGCCCAGGTGGAAGCGATAGAGCGGAATTGAATCCGCCAGTTCCGAATTGCCGTCTGAGACCTTTATGCCAAGGCTCAACTGCTCCCAGGTACCCGGTTCCTTCTTGTCCTTTGACTTCTCTTTGATAACTGCGTAGTAGAGACAGTCTTTCTCACCCGGCTCAATCTTTACATCGTACTTGTCGAGAACCGAACTGCAAGCTTCAACGTCTGCGCTCTTCGATGCACCCCTGACAGCGAACGGCAGTCTCCAGACCTCGTCAGAGCAGGCCGGGAGGGTGAGATTCTCCTGGAAGAAAAGAATTTCACTCTTGGCAATCTTGAAATGCATCCTGTTGGTGAATGCGCCGCCGGCACCGGCCAGACGGAAGTTCACAATGGCTTCGTCGGGGATGTTGCCGGTCTGCGGAGCCTCAACCGAGGCCGACATATAGTCGCCTGCCAGTCTCTGACCGCTGACATTCAGGTAATCGTCTCCTGTTATGGAGATTTTAGAGGTCAAGCCCGGGTCAGTTGCTGCCGTACCACCTTGCGGTATGCGTACAATACGTGCGTACACCTTTTGCGCTACGTCTCCAGGGCTTAGAGTATCGCCGAAATCCTTGCGTATGCGCATCTCGTATGTGGATTTCTCATCTTCATCTTCATCTTCATCTTCCTCCTCTTCCTGCTCATCCTGCTCATCATCGGACTTCCTTTCATCCTTTGACGCATTTTTCGACTTCTTTGCCGCGGCTTTCTTCTTTTTGCGCCCTTTCAGGGCGAGTCCGCCTGCCCCCAACGCTCCCGCTATTGCCGCAGGAACGACCCAGTTTGACTCACCCGAACCTCCGGCATCCGTATCAATTTCACTGTATTCTTGTCCACCATAAGCAAAGTAGTATTCATGAACATAACCATTTCCAGCCCATAAAATATAACCTATATCGGCTTTTCTCCGTACATGTATTCTGAGATAAAGGAGAGACTCGATATCCGGGACAGGTACTTTGAATACAGCATCGTGTCCTTTTGACAATGATTGAGTGGCTTCAGTTACACCCTTGGTTTCTCTAGTATAAAAATTGCGGCTAACTCCCTCTCCTCTACCATGCTCAATGCTCACCACCCATTCATCATTGCCTGGATCTTCAAGAATTCTGACTTTCAGCGTAATCTCTTTCTTGTTTTGAAAATAGCCATAAATGCCTGATAGCACAGTCTTCCCATCGTCTTTATGGTAATTTTTACCGGAATGAAACATTTCATCGGTGACCACAGCTCCGTCAAATTCCAAAACGAAGGACATGTTATAGGTCTCAACAGTTTTAGGTCCCATTGTTCTGGAAAGCTCAGGCCGCGCATTCAGAGAGAATGTCAACATCACCAGAAGGATCAGTACCATCAGACCTTTCTTAAGCAACTTCATGAAAGCATTCTGGGCGGCATCCGGCTTGCAGCTGATCTCTCCGGGAGTAGCCGATGCTTTTATGTCCCGGTCCTTGAGAGCAGCCAGAATCTGCTTGACTCCGGCCTTGGCCAGATCCATTGCTTTTTCCTTGATTTCAGTCTTGACAGCCGTTTTGTCCGTCTGTGCCTTGCTTGAAGCCGGTTTCACTCCCGCTACAGGCTGACCGCAGACATGACAGAATTTAGCTCCATCGCGCAGTTTTGCGCCGCATTTTGTACAGTACATACTGGAATATTTCAGGTTAATTGCCTCAAATATAGCAATTTTCCTTCTATTTCAGTACAGAAATGCATATACTTTTCTATCTGTAATATTCCGCATCGGCCTCGCAGAAGCAGCAGATGATGACTTCTCCATCATAGCCGCTTTCATTTATTGCAGCCAGGGCTATCTTGGCTGCCTCGGCCTTTGGATAACCATATACTCCACAGCTGATGCAAGGGAAAGCAATGCTCCTGATGTTCTTTTCTTTTGCAATGGCCAGCGATGTACTGTAACATGAAGCCAGTAACTCAGCGGCCTCCTGCTTGCTGTAATAGCGATATACGGGGCCTACAGTATGGATGACATACTTGCAAGGCAGTTTGTATGCACCGGTTATCTTGCTCTGTCCTGTCTCACAGCCGTTCAAGGTCATGCATTCCTTAAGCAGTTCAATGCCGGCTGCATGATGGATGGCACCATCCACACCCCCACCGCCCAGCAACGAACGGTTTGCGGCATTCACGATTGCATCAACCTCCAGTTTGGTGATATCTCCAACTATAATCCTGATTTTCATATACATTCAATATTCAGACCTTATCCCAAAATTATTCAATTTGAAGTGAATAAGCAAACAACGTGTCAGAATTTCATAGAAACTCTTTTTGGCATATTATTTGCTTGAATCAACGTGTTGATGAAACAGCTGTTATTCATAAAAGCAAAGATATTATGGCGGATTCTTAAAGAAATTCCCCTCCGTACTTCTGTGATTCTTGCCGTATTGATATATTTTATCTTTTATGCTGTTTATAAAACAAGCTGCATTCCCCCAGTCAATTATTATTTTGCCGCGGCTTTTATGCTTATCCTTTCAGCAGTACACTCATCCAGAAAGGATTTGCATTTATACACACAGATAGTTGCCTGTCCGTACATTGTGCTGGCAATTGAATATCTGATTCTGTCCGCAGCATTCATAGTTGCCAGTTTATTTGCCAAGTCATATATCATTTCACTGATTTATGCAGTAATCCCGTTTGTTGTTGCGGCCATCCCACATTCAGGTGTTCACCATAGTAAAACAGCCAGACCTTTTCCATTTGGAATGCCATCACTGGAATCGGCATCATTTTTCAGGAAATTCGGAATCCTTGTATGGCCGCTGCTGGCTTTATCGGTAATACTATGTTTCGTTAAAGGCGTTTCCATGTTCATTCTCTATTTCATTATCATAATGTTAACCGGCTCCGCTTTTTCCCAATCGGAGTCTCTTACGGTATTGAGTCTGGAAGAATTGCCGCCAAAAAAATTTCTGAGGAAAAAAATCCTGACAGAAATGCTTTTCTGGGCAAAACTGTTTGCACCAGGCATACTGCTGTACATTCCATTCAATCTTCACACTGCATATTGCGTTCTGTTACCTATTGTTCTGGGAGCATCTGCCTTATGCAGTTGCATATACATCAAATATGCATGCTATTCACCTAAGAATTCCCAATTCACAAGTCTGTTTCAAGGACTCTGCATGATAGGGTATATAGTTCCCTTTATTCTGCCATTGACAATAATCATGACCTTCATATATAGAAAATCAGCCATTAACAATCTTTCCCACTACCTAAATGTTTACAATCAATAATCTTACAATCTCGTACGGAAGCAAGAATGTTCTTTCAGAACTCTCATTCAGCGCCGGCCCCGGCATGATTCACGGAATAGCAGGGTACAATGGCGCAGGAAAGACAACGCTTCTGAATGCTATATACAGTGTGCCGCACAAATTCGAGACAATAAGGCTTAATGGGAAAGTTGTGTCCAGATCATCAGTGGCATATCTTGAATCCGATCAGTTCTTTTATCCTAATATAAGCGGAAGGGATTTCCTGAATCTGTTCAAATCCAGGAACGCTTCCTTTGATTACAACCATGCATGCAGCATCTTCAATGTTCCTATTGACAAAGCCGTTGATTCTTACAGCACGGGAATGAAGAAGAAGCTTGCTATCATAGTAACTCTCTCGCTCAACAAGGAACTCGTCCTGCTCGACGAGCCCTTCAACGGACTCGATCTTGAATCTGTTTACATTCTTCAGATGGCACTGAAAAAGCTCGCTTCAAAAGGAAAGACCATCATTGTAACTTCTCATATAATTGAATCAATTGTTCCTATCTGCAACACCATTTCAATCCTGGCCGATGGCAAGATAGCCAGAACTTATCTTCCGAAGGACTACCATTCACTGACTGAAGATATGAGGAGCAATTTCGAATTCGAATACTGTTCAGCTGTTGAATCTGTATTCAAATAGGCCGCACTGGTTTCTTTGTGATAAGGGAATTGTGTATCTTTGCGGCCTGTTTTTAAAAGCTTACAATGAACTTACTTCAATCATCCTTATCATTGCAGCCTGTAACAGGGCTGTCGCTGTGGTTCATGGCCATTTTCTCGCTGGTGTTCGCCTGCGGTGCGTTCTATGGGAAAGGCTACATGAAGCACTACAGCGGCAGACCTCTGAGGAACAGCTTCCATTGGATAAACTATGCCATAGCATACATATCAATGATGCTGCTCTGCGTTGTTGAGAACTCCATTGCATTCCTGGTGTGCTGGGAAATAATGGCGCTCAGTTCCTTCTTTCTGGTCATTTACGAAAGTGACAGGCCTGAAACCATCAAGGCAGGTATAAATTTCTTCATTCAGTCACATATTTCGGTGGTGCTGCTCACCGCCGGTTTCATGCTGATTGCCACAAGGACCGGCTCATTTTCATTCGATGCCATTCCTGAATACTGTGCACAGAACAACGGTATGGCCGCTTTCCTGCTTCTGTTTGCAGGATTTGCGGTTAAGGCGGGCTTTGTGCCTTTCCACACCTGGCTGCCGTACGCCCATCCTGCGGCACCGGCACATATATCCGGAGTGATGTCCGGCGTGATAATCAAGATTGGCATATTCGGTATCCTGAAGATGATAACACTCTTCAGCATCAACTTTGTAACTGCCGGAGCAATCATTCTCACAGTGTCCGCCATCTCAGGTCTTTATGGTGTGATGATGGCCATAATGCAGCATAATCTGAAGAAACTTCTGGCCTATCATAGTATAGAGAACATTGGAATCATTGGTATGGGTATAGGCCTTGGCTGCATTGGAGCCGGTGAAGGGAACGCCATACTGGCAAGCCTCGGTTTTGCAGGCGCACTGCTGCACACACTCAACCACGCGCTCTTCAAATCCGTGCTCTTCTTCTGTTCTGGAAACGTTTACCACGGAACACATACGCTTAACATTGAGAGCCTTGGCGGTCTGGCAAAGAAAATGCCTTGGACTGCGGTGCTCTTCCTGATTGCATCAATAGCCATCTGCGGACTTCCACCTTTGAACGGTTTCATCTCCGAGTTCATAATTTACAGCGGACTCTTCGGATGGATGCAGGGAGCAGAGCAGGGCGTGACCACAGGAGCGGTCTTCTCAATCCTTGCACTCGTGATGATCGGAGGCCTGGCAATCCTCTGTTTCACAAAGGCATACGGTATAATCTTCCTTGGTAGTCCGAGGACTGAGATCCAGGCGCACGAAATGGAGCCTTGCCGTATCATTCCTCTTGCTGTTGAAGCACTGATAATGCTTTCCATAGGCATTTGCCCGTCATTCTACGCAAATCTGGCAGGCAGCGCCCTTGAGTGCTTCCCATATGCCGGCAGCACGGCTCTCGCAGCCAGCACAGACCTTGGTCTTGTAGGACTTGCAGGCCTTGCATTCATCATCATTGCTGCAATCATCTATGTGGCAAAGAGCAGACATAATGCACAGCGACAGGTAAACGAAGGCCCTACCTGGGGCTGCGGCTACACCGAGGGCAGTCCCAAGATCCAGTACACCGCAACATCATTTGTAAAGACATACGTCCAGCTGTTCTCATTCATTCTTGGCAGCAGAAAAGAGCAGAAGCTTCCTGAAGGCATCTACCCTGCCGGCGGCCATTTCGAATCGGAATCATACGACAAGCTGGAAAGCAATCTCATTGACAAGCCACTCGGAGGATACCGCCGCTTCATGGACAGGTTCTCCTTCCTCCAGAATGGAAAGATGCAATTCTACATTCTGTACGGAATCATATTCATTGTATTCATACTCATTCTTAGTATAATTTTCCGCTAGCGTCATGACAAGTCTGATTCTCATACTAATCTCAGCGCTCTTCTTCAACGGTATTATAATACGTGTGAAGAGCATAAGCGCCGGCAGAAAAGGTCCCGGCATAATGCAGCCCGTAAAGGACGTCATCCGTCTTTTCCGCAAGGGCTCGGTTTACAGCGAAGTTGCAGGACCGGTGTTCAGGATTGCGCCTGCCGTTTATCTTGCCTCGGTGATTGTTGCCTGTCTTTGCGTTCCGTTCGGTCACAAAGCAGGTCTTATAGGCTTCAGGTACGATTTCGTATTCTTTGCCTATGCACTGGCGCTTGGCAAGTTCTTCTGCATCATAGGAGCATTGGACACAGGTTCAAGCTTCGAGGGCATGGGCGCCGCACGCGAGGCGCTTTACTCAATGCTTGCGGAACCTGCATTCTTCCTGATCATGGGTTCCCTGGCACTTATGACAGGATACAGCTCGTTTCAGAGCATATTTGCCGAACTGCATCCAAGCGGCCCGATGAGCTGGGCGCTCACGGCAATTGCAATGTTCATATTCCTTGTTCTTGCAATGATAGAGAACAGCCGAATGCCTGTTGATGACCCCAAGACCCACCTTGAACTCACAATGATACACGAGGTAATGGTTCTTGACAACAGTGGCATTGACCTCGGTCTCATTCTTCTCACTGGCTACCTCAAGTTTGCAATGTATGCGGCAATCATTGCCAACCTCTTCATAGGAAGCATCCCCGTAGGGTTCGGAATACCTGTATTCCTTGCAGTTCAGGCGGTATGCGCCGTTATCATAGGCCTCAATGAGTCATTCTCCGCACGATTCAGAATGAACCACAATCCTCAATTCATATTCACACTGGCATGCATTGCGCTCCTGGCCGTATTCGGCGTGATGCTCATGTCCGGACAATTGGTATAACGAGATATGCTGGAAACGTTCATCATAATTTTCCTCTCCACGCTTTTCTATCTGGCCATTGCCAATAGAATGAGGAACTACATAAAGATACTGTTCTATCAGGGTGTATTGTTGTTCCTGGTGGCGGCATTCCAACTCAAGGAGTTCAATGTGTTCAACCTGATACTGATTCTTCTGGAGACAATAGTTTTCAAGGCCATCGCTGTGCCATATTGTCTTGAGAGAATCATACGGCATAACGGCATAACCCGTGAGACCGAGCCGTTCCTGCCTAATTTCGTATCGCTGCTCATAACCACTGGAATAGTGGTAGGATCCATCCTGCTTTCCGGAAGCATAGATGATATAATTCTTGACAAATTCTTCTTTGTAGGCGCTATTTCCGCCATTTTCACGGGGCTTTACCTGATAGTTTCACGCAGGAAGATTCTCACCCACGTTGTTGGATACTGCGTGATTGAGAACGGTGTGTTCATTCTTTCACTGGCCGTTGGAAATGAAATGCCTGCAATGGTGAACCTGGGCGTGATGCTCGATATCTTTGCCTCGGTGTTCATTCTGGGAATATTCGCAAACAAGATTGGAGATGTGTTCCACGATGTTGACATAGACTCCCTGAGCAAACTTAAAGACTAGAAGCCATGATTACAGCAATTTACATTATAGTGTCAGCGTGCATTTTCACAGGCATGGCCTTGAACCGCTCAAGAGTTGCATCCATGGTGCTCAGCGCACTGTTCCTGCTTGTTCAGACAATGCTTACCGTTCACGGACTGCTGCACCTGGGAGAAACTGAACTTACTTACTTCAGCTTTGACGCTCTGGGACTCATACTGCTTCTCACACTGAGCATAATCAGTTTCCCTGCAATCATCCACAGCCGTATTTATCTCACCAAGCCGATAGCCTCTGCAACAAGCGCCGCAGTTTACAATGCAGCATACGTACTGCTGATCACAGCAATGACACTCGGCTACCTTGCAAACCATGCGGCGGTAACCTGGATATTCACGGAGATAACATCACTCAGTGCTGCGGTGCTTATTTACCATCACCGTAGCAAACTGGCGCTCGAAGCTACATGGAAGTACTTCTTCGTGTGCGCCGTGAGCATCTGCTTTGTGTTTGTAGGTATTCTGTTCATAAGTCTGGCTCTGCTGCACGAGGGCTGTCCGGATCTCTTCTATTCTGACCTCATGGCTCATAAAGCCACGCTCGACACTTTCTGGATGAAAATAGGATTCCTTTTCATATTCACCGGATACACGGCGAAACTTGGACTCTTCCCGATGTTCACCGCCGGAGTTGATGCAAAGGACAAGGCCCCTGCCCCATCCGGAGCTCTGCTCGCGAGTGCGCTCATGAACCTCGGTTTCTGCGGTATCTTCCGCGTATATGCAGCCATAAGCGGTACGGAACTGGCCGAATGGGCCAGAATGGTTATGATGGTATCGGCACTCATCACTCTCTTCATTGCAACCATCTATATGGTGAGGATAAGCAATTTCAAGCGAATGCTCGCCTATTCAGGCATTGAGCACATGTCCGTTGCCACCCTTGGCCTGTGCTTCGGAAAAGCAGGTTTCATGGCCGCCATGCTGCATATTGTAATGCACACATTCATAAAATCCGGACTTTTCTTCCACTTCACCCAGCTATGGCGCACATATAAAAGCAAGATGATAGATGATATGGGAGGTTATTTCAAGCTGAATCCTTTCGGGGCTCTCGTACTGCTTCTTGGATTCGTGAGCATTGCTGCCATACCGCCTTCAGGCCTGTTCTTCAGCGAGCTGCTTATATTCACATCAATGATTTCCGCAGACAGCTGGATAATATTCGGCATAACTGTCTTCCTGCTCACGGTACTGCTCTGGGCTTTCTCCAGAAGCATGTTCCGCATAATATTCCTGCCAGCAAGCAAGCCGATTGAGAAATTAAGCATATCACCATGGGAATCAGTCTCCCAGCTGATTCTATTCGTTCTTGCCGCTTACATTGGCTTTAACCCACCGGCATTCCTGGGCGAGCTTCTCCTTCAGGCTGCTGCAATGATATCGTAACGCATATGAACAACAATATATTACATATCAGCAACGGAGGCCGCGTAAGCGTGGCTCAGATTCCTGTTCTAAGCTACGATGACTTCCGTATTCAAACCATTGAGCTGCTGGGCAGCAAGTCAAGACACTGTGCAAGCTATTTCGCATACCCTTGCTCTGAAAGCCTCAGGCTCATGATGTGCATTGCAGATGACAGTGCGCACGA
>JAGHUC010000118.1 GCA_018065035.1 Candidatus Egerieousia equi | reverse complement strand
TGATTTTGTTATTTGAGCATTTACTACGCAAATTTACTCCAATATCCCCAAACAGCAAGAATATCCATCGGTAATTTGCTTGGCGGAAAATAGCAAAACTTTATTTGGATATTAGGATGAAAATAGTCCAGTTTCTGAAAAAACTGTATCTTCGTGTCAGAAACAATCGGTAAAGCCGTCCGGCTCAAATTCTTCTCCCCGATTGCGTTTTGTGCTTGAACTCAGGCTTAATAAGCCTTGGCCATTGCCGCCTGATATACCTTCTCGCCCTCAAACCAGGTGGATACGACCTTTGTCTTGTGGATGTCCGTTACAGGACAATTGAACACGTCCTGGTCGGCCAGAACAAAATCTGCGTATTTGCCAATCTTGATGCTTCCGCGTTCGTTCTCCAGCCCGAGTTGCCATGCTCCGTTGATGGTAAGTGCCTGGAACGCCTGCTTCAGAGTGATGAGTTCCTCAGTGTCGAATTCCGGAGTCATCCTGCCTGTGGAAGGGTCGAGCATCCTGCCAGTGACGGCTATCTCCATGATTCCGAACGGATCCTGTGGGCAGACCCCGTTGGCCGGGTAATCGGTATGGCTGGAGACCTTGACTCCTGCATCGAAGAAAGACCTGATGGGATATCCGTGCAGTACGTAATCATCATCCAAATAGTCAGGCAAGACGGCCAGACTGAGTTCGTCCAAGATATGCCATGTCATGCCCGCTGTGCAGGCTATGTTGTTTTCTGCAAAACGCTTGAAATCCTCCTTGCGAGGATTGCGTAAGTGTACAAGGCAGTTGCGGTGCACCCCGTCTCCACCCTTGATGTATGCGTCAGTGACCTCTGCAATGGCTTTGTCTCCCATTGTATGTGTGTGAACGGTGATACCCTTTGAATTACACTCTCTGGTGATATCCGCAAGACGGTCCACAGGCCAGTGACTGTTGAATACAATTCCGCTTTTGTATGGTTTGTACATTGAGCCGGTAGTGGCTTCCACAACTCCGTCCATAAAAACCTTCAAGTACTGTGGACGCACATGTGCCGTTCCGTATTTCTCCTTGATGGATACAAGGTAGTCAATCTGCTTGCTCATATCCTTCTGCCAGGGTTCTACCTCATATGACATTGATAATAGCAGTTTAAGCCTTCCTTCCTTGTCGAAGTTGTTTGCAATCTCGTAGAACTTGCTTGGATGGTAGGCATTTGACCAGCCTTCCATATAGGACACATAACCGGTGGAGAGCAGCAGTTCCTGAGATTTTTCAAGGGCTATGCTTGCAACTTCATCATCTATTATTTCGTCAGGAACCAGACCGCCCATACGCATAGGATAACCAGTCACGCGTTCATTGATGAATCCTGTAGGGAATCCCTTTTCATCAAGTTCAAGCAGACCGCCTGCTATTTCAGTAATAAGCACATTCCCATTGTCGTCTATGATGCCACAGTGACGGAAACACTCGGAATTACAGAACATATTGTGTCCGCCGGAGTCAAAAAGTGCTACAGACACTCCGTGCGAAACGGCATCCAATTCTGTTATATTGATTCTGTTTTCAGGGGCGGCTATCATTATGGAATAGTAATCCCACCCAAAGCCCATCAGGCAATGCTTCCCAGCATTGGCAGCTTCAAGAGTGGCGGCATCAACTTTCTTCAGAATCTCAGCCTTGCCATCCTCGCGGACGAAAAGCAGTCCGCCCTTCATGTTGGCAAGAGATATGGTCATCATATAATGAGCGTGGCCGTCAAAGCAGCCCGGCATTACCATACCCTTCCCTTCATGGTCAATGACTTGCGTAACGCCCTCTTTAATATAGGCTCCGGCACCTGTCTTGTCACCGACATAAATGAATTTGCCATCCTTGACAGCGATAGCTTCAACAACAGGCTTGTCTTCATCCGCCGTACGGATTGTTCCGAAAACTACTGTATCAGCAGCCTTGTTGCAGCTGATTGACAATAGAATGGTGATTGCGAAAATCAGTCTTTTCATAGGATAATTCATTTTAATAAGGATTTGCGGACTTCTTCAGGGAACTTTTCAATGGAATAGCGCAGCATTGTGCGCGGCATCCTGGACTTGTTTGTTTCCAGCCATTTGAGCAGACGCTCCGGATCCCTTTTGCCGGCATCACGCAGCAACCATCCGACCGCTTTCTGAAGGAGGTCGTGGAGCGGTGCGGGCTTGTTCAGAAAAATCTCCGCAATGGCGTATGTGTCATCAAGCTGGCCCTTGCGTATGAATCCCATTGTACTTACAATCGCAATCCTCTGCTCCCAGATTGAAGCCCCTGAATATGCATAATTGTAAAGGAGTGTCCTGTCTTTGTCAAGCAACCAGGCTCCTAGAATCTCGTAACATGAAAGGTCAACCAGATCCCAGTTGTTGATATATTTTGTGTGAGAAAGATAATATGCAACACAGGCTCTCTGCAATTCAATATCCTTTTTTGCATGCTTGAAAATCTGGACCAATGTAAGAAGCGCAGCCAGTCGCATTTCGTGATATTCGCTACTGATGCAGTCATCAAGGTCTTCCAGACGCACATCTTTCCACATCCTTTTCACAACTTCACGCGTCACCGGAACTTTTATTCCAAGGAACACGTCCCCCTCACCATACTGCCCCGGGCCTGTCTTGAAGAAACGGGAAAGTCCTTCCACCTGCGATGGGTCCCGCCTCTGAATCATTTCGTCATAAAGTCTGCTCATCTGTTCTGCCTTTTCTTTAAATTATCAGTCCAAATATAAAGAATTATTATCAAAAGAGCTGTAAGTCCCCATGCCCATGCATTGATTTTTCGTGATGAGTAACTGACAGAATAATCTTTTGAGTAGCACATTCCAAGATTGAGTTTTGCAGGATGCACATCCGCGATGTCTGTTCCCGGAAGCTTCACGGCATACGCGAAAGAGAAATTCTGGAAGGCAGCCAGTATCTCCGAATCAAGTTCGAACTCTTCAGGAAGGCAATCTATGAAAGCATCCGCATTGAATCCGGTACCATAGTATTCGACCAGTGCCTTCCTGAATATTTCATGCATTTCATCAAACAACGATTCTTCGACAGATGCTGCTCCTTTTGTTACGAAATCATCCTTTGATGCTATGAATTCTTCTTTGCTGATAGAGGCATTTTCAATGCTGTCGTAGTGTGAAATCAAATACTGGCAATATTCCTCAAAGCAGTTGGCTGTAAGCCATCTGCGGGCTTTTTCAGCTATATCGCAAAGGCTGTCGAACAGCTCCGAGCCACTGAGATTCTCTGAAATCACGTTTTCTCCCGTGCACCAGAAAGTCAGCTCATCTTCTGTAAGGTATCTGCTTGCCGGTATGAGAAAATTCCGCTTTGGAAAAGTCTCCGAGAATGAATATTCCGTATAGAACCATCTGAAGCTCTTTTTGAAATTCGCTTCGGTTTTCATTGGAATTATGTCAAAGTGAAACTTGTCGTTCATTTCCTGAACGGACTCGAAGCGCCTGCTCATCATTACGATAGCAGTGTCTTTGAGGGTTTTCAGGTTCATTGCCTTGCATAGTGAGTCATATTGCAGATCAGAAACAGGCCATAGCATTTTCTCATTGCTTCCTTTGATCATCCATTCTGTGTTCCATTCTTCTCCAGGCTTCACCGGACTTGTGTTTCCGTTCACCACTTCATTATTGTTCCATTTGCCGCAGAGCAGTTCCTTACTGGCTTGACATGTGATAGTTCTTGTTATTCCTCCGTTTTCATCCACTGATGTGAGCATGCTGAAATCGCAGTTGCATGAACATGTGAACATCAGCAAGGAAATCAAAGTTGATATTCTAAGGATATTGGTTTTCATAATATTTCTTTGTTTTGAAGTTTTGCAATCTGGAGGGCTGTTGAAATCTTTTTCATACGTTCATTGACTGTTATGTCAGTTCTTTTTTCAGAAACAATGATTGTTCGGCGTGGATTGTCAGTGTCTGCCGCCTTTATACAACTTGTATCTGTCCGCAGGCGAATGAAAAATGCCACAAGCAGAATGGCTGCCGCATAAGTGCTTGCTTTCAGTATGCTTACCATCCGGAATCTGATTCTGCTTCCCGGCCTGATAGTCTGATGTGCTGAATCTTCCTGCGTTAATTCAAGAATTTTCTGTGCGAACGATTCGGCATCCTCCAATTCCGGAGTTCCAGATGTGCTTTTCAGTCTGTGCAAAATGCTGTCAAGTTCATCGCTCATAACCTAGCTGTTTTAATTTATTTCTTATAAGTTGTTTAGCTACGTACAGATTGCTCTTTATCTGAATTGGATTGAAGCCTGTGAGCTGTGTGATTTCAGCATTTGAATAATCCTCCAGACAACTCAGTGTGAAGATTATTCTTTGCTTGGGTGCCAGTCCGCTTGCCAGTGTTCTGACTATTGACACCCACTCCTTGTTCGAAAGTTCCAGGTACCCATCCCTGGATGATTTCATCCAGCTGTCAAGAAAGTCAATGTCTTCAGGAAGTGGAATCTCTTTCTCCTTGTGACGCAGATAATCAATGCATAAATGTGATGCAATTGACATGGCCCAGGTTATGAACTTGCGTTCTGGGTCATATTTGCAATGATTCTTCCATATTCTTATGAAGGTTTCCTGCGTGATGTCCTTGGCGTCATCTTCATCCGCCAGCGTCTTGAGGGCAAAAGAGAAGACCGGCCGCTGGAATTCCAGAACAATTTGTCTGAAGGCTTCCCGGTTTCCGGCAGTGAATTCTATGAAGGTCTCCTTTTCCATCCGATAAATTCAATCTCTGTTCTGTATGCTATACGTACAGAACGTGTGAAAGTCAAATTCAGCGTCTGGAAAGTTGTTGGTCTATGAAGTGGAGGAGGTGGCGGGGTGAGAGGCTGTCCTTTAGTTCTTCCGGATAGCGTACCGGCCGGGCAATCCAGGCTTTGATCCCTTCAGGGGTGAGGGAGGAAAGGAGGTGATTGCCATCGCTGTGGAAGAAAGGGGAGTCCTTGATGGCGCTGTTGTTGGTGATGAGGTGCTTGTCGTATATGATGCTTTCCCAGAGCCTTGGGGTGTGGCCGTCGGCGCCGTCCTGCATTATTTCCAGAATACATCTGGACTTGTACATCCTCTCAAGGTTCTCAGTGTATGATATAGGCTTGGATAGGTATCTTATTCCGTTGAGGCGGCCTGCGTGAACCGGCATTCCAAGGATGTTGAAATCGCATTTGAGGCCGGCCTTTGTGCAGAGCTGGAACACTTCGTGCACCTGATGGTATCTTGATTTTGCGTGACCGCAGAAATATACATCGCTGCTTGGAATCTCGGGATTGTCATTGATTTCAACCTTTGACATAGGGGTGGGGTGGAAGAGCAGGCCTTCACGCTGCGCCTCGCCGCGGTCATAACTTATTATGAGGTCAAACTTGCTGCGGGCCTCATCAAGGTCGAATGAATAATGGCGTGAGATGAGGTCCTGGAGAAACAGTACGAGCCTGACTCCGGGATAAGTCTTTCTGAGATAATCCGTGTAGCTTGATCTGTAAACCTTGTGAGTGTTGCCGAAGAAAAGGAAGCACAATGGTTTGCCGTTGGAGAAATTGTGGGGATACAGACGCGGAAAAACGTATCTGGCAAACGGGACCTTGATGATTCTGTTGGGAATCTTTGCGAAATTCCAGAGAACGGCCTGCTTCTCCCAGAATGTCTTGAAGCCGCTGTAATGGCTGCTGTGCCAGCTTACCTGCGGCAGATCCATTATATCCTTGTAGCCGGCCTGATAGTATCCGGGGCGTCCTGCTATCACATAATTGTAATCAAATTCTTCCATCGTAGTCTTCATTTGCCTGATAATCTATGATATGCTCAAAAATAATCCAGAATTCAAAATTACTTAAATGTAACTTTCCTTGCAAAAATGATACCACAGCAGGCGCTGATGTCCTACGTGAAATAAAAAAGGCGACCGTGTTGGCCGCCCTTGTGAATATTTCCATTCCTCCAGGCATTAAAGCTTGTCAAAATCAACGTCTGTGAAGTTGTTGCCTTCAGTCTCGGAATAGTTGTTTTCTGTAACCGGACATTTCGCTTTTATGAAATCAATGACTTCTGCAAGAGATTCCGTGAATTTCTCGAAGTCCTCCTTGTAGAGGAAGATTTTGTGCTTGTCATAAACAAATCTGCCATCCCTTTCAACTCTTCTTTTGCTTTCTGTGATGGTAAGGTAATAGTCATTGCCCTTTGTGGCTTTTACATCAAAGAAGTAGGTCCTTTTGCCTGCCCTTACCGGCTTTGAATAAACGTCATCACCGCTTCGCTCAAACGCAGCTGAGCTTTCTAAATCTTCCAAATACATAGTCAGTTTGTTAAATTTTCTAAAAGTTTAACAAAGATAGAATTTTTTTTGCTTGTAAAACCCTATCTTTGCAAATATTTTGGAATAAAGTATGTTTCTATGTTGAACAGACGTTTGATAAGAGTTAAGGTTTTTAAAGTTCTTTTCAGCAAGATTGCCGCCAATATGCGCAACGAAGACGCTGCCAAGGCAGATTTGCTCAATTCCTGCGAGCAGACTATAGACCTTTACTACTTCCTTTTGAGAATTCCGGTTGAACTTAAGAAAATTGCACAGACAAAGATAGACAACGGATTACGCAAGTTCCATCCAACGGAGGAGGAGGCGCATCCAAATCTCAAGTTTGTGAACAACAGATTCATTTCAATCGTTGAGAACGATCCCGGATATTGCAAGCTTCTTCAGAAGAAGGGACTTGTATGGGATGCCGAGGACAGCTTCCTCAGGAAAATGTACGCATCCGTTGTATCAAGTGATTATTTCACTGACTACATGAACTCTTCCAATGACAGTCTGGAGGAGGACGTGCAGCTGATACGCGCCATTTATGAATCCGAATTCGAGGACAACGAGGACCTTGAGGACATTCTTGAGGACAGGAGCCTGATGTGGATGGACGACATGGTATATGCCGTGAACCTCATCCTCAGGAACCTTGGAGAGATTGCCCGCTGCGGAAAGGTTTCTTATGTGAAAGTGTTCGCGAAGGAGGATGACAGGGAGTTCGCTCTCACCTTGCTCAGCCATTCAATGGCCAAGTACGATGACTATATGTCAATTGTTTCATCACATATTGCAAACTGGGAACCTGAAAGACTCGTATCCACCGATATGGCTCTCATTGTAATGGGTATCTCAGAGGCGGTTGCCTTTGAGACCATACCTGTAAAGGTCACCATCAATGAATATGTTGATATCTCCAAGTATTACAGCACTGCAAACAGCAAGTCCTTTGTGAACGGACTTCTTGACAGGATCATTCAGAAACTCCTGAATGACGGTACAATAGTGAAGACAGGCCGCGGACTGGTTGGAGGCCTGGCTGGTGCTGATGAAAAATAAACGTAAAATATTAATTGAATAAATTTTAAGAATATGATTTGCACATTTTTACAGGCTCAGGGTAGTTCCAATATGAGTTTCATCATCATGATGGTACTTATTTTTGTTGTAATGTGGTTCTTCATGATCCGCCCTCAGCAGAAAAAGCAGAAGGAACTTGCCAAATTCAGAAACGAGCTCAAGAGGGGTGACAAAATAGTTACCATCGGCGGTATCTATGGCGAGGTTGATGAGGTTGATGCAGAAAAGCCAACCATTCTCATCAAGGTGGCTCCTGATGTAAAGCTCAAGGTTGACAAGAGCGCTGTTGTAAAGGACATGTCTGATGTTCAGACCAGGTAGGACAATACGTTCGATTTTCAAAAAGGTGAGGGACAATGCCATTCCAATGGCTGTCTCTCTCCTTTTGGCTTTTTTTATGTGGGGTATCCTGTATCTTTCAAAGGATTACATCACTTCTTTCGATTATTCGGCCGAGGTTTCCTCCAACCTCATGCACAGGGCCCATACAGGTGCTTCCGTGAAACCTATGACAATAGCTGTAAGAGCAAGCGGTTTCAAACTCATTAAAAGATATTTCTTTTCTTCAGCTGAGGACCAGGTGATACGCTTCTATGTTGATGGCAAACATCTTTTTCACTCAAAGACAAATCCGAACATGTTCATGGCGCTTTCAAGAACAATCAAGGACGATGTGAAGGAGGCAATGGATAATGATTTCATGTTCGAGCGTCTGATTTCCGATACTCTGTATCTGGAATTCCAGCATCAGATCAACAGAAAGGTTCCTGTGATTTCAGACATGAAGCTTTCCTTCAAGGAACAGTACACTTCCGTACATGGCCTGAGACTTTCCCCTGATTCAGTAGTACTTTATGGAGATTCCTCCGTGGTTGCGAGGATAAATGAAGTGCATACCTATCCTCTGCCTCTGAACAATCTTTCACATGAAAGACGCGGACACGTGCTGCTGCAGAATCCATCGGGAGTGGATTATTCAAGCAATGATGTGTCATATTCCATCGATGTGGAAAGATTCTTTGAAGCGCAGATTCCTCTGTATATAGAGCCAAGGCATTTTCCATACGGAAGCGGTGTCTTCTTCACTCCGAATCAGGTTCTTGTAAAGTACAGGATGCCTTTCAACAAGCGCAGGCCTCTGGATGCCAGGGATTTTGATGTTTATGTGGATTACCGCAAGCTCATAGACGGCTCATACGCCAGGATTGAAGTAAGGAGCAACGACAAGCACGTGTTCGGCCTTGAATGCGATCCGCAGTTCGTCCAGTGCAATTTCAATTGATGCAATAATAGCATTCCCGGTATTATGGAACACACCAGCCAGCATATTTCAGCAAACAATGGCGGCATGCCTGCTGTCCTTGGAATAACCGGTGGAATAGGTAGCGGAAAGACATACGTTTCCGACATATTCGCTCATATAGGAGTTCCTGTGTATGATACCGACAGCAGGACCAAAGCACTCTATGTATATGATTCCCGGCTCGGAAAATCCCTGCGTTCGCTTTTGGGAGAGGATATATTCAAGGACGGAGTTTTCATGCCCAAAGTCATGGGCGGCAGGATCTTCTCCAATCCGGAATTGCTCGTTGAGGTTGAAAAAGTGGTTCATCCGGCCGTCATGGATGATTTTGTCCGCTGGAAGGATTCTTTTGCAGGCAAGTCTCCTTACGTTATCATGGAGTCCGCCATTCTGCTCGAGAAGCCTTTCGTGAAGCGCTTCGTTGACAGATCGCTTACTGTCACGGCCAATCTTGAAACAAGGATTCAAAGAGTGATGAAACGTGACTCCGCCACACGTGAGGCGGTTCTGGCCAGACTTGAAAGACAATGGAGCGACGAGCAGCGTATATCCTGCTCGGATTTTGTTATATTTGCAGATAATAACACGGCATTGCTGCCACAGGTGCTGCAGGTTCATCAGCAGATGCTGGAATTTGCGAATGGCACGAAGATTGAAGGATATACTGATTAATTTATAAATTACTGAAAGATGGGACTTGGCAAATGGTTGATGGGCGCTTTCGGCTGGGCGATGTTCGGCCCGATAGGAGGCATCATAGCTTTCCTCATAGGCAGCGGCCTTGAGAACACCCACGTTTTCGTGTCAGGCTCTTCCACCGGCGATGGTTCATTCAATTCCTACAGCGGCACTGAGCAGAGGAACAGCTTCATGATATCCCTTCTGGTCCTGAGCGCCGCCGTAATGAAGGCCGATGGCAAGGTGATGCGCTCGGAGCTTGATTACGTGAAGAAGTTCCTTCGCGACAACTTTGGCGAGGAAGGGGCGGCAAATGCTCTCAACGTGCTGAAGGAACTGCTGCAGAAGGATTACGAACTGTCCGAGGTGTGCATCCAGATACGCCAGTTCACCAACATATCGCAGAGACTGCAGCTTTTCCACTATCTGGCCGGAATTGCTAAGGCGGACGGTGTCGTAAGCAATGCGGAACTTGATGTGCTCAAACGTATTTCGCAGTTCATGGGCATTTCAGATGCGGATGCCGATTCAGTTCTGGGAATGTTCGGCACAAGCATTGAAGATGCATATAAAGTGCTTGAAATAACTCCTGAGGCCACAGATGATGAAGTCAGGAAGGCTTACAGGAAAATGGCTATGAAACATCATCCCGACAAGGTTGAGTCGCTTGGTGAGGATGTACGCAAGGCAGCGGAAGAGAAATTCAATAAAATCCACGAGGCATACGACCAGATAAAGAAAGAGCGTGGAATTCAATAACAATAACAAAGAGAAAAATGAAAACAGATCTTAGAAAGATTCTTTCAATCAGCGGTGAGAGCGGATTGTTCCTTTATGTACAGCAGGCTAAGAACGGCGCCATAGTTGAATCATTGACAACAAAGAAGAGAATGTGCGCAGGCTTGAGCGCAAAGATGAGCTCAATGGCCGACATTGCCATATACACCGATGATGGTGAAATCAAGCTGGCGGAACTTTTCCTCAAGATGAAGGAGGTTCTCGGCGAGAATCCTGCACCTGCAAAGAAGGCCGACCAGAAGGAGCTCGTTGCATTCTTCGAGAAGGCTCTGCCTGCTTACGACAGGGACCGTTTCTATGTTTCTCATATGAGAAAGGTGGTTGAATGGTACAACGTCATCAAGGAATTTGCTTCCCTGGACTTCATGACAGAGGAGGAGATGGAAGAGGCTGACAAGGAGTAGGGAGAATATGACTGCAAGGAAGAAGCTGCGCATATTGGTTATTACAATGGGGTGTTCGAAGAATCTTGTGGATTCCGAGCATCTCATGCGCCAGTTTGATTCCTATGGAATGGAACTTCTGCCTTCGGACTATTCAATCGATATAACAGCTTCAAAGGATTCCGCAGACCGTTTCATTGATTGCATAATCATCAATACCTGCGGTTTCATTCAGGACGCCAAGGAGGAATCCATATCCATGATATTCAAGGCACTTGCCGCCAAAAAGACAGGAAAGGCAGGAAAAGTCCTGGTTTTCGGATGCCTGAGCCAGCGTTATCTTTCCGAACTGAAGGAAGGAATCCCTGAGGTTGACGCTTTCTTCGGAGCTTTCAACATAAAGGACGTGGTGGAATATCTTGGTCTGGATTACAGGCCGGAGCTTTGTTCGTCAAGGTATCAGACCACTCCTGAGCATTACGCTTATCTGAAAATAAGCGAAGGCTGCAACAGACGATGCGCATATTGTGCGATTCCGTTCATCCGCGGACCGCACGTTTCCGTTCCTATGGAGGAACTTGAGCGGGAAGCACGCGAACTTGCGGCAAAGGGCGTGAAGGAACTCATTGTAATAGCGCAGGACACCACATATTACGGTCTTGACCTCTATGGGAAACGTATGCTTGCTCCACTGCTGGAGAGACTTTCTGCAGTCAAAGGAATAGAATGGATAAGGATTCACTATTCATATCCTGATGATTTCCCGGAGGACGTGATAGAACTGATGGCGGTAAATCCCAAGATATGCAAATACCTTGACATACCTCTTCAGCACGGTTCCAACAGCGTCCTGAAGAATATGCACAGGGGTATAGGTTCGGCACAGACACAGAAGCTGATTGACAGTCTGCGCCAGCGCATTCCCGGCATAGTTCTGAGAACAACTCTCATTGTAGGATTCCCGGGTGAGACAAGCCGTGATTTCAACACGCTTCTGGAATTCGTTGCCAGGAACCGTTTCGAGAGACTCGGTGCTTTCACTTACAGCGAGGAGGAGGGCACATACGCCGCAGAGCATTACAAGGACAATGTCCGCCAGTCAACCAAACAGAAACGGTATGACAGACTGATGGAGCTTCAGTCCTCGATTTCCGCCAAGGCGAACGAAGCAAGGCTGGGAAAAATTGAAAAGGTTCTGGTGGACAGGATGGAGTCCGATTTTCTGGTAGCCAGATCACAGTATGAGAGTCCTGAAGTTGACGGCGAAATCCTTATTCCGCTTTCTTCCTGCAGGAAAGTGTTCGGAAATTTGAATCTTGAGTCTTTAATAGGTAAATTTGTTGATGTAAGGATAGTGGATTCGGACGAGTATGATCTTTATGCCGACCCGGTCCTTTCCAATTGAAATAACACTTGAAACTATGAATAAACTTCTTGAAGGAAAAAATGCACTTATCACAGGTGCTGCAAAAGGAATCGGCAGGGCCATTGCCATAAAGTTCGCTTCCGAAGGTGCGAATGTTGCCTTTACCGATCTTGTTATTGACGAGAATGCACAGAAAACAAAGGCGGACGTTGAGAGCTATGGCGTCAAATGCATTGCCATTGCTTCAAACGCAGCCGATTTCCAGCAGGCTCACGATGCAGTTGATGCAGTTATGAACGAGTTCGGCAGAATTGACATCCTCGTTAACAATGCCGGAATCACAAAGGACGGACTCATGCTCAGGATGAGCGAGGCGCAGTGGGATGCCGTAATCAATGTCAACCTCAAATCCGCTTTCAACTTCATTCACGCAATCTCTCCTGTAATGATAAGGCAGAGAGGTGGCTCTATCATCAACATGAGTTCCGTTGTAGGAGTTCACGGAAATGCCGGCCAGTGCAATTACTCATCTTCAAAGGCCGGTATGATTGCTCTTGCAAAATCAATTGCGCAGGAACTCGGACCTAGAGGCGTAAGAGCCAATGCAGTTGCCCCTGGTTTCATCATTTCCGACATGACAATGAAACTTTCCCAGGAGGTTCGTGACTCCTGGGTTGCAAAGATCCCTCTCAGACGCGGCGGTACACCTGAGGATATAGCCGATGTATGTACATTCCTCGGCAGTGACCTTTCATCATTCGTATCAGGTCAGGTCATCTCCGTTTGCGGCGGAATGTCAATGTAATATCCGATTGCTGACATTACGTTATGAAAAAAATTGTTATCGTTTCATTGGCCAATGACAATGCCATAGGTGCCGGCAACGATCTGCTTGTTCATTTGAGCGCCGATCTCAAGCGCTTCAAGGCCGTGACCATGGGGCATCCCGTAATCATGGGCCGCAGGACCTTCGAGTCCATAGGTAAAGCGCTGCCCGGACGCACCAACATTGTGGTTACATCCAACCCTGATGCCTTCATGCAGCAGTACGGAAGCCAGCCCCTTGCAGGCAATAGCAAACTTTTCGCAGTCAGAGACCTTCCCATGGCCTTTTCACTTTCCTCCACCTGCGATGGTTCCGATACCTGTTTCATAACAGGCGGAGCAAGCATATACCAGCAGTGCATCGATATGGTTGATGAACTGGATATCACAAGGGTCTGCAAGGACTGCCCGGAGGCGGAGAAGTTCTTCCCGGCCATCGCTGTGGAAAAATGGAAAATGGCTGAAGCCGGTGAGTGGATGGAGGAAGTTGATAAAAAATCCACCTCTGTCCTGAAATTCCGGTTCGAGAGGTGGATAAGAAAATAATTCCTGAAAGGAGCGGTTACAGAATGTTGAGTGACTGCTCCTTTATTTTTTCAAGTTCGTCCTTCATTCTAACAACCAGCTGCTGGATTTCAGCGTTGTTGGCCTTGGATCCCATTGTGTTTATCTCGCGGCCCATCTCCTGTGCAATGAAGCCAAGTTTCTTGCCTGGAAGCGGCTCATTGTCAATGGTATCCATAAAGTATTTGCAGTGCTGGCGAAGGCGTACCTTCTCTTCATTTATGTCAAGCTTCTCTATGTAGAAGATCATTTCCTGCTCAAGCCTTTCCGGATTGCTGCCTTTGCAGACTTCCTCTATCTTGCTCTGAATCCTTTCCCTTATCATAGGAACCCTCTGGGGATCGATTCTTTCAACTTCGGCAAGATATGAAAGTATGCTCTCAACCTTTGAAGTTACATCGTTGTAAAGGATGGCGCCTTCCCTGGAGCGGAATTCATTGAGCTTGTCAACGGCTTCCTTGATTGCCTTGTCCATTGCAGTCCAGTCATCATCTGTGAATTCGGATTTTGCCGTGTCAACTACGTCTGGCATTTTAAGGACAGTTGCTGCAAGATTGTCCTGCCCGCAGATTCCGGCAGCTTCAAGGATTCCGCTTATCTGGCCGTAATAGTGCAGGAAAGCATCCTTGTTAATATTCTTGAGGCCTGTTGTCTGCCCAGGGGCGAGATTGGCAAAAAGGTCTATGCTTCCGCGGCTGAGTTTCTCGGTGATATATTTCCTTATTTCAATTTCCTTGTCACGTGGTACGAGTGATGATTTTATGCTGATGTCCGCGTTCTTGCCGTTAACGGACCTCAATTCAACAATCACCTTTCCAATTGACAAATCGCACTCCGATTTGCCGTAACCTGTCATTGACTTTATCATAATATTTGTTGCTTTCTTTTATTATTCGTGGCAAATTTACTCTTTTAGTGTAAAAATGCCAATTGTGGCACGGTTTTTTCAGTATGAATTAGAATCATTAAAATTTAGAATTCATTATTATGAAAAAGTACATATACATAACATTGGTTTCCTTGCTGGCTTTCGTATATAAAGCCGGCGGACAGTCACTTCACGGACGCATTTCAGTTAATGATACTCTTCCTCTTGAATATGCCACGGTTTATATTCCATCGAACGGCAGCGTTGCAGTGGCGGACAAGAATGGAGAATACAGGATTGACAACATATCAAAGGGCTTGGTGGAACTGGAATTCTCCCACATCGGTTATAAGACAGTGAAGAAGAAAGTCAATGTCAAACAGGAAAGGAATTACAGGCTGGATGTTCCCATGGAGGAGGAGATAGTGGAGCTCGATGCCGTTTTCGTAACTCCCGATGATGATGATATGGCATCGTTCATTCTCAGGAAAGTCTGGGAGAAAGCTCTTGCAAACAGGAAGGCGTTAAAAGGGTATGAGGCCGACATTGTCCAGAATTTCGTTGCAAAGGATGCGGACATAATTCCAAAACTTATGCCTTCGTCCATAATGTTCATGATAAGGTCATACGTTAAATTGAACAACAGAGGCGCAATAATGAATTATGTCCTTGACAACAGGAGCGTTGAAGTGGCTGTTTCTACACATATCAGCAACACTGGTTGGAAACACAATTCCTACAGCGGACAAACGGTCCTGGCAAGCAATCCTTCATTGAATACCAAGGCGCGGAACCAGTTGTTCAAGATGCTTAAAATGGACCTTTTCAACGAAGTGTATGACAACGACGAGGCATACGGTGATAAAGGACGCAAGCAATACAGATTCAACTTGCTCGGCAATATAGATTACAATGGGAAGACCGTTTATATTCTGGAAGCCAGGCCAAAGGATGAGGACAATGCATTCTACTCAACAAAGAAGGTGTATGTCGTTGACGGTGACTGGGGAATTCTTCGCGTGGAGAGCCAGTCCAGGATGTCTTCGCGTACCATGGAGTGCAGGGATATTGGAGGAGGCATATATATGCCTGTAAGTCTGGTTGAGCAACCAGCGAAGATCTCATTCAATACTTTGTACGAAAAGGCAAGGCAGGCTGTTGACAGCCTTGAGGAAAAACCTGGCAGAATGGTGAGGAATGTAATGAAAAAGGCGGCCAGACTTAATGAAAGCGGCCGCCAGATAACTCCATACGTGACTCATGAGTTCAGAATCACATATTCCAATGTGAAGCTGTGATTTATTTCTTGAATGAATCCTTGAGGCTTACGGTCTTGTTGAACACTGCCTTCTCCTCGCTTGAATCCTTGTCCTTGAAGAAATAACCTGTTCTTTCGAACTGAACGGCTATGCCGCTGTTGTCCTCAAGCAATGCAGGCTCCGCAAGAGCTTTGGTAACAACCATTGATTCAGGATTGAGGTAATCCTTGAAGTTCTTGTCCTCAGGGATATTGCCCATGTCAGGTTCCGTGAACAGACGGTCAACCAGTCTCACTTCAATTTCCTTTGCGTGAGCGCAGCTTACCCAGTGAATTGTGCCTTTGACTGAACGCCAGGTTCCTGAAGCAGGATGTGTGCTTGGATCGTATGTGCAATGCAGCTCAACAACATTGCCTTCAGCGTCCTTGATCACCTCGCTGCATTTTATAATGTAGGTGTATTTCAGACGTACCTCTCCGTCCGGTTTCAAACGGAAATATTTCTTTGGCGGCTCCTCCATGAAGTCATCGCTGTCTATGTAAAGCTCGCCTGTGAAAGGCATTCTCCTCTTTGCTCCTTCAGGTTCAGCAGGGTTGAGAGGTGCTTCGAACCACTCCACCTTACCCTTCTCCCAGTTGGTGATGACCACCTTTACAGGTTTGAGCACCGCCATGTATCTGTTGGAACGTTTGTTGAGGTCCTCCCTTACGCACCATTCCATGAGTGAAAGGTCTATGATGTTATCTCTCTTGGCAACGCCAACCTTCTCGGCGAACATCTTGATGCTCTCAGGTGTGTAACCTCTTCTTCTTATACCGCAGATGGTAGGCATTCGAGGATCATCCCATCCGTTGACAATGCCTGTGCGAACAAGTTCCAGAAGCTTCCTCTTGCTCATTACAGTGTATGTGAGGTTGAGCCTTGCGAACTCGTACTGATGGCTAGGGAAAATGCCGAGCTGCTGGATGAACCAGTCGTACAGAGGTCTGTGAACGTCAAACTCAAGAGTACAGATGGAGTGGGTGATATGCTCTATGGAATCGCTCTGTCCGTGTGCATAGTCGTACATAGGGTAAATGCACCATTTGTCACCTGTTCTGTGGTGGTGTGCGTGAACTATCCTGTACATGAGAGGATCACGGAACATCATGTTAGGATGGGCCATGTCAATCTTTGCACGGAGCACCTTCTCACCATCCTTGTAAACACCGGCGCGCATCTCACGGAAGAGCTTGAGGTTCTCCTCAACGCTTCTGTCCCTGTACGGGGAGTTTGTGCCCGGAGTGTTCACGGTGCCACGTCCTATCCTTATTTCCTCCTGCGTCTGGTCGTCAACGTATGCAAGACCTTTCTTTATCATCTCCTCGGCCCACTGGTAGAGCTGCTCGAAATAGTCTGAAGCATAGAATTCATTGGCCCAGTCGAATCCGAGCCATTTGATATCCTGCTTGATGGAATCAACGTACTCCACATCCTCCTTCACAGGGTTGGTATCGTCGAATCTGATATTGGTCTTTCCACCGTATTTCTTTGCGAGACCGAAGTTGAGGCAGATGCTCTTTGCATGGCCAATGTGAAGGTAGCCGTTAGGCTCTGGCGGGAATCTGGTCTGGATTGACTCGTGCTTTCCGCTCTTCAAATCATTTTCAATAATTTCCTCAAGGAAATTCAACTGGCGCTCAGGAGCAGCCTCGGTGTTCTTTATATCTTCCATATACACTAATTATGTTCAAATGATGCAAATAAGTGATTTCTCACTACAATCTGCAAAATTAATCTTTGGCAAGCACAAACACAAATCCAATGCAGGGTGACAATCAGCTGATCTGTGAGAAATCCATTGGCTGTTTGCCGTTGACTTTGAGAACCTGGAGCATCGTGCGTAAAAGTGCGTTGCCCTGACTTGACAGATCAGGGTCCTTTTCAAGCAATGATCTTGCATATCTGCGTGAATCCTCCAGAATCTGCCCGTCGCTTCCGAGATTGGCAATGTTCAGTTTTATTGCAAGACCGCTCTGAACCGTACCGTCAAGATCTCCTGGACCTCTCATCCTGAGATCCGCTTCAGCGAGTTCGAAACCGTTGGATGTGTTGCACATTAGTTCTATCCTCTGGCGGCTTTCCTTGCTCAGGGCATATCCTGTCATAAGAATGCAGAACGCCTCGTCGGAACCACGTCCCACACGCCCCCTCAGCTGGTGCAGCTGGCTCAGACCGAAACGCTCCGCACTTTCAATCACCATTACTGAAGCGTTCGGAACATCAACTCCAACTTCAATCACGGAAGTGGCAACCAGTATGTGGGCACGTCCGTTCTTGAACAGCTCCATATCGTATGCCTTGTCCTCATTCTTCTGCTTTCCGTGCACCACTGCGGTCACATAGTCAGGAGCCTTGAACTCATTGACAATCACCTGATAACCTTCTTCGAGGTTCTTGTAATCCATCTTCTCGCTTTCCTTTATGAGCGGATACACTACGAAGATCTGACGTCCGAGCCGTATCTGTTCGCGCATGAAATCGAACACTTTCCTGCGCTGGTTCTCCGTTGCGTGAATGGTTTTGACAGGTTTTCTTCCTGGAGGAAGTTCGTCAATCACAGAAACGTCCAGGTCTCCGTAAAGTGTCATTGCAAGCGTGCGCGGAATAGGAGTGGCTGTCATCACTAGTATATGTGGCGGCATGCCGTTGTTCTTGTTCCAGAGCTTGCTGCGCTGCTCCACTCCGAATCTGTGCTGCTCATCTATCACGGCCAGACCAAGTGACTTGAAAACCACGTTGTCCTCAATGAGAGCATGGGTTCCTACAAGTATGTCTATTTCACCATCGGCAAGTGAGGAAAGAATGGGCTTTCTGTCCTTCTGCTTTGTGCTGCCTGTAAGAAGAGCCACTCTGACCCCGGTCTTCTGAAGGAATTTGGTAAGGGATGCAAGATGCTGCTGTGCAAGAACTTCAGTAGGGGCCATTATGCAGGCCTGATACCCGTTGTCAATGGCAAGCAAAGCAGATAGCAGGGCTACAAGAGTCTTGCCGCTGCCAACATCACCCTGCAGCAGACGGTTCATCTGATGCCCGCTCTTCATATCGCTGTGAATCTCGCGTATCACCCTTTTCTGAGCGTTTGTAAGCTGGTATGGAAGGGAGTTGTAGCAGTCATGGAAGTTCTTCCCAACGTGCTGGAAAATAAAGCCGCTGCCTGCACGTGTGTTGATGCATCTCTGTTTCAGAAGCCCCAGCTGCAGATAGAAGAGTTCCTCCCATTTGAGCCTCAGCCTTGCCTTCTGCAGAAGCAGCTGGCTGCCGGGGAAATGTATCTGATAGAGCGCATCCGCCAGAGGCATCAGCCCTTTGTCCGCAATTATCCTCACCGGGAGAGTTTCCTGAATATGTCCTTTCACCTTTTCCAGTGCGGCTTCCTGAAGCTTTGAAATCACCTTGTTGCCAATATTGTTGGCCTTGAGTTTTTCCGTTGATGGATATACTCCCATCAGCGAGCACCCGCCCGGCAGAACGTTCTCGGTTACCGGCGTAAGTTCCGGATGCACAAGGTTCACGCTTCCGTTGAAGTCGGTCGGTCTGCCGAAAGCAATGTATTCCTTTCCCACGGCAATCTTAGAGGCAATCCATTTCGCACCCTTGAAGAACACCAGCTCAAGCATTCCTGTGGAATCCTCCATCATGAGTACAAGACGCTGGTTCTTAGGCGTATTGCCCACAGTCTGCATGCTGCGGATGCGTCCTCTGACCTGCACGTATGCCATGGAAGGAACCAGATCCCTTATTGCATAGACAGTGCTTTTATCAACATACCTGAAAGGGAAGAAATGCAGCAGATCCGATATGGTTGATATGTCCAGCTCCTTTTTCAGAATCTCGGCTCTTTTAGGACCCACACCGCTCAAATATTGTATTTCTGTCTGTAGTACGTTCTGCATCCTGTAAATACTTAATTTTTTCCACTGCGATGGCAAATTTAATAAATCACGGAAAATTTTACTAACTTGCAAAGTTTTATTTTTATTTGGAAAATGTCAGAAAACAATAAACTAAGAATAGGAATCACACAGGGTGATACCAACGGAATAGGTTATGAGGTCATAATCAAATGCCTCTCGGATGCCAGGCTTCTGGATATGTGCACCCCTGTAATTTACGGCAGTTCAAAATCATTCGGATATTACAGGAAACTTATTGCTGAAACTGAAAATATCGTCACCAATGTCGTTGCTACAGCCAAGGAGGCTCACCCTAAAAGGGTGAATATTGTTAATTGCGTACCTGATATGCAGATCGAGCCTGGTCAGCTTACACACGAGGGCTCGAAATCGGCCATAGCCGCGCTTGAAAAGGCGGTTGAGGAGATGAAAGCCGGTTACATTGATGTTCTTGTGACCGCTCCTTTCAACAAGAGGGCGGTGAATCAGGAAACCTTCCATTTCCCTGGCCATACAGAGTATCTGGTAAGCGAATTCGGTCAGAAGGAAGGCGTGATGTTCCTTTGTGCGGACAAGATGAGGGTGGGAGTTGCCACCAACCACCTGCCAATAGCAAAGGTTCCCGGAGCATTGAGCGAAGAGCTCATTCTCAGCAAGCTGCGCATCATCAACGAGTCGCTGAAAAGGGATTTCTGCATAGTGAAACCAAAGATAGCAGTGCTCGGCTTGAACCCACATGCAGGTGACCGCGGATTCCTCGGCTCCGAGGAAATCAACATCATTTCTCCAGCCATCGAGAAGGCGGGGCAGGAGGGGATACTTGCATTCGGACCATATCCGCCAGACGGTTTCTTCAGCATAAACATGCAGTACAAGTTCGATGCTGTTCTTGCCATGTATCACGACCAGGGACTAATTCCTTTCAAGTCAATAGCCTTTGATGCAGGTGTGAACTTCACCGCCGGTCTTCCAATTGTAAGAACGAGCCCGGATCACGGAACCGCATTCGATCTTGCCGGCAAGAACAAGGCAAATCCGCAGTCAATGATGAGCGCAATATATATGGCAATGGACATATACCGCAACAGAATCAGATATGACAGAATGAACGCCAACCCTATGCCGGTGAAGGAATTCGAGGCACCAAGGGAGAAAGGCCCTAAAAACATTGCCTGAGACGTGGATCAGGACAGGACAATATTCATATACAGCGATGGCTCAAGCCGCGGCAATCCAGGCCCCGGCGGCTATGGCGTAATCCTGCAGTACGGACCTCATATCAAGGAGATTTCAGCAGGCTATGCGCTCACTACAAATAACAGAATGGAGCTCCTCGGAGTGATAACAGGCCTCGAGGCCCTGAAAAAAACGGGCTGCAATGTCCGAATAGTTTCAGACTCGAAATACGTGGTTGACGCTGTGAACAAAGGCTGGCTTTTCGCCTGGGAGAAAAAGAATTTTGTCAAACAGAAGAATCCTGATCTCTGGAAGAGATTCCTTGAAGTTTACAGAAAGCACAATGTGACTTTCACTTGGATAAAAGGGCACAACAATCACCCGCAGAACGAGCGCTGTGACAGTATGGCGGTTGCAGCTGCGCTGGATTCCTCTTCTTTGCTGGAAGACAGCTGGTATGTTGAGAACGCCATTGAAACAGATGAATAATAATAATGGATACAAAACAATTTTTCGACAGGGACAATTTAAGATATGCAGTTATTGGAAGCGGAAGCTGGGCAACGGCCCTGGTCACCCTGCTTCTCAATCACAATGATAAGGTTGGCTGGTACATACGTAACAGCAAGACCATAGAAAGGATAAATGAGGAGGAAAGAAATCCTAAATATCTGCGTTCGGTGTATCTTGACCCTTCAAGGCTGCTTATGAGCAGCAATGTTAACGAAGTGGTGGAGAATGCCGATGTGCTGGTTTTCTGTACGCCTTCCGCTTATTTTCTGGGTATCGCCGAGCAGATTACCGTTTCCCTGGAGGACAAGTTCCTGATTTCTGCAATCAAGGGTTTCGTGGGAGAGAAGAATCAGACAATTGCTGAATATTTCCATTTTGAACGGAACATTCCTTTTGACAATATTGGCATAATAAGCGGACCTTCACATGCCGAGGAAGTTGCCATGCACCGACTTTCATATCTTACTCTTACAAGCAAGCACATTGAGAATGCGAGGGCGCTCTGTGATGTTTTCGGCTGCAGCTACATAAAGACAAAGCCGGGAACGGACATATACGGAGTTGAATATACCGCCGCCTTGAAAAATATATACGCCATCGCCGGTGGAATATGCCATTCCCTGGGTTATGGCGACAACTTCATGGCTGTGCTCATGACAAACGCCTACCATGAAATTGCAGAGTTCCTGAATGCCACCCATCCGGATTCCGACAGGGTTCTTACCACTTCGGCCTATCTTGGAGACCTGCTGGTTACGGGATATTCCCAGTTCAGCAGGAACAGGACCTTCGGAAGCATGGTTGGCAAGGGATATTCAGTAAAAAGCATTCAGGCTGAGATGAACATGGTTGCGGAAGGCTACTACGCAAGCCGCTGCATCAATGAAATCAACAAGGAGTTCAGGGTTGACATGCCTATTGCGGAGGCTGTTTACCAGATCTTGTACGATGAGCGTTATGCTCCATATATCATAAAGCAGCTTACCGAAAAGCTCTGGTAACTTATCTTACTTCCTCAACTTCGCATCCTACGTACCAGATGTAGCCTTTTACAGCGGTGCAGCCCATCTGCTCCAGAAGTTCCATGTATCCTTTCACCTGCCTGCGGTACTTGAAGATTGAATTGCCCGCCTTTCCGAACTTGTAGTCAATTACAGTTGCTTCAAGCGCTCCGTTACCATTCTCCTTCAGAATCATTCTGTCAGGGCGGCAGAGACTGCCATCGGGCGCGGTGATACCTGTTTCATTGAGCACTTTCAGACCTGATGCATGCTCATTCTTGTTCCAGAACCAGCCATAGTCCCTCACCTGATTCATGTATGAACGGATCTTTTCACGCAGTTCCGAATCTTCAATCCTTTCTATATCGTCTGTATATTGAATCCTGGCAAAGGCATCGTGGAGAAGTATTCCCTTGTCCCTTATTGAGAGTTCATTGTCGTTGATGTACGAATCGGTAAGGGCGGTCACAGTCCGTGACGGATCAAGTTTCTGACAAAATGCGTTCTCAAGTTTCAGACTCAGGCTCCCGTGCTTTTTCTCAGCCTCCATTGGGCCGCAGAGCTGGCCGTAGGAGTAGCTTTTCACGGACATCTGCGCATCTTCCGAATAATTGAATCCGCACTTGATCCCGCAAGGATCGTTCAGACTTTGAGTGTTCTGTATAAATGAAAGAAGAATGTCCTTGCTGTCTTCCTCAGCCAGGACGTACAGCGCACTCTTTGCCCTTGTGAATGCCACGTATGCAATGTTAATGTTGTCAACCAAAGATTCGGCGCATTCGTTTTCATAGTCATTCCTGAACAGGGATTCCTTGAGAGCCTTGCTGATTGATACGTTCATGGGCAGATCGTACCCGAATGCGGCATTAGCGCTGGAACTCCACAGTTCCTTGCTGGAATGACCGGACTTGAACTCAAAATATGGGATGATTACGGCTTCGAATTCCAGACCTTTGGATTTATGAACAGTAAGTATGTTCACTGCGTTCCTGTCGGATGCGGAGGATATTTTCTGGCTGGATCCGGTATCGTTCCACCATTTGAGGAATGCCGGAAGTGAAGCACCGTTGTTCCTGCTGTATTCAAGTATACTGTCGAGCAGGGAGCAGAGGAACTGTGAGTTGTCTTTCGCACTGTTCCCAAGCTTTTCCCTGATTATTGTTTCAGCCATCTGATACAGTGACAGTGAGGCGTAGCGCTCCATTTCCTCTTCACTGAGCAGACGGCTTCCTTCAATTCCGGAAAGCAGTCTGTGGGCCTGGCGGCAGATGTCGTTCGACTGGTCAATCTCCTTGAGGTAGTCGATTACTGCGCTTACGGCACCATTGCTGCCGAGTGTGAGCGTGTCAACTGTTGCCACGCTCATGCCTTCCTGCATCAACCTGGCTGCTATCTCCTCTCCCTGGGCGTTTGTTCTGGTGAGAATGCCTATCTGTGAAGGAAGATATCCGTTTGTGCACAGGAACTTCACCTTTTCCACCAGCGTGTCGAGTACCGGGCAGTATGAGACTTCAACATAACCCTTCTCTTTCCTGCCGCTGAGATTGTCACTCAATTTCTGGGTGCAGTCCGAATACAGGGACTCAATGTCTATTATCCTTTCAGAATCCTCATTGCCTATGTTGGCTGCAAAATATTTATAGAACTCATTGTTGAATGCGATGATATTGCCAAGAGTCCTGAAATTGTACTCCAGCGTTTCATCCTTGCCGTGCATGCCGAAAAGCTCCTGGACTTCCTGTCCGAGTATCTTCCAGTTGGAATTTCTCCAGCGGTATATGCTCTGTTTGACATCACCTACTATGAGGTTGGAATTTCCGTTTGCCAGACTTTCGTGCAGCAATGGAATGAAGTTTCTCCATTGCAGGTTTGAAGTGTCCTGGAACTCATCGAGCAGAAAATGCTTGAGATATGTGCCAACACGTTCATATATGAAAGGAGTCTGGTCACCGTCAATGATAGCGTTGAGCAGCTTGGTTGATTCAGGAAGAAGAATTATGTTCTTTTCAATGCAGTATTCCGATATGAAGTTCCTGACCATTCCGAGCAGGCCCCAGACATATACATTCTTCTCCAGCATCACTGCAGTGTTGTATATGGCGTAATCATTCCTGAAGAGAGCAATGATATCCTTCACATTCTGCATCAGGCCGGCATTGGCAATCGCACTGAAATCCTTGCCTTTTGCTCCCCATCCATCTGTGTTGTCCCCAAGTTTTACGAAAGAGTCACTCATTGCCGGCATGCTGTGTCTCATACCTGCATTGATTATCTTGTCATAGAATTTGTAGGGACTTCTGGAACCGTTTTTGAATGACTCGGGACTCAGGTTGAAACCGTTCATCAGCTCAAGCCCGCGCCTGGCCAGCTCAACAGCCCTTCCGTTGAAATCCTTCCTGCATTTCCTGAAACTTCTCTGCAGCTCCTCTATACGGACCATTCTTTGAGCAGGGGTCTCATCATGGTTTGAATCAAGTGAGAAGTTCTCGGAAAGAAGGACCACAGCCGTCTTTGTTATCTCCTCCTTGACTTTCCATCCTTTTCCGTTCTCTATCCTGTCAAGTGAATATTTCACCAGCCAGTCCAGAAGTGTCCTGTTGCTGTCATCTTCAAGCGAGGCATACATTCTGTCAACGGCCGCCTCTATCACGCTGTCGGTGTCAAGTTCAACATTGTAACTGTATTGATGTCCGAATTCCTTGGCAAAGGTTCTCATTATGCCCTGGAAAAACTTGTCAATGGTGCTTACATTGAACGAGGAGTAATCATTGAGTATCCTTATCAGGATGGTTCTGGAACGTCCGGTGAGCGTTTCCTGCGGATCAGGCTCCCCGGCAATGCCCGGCAATGCAATGAACTCGTTGTAATAAGCGGAACGTCTGCAGTCACTTGCCAGGGTGTGAAGTTCCTTGATTATCCTTTCCTTCATCTCCTCGGTTGCCTTGTTTGTGAAGGTCACTGCCAGAGTATGCCTGTATTCATCCTCTGGGTTTTCAAGAAGCATTCTTATGTACTCCTTGGTAAGGGTGAATGTCTTGCCGCTTCCTGCGGAAGCCTTGTATATTCTCAGTTTCTCCGTGCTGCTCATAGTCTATCTTTTGCAAATTGATCTGAACGGACACCATCCGCATATTTTTGCTCCTTGTGGCGCCTGCGTGAAAGGAATTTCAGGATTGAACAGGTTTTCAAGAGTTTCCGAGAGTTTCATTCTGAAATTCCCGATCTCCTCCTTGCTTACATTACGTATCTTCACGCCGTCTTCACTCAGTTTTCCAACCTGGTAAACGGCTACATTCACATCGTTGTCAATCTGTTTTTCCAACTGCATTACCATTGCATAGAAATACAGCTGGAACCAGGTCTTGTATTTGAAATCCTCTCCCGGAGCAGGGAACAGACTGAACGGAAGGTTCCTGGCATCTTTTGCGTCAATGTCCTCTACGTTGCCTGTCTTGTAGTCGGAGATTCTCAGCATGTCCTGAACAATGTCGGTCCTGTCTATGTAAGCTATGAGGTTCACACCATTGAAATCGGGATACCAATCCTTTTCGCTGTATCTGTATGTGAACGGTGCAAAGGCCTTGTCACGCTCAAGAGTCAGTTCAAGATATTTAAGAAGAACTTCATATACAATTATATTCTGGCCCTTTATCTGCCCCAGCTTGTTTTCGGCGAATATTCTTTCAATCGCCTTGCGTATTCCGGATTCCTCATCCTTGAGCCTGCGGCACATTTCAATGAGGTCCTTCTCCGTAACCTGTCTGCCAAGGTATGGCTCATACATTTTCTGCATGGAATTATGGTACAGGTTTCCGAAAATGTTCGCAGCTATGTCCTCGTCAACTTCCTGTTCTTCCTTCAGACCCTCCACATTGTTGAGGTAGAACTTGAGCGGGCAGGACAGATAAGTCTTCAGAGAACTTGCAGAGATGAACTTTCTGTTGTCCTTCTTGCGGAATCTTTCCAGTTCGGCCATTATCCGCGGAGTCTTCTCAACTTTTATTTCAGAACCGTCCTTTGATGACAATATCGGGTTCTGTGTGGTGAATTCGTTGAGCTTCACGTTGTGGTGATATTTAAGCTGCTTTACGAAACGGCTCACTTCACCGTTCTTCATTCCTTCGGTTCTGGTATCATAGAGCAGCCAGATGTTCTCGCATCTGTAAATGCTCCTGTAGAAATGGTATGCGGCTATTGCATCGGCCTGCTCGTATGTAGGCAGACCGAATCCTTTCCTAAGATTGAAAGGAATGAAGGAGTTGCTTGCGGCAGTCTTCGGGAACACCGATTCGTTAACGTTGAGAATGATCAGGTTCCTGAAATCAAGGCTCCTGATTTCAAGGGGTCCAACCACCTGCAGGCCTTTCAGCGGTTCACCTTCGAACGGAATGGTAAGTTTTGCGGTAAGTTGCGATTCAAGCTTGTAGAAAGTCCTGACATTTATATCCTCAAGTCCTTTGTATGAGAGTATCCTCTCTATCGCTGTGAAATACTGGGCTATGAAATTGCGGCTGAGCCTGTCCGATACGGCATCAAGTTTCATGAGAACTTCCTTATGCCATTCAGCCACATCCGTCCATTTCTCGATATCCGCTCTGAATATGGATTTGAGAAGTTCTCCGTCCTCACCGGCAGGAGCCTCTTCAAGCAGTTCCAGAACTTCCTTCCTCCTGATGAAAATCAGGTTCTTGTCGGAGATGCTGCTCTTGATTCTGGAAATCGTTTCAGTGCAGGAATTCTTTATATAATCATGCTCCAGAATCCTGAACACATCCTTGTAATACCAGGAGTCCTGCCTCGTGCCGAGGTGCAGAGCGCAGAGCAGGTCCATGAAACTTCCAAGAGGAGTGAGGCAGAGAGGGTATCCCATGGTCACATTTATATTCCTGTACACCGATGGTATATTGTTCATAACGGGGAAGAGAAGGCTCTCGTCCGGCAGAACTATCGCTGTGTCAAATGCTTCCTCAGGATTTCTTTCCTTTGCCAGCTTTTCAAGAATCTCCCCGGCGATTGCAGCCTGCTGCACTGCTCCGGGCACGGCTATCACATTTATGTTCCGGCAGTCATCGTATTCGCTTCCTATAAGTTCCTTGTACTCGGGATACCTTGACTTGTACTTGCTCTCCATCCTCTTGATGTAAAGACTCGCCTTGTTGTCCTCACACCTTACCATAGGTCCTGTGAAATCCCAGTAGAAGTCAGCCTTCCCCAACCTGGCGATGGCATCGAAAAGCTCCTCCTCACACCTGTTGGGCGCATTGAAACCGATGAAAACATAAGTCCCGGCAGGCAGAACCTCATTCAATCTGCTCCCGAACTCATCCTTCCCGCACAGTCCGGCCACCTGGGAATACATTATTCCGGAACTTGCCTTCCTTTCATCCAGCAGCCTTTTCCTGAAATTCTCATACAGCGATGGCATTATCTCCCATATTCCTGTGAACTCCTTCTTTATGTCAAGCCTGCTTTTCCCCTCATTGTCCGGATCCTGGGCTGATCCATTGTGGAAATTGCCCCAGAACCTCCTCATGGCATCAATCTGGGCCTGACTCAGGTACGAATAGTCCGAATCAAGTTCCTTCAGGTCCTTTATGTTGGCGAACAGTGCCTTGTAGTCAATCCTGTATTTGTCAATGTCATTGAAGTCCGAAAGCACGATGTCCGCCCATCTTGAGAACTCATCGTAACTTTCTACGGACTGCGCATTGCCCGGCTCACATTCGTTCCGGCTTCCTTTCTTCAAGGCAATGTATTCCTGATAAAGAATGATTGATACCTCTATGCTGTCAGTCTCCTTCAATCCAGACAGATCCGTGAAAAGACTGGAAATTGTGCAGGTTCTCGGACTGATGAGCGCCCTCCTGTATTTTTTTGTGAATTCCTCACCCAGATACTTCACGAAGAACTTGGCCGAACGCCGGCTGGGGAATACGAACACTGTGTCTGAAAAGCAGTCAACCTTGTTTGTAAGTCCTTGATTGGCAGCCTTCTCCAAATATATTTCCGCAACAGCTCTTAAAAATTCCATATTTCTATCAGTTTCAGGATTCTAATATACATATATACTTCCGCAATTTAAAATTCTTGCATCGGAAATGTATTTCTAAACAAAGTTTTAGCAGCAATCGAAAAATAATTGCTGTTCCGGCACCTGATGCTCATTGCCCGGAAATACTTTTGCGCTCAACAAAACTTGGGCTTATGAGACCGATTACACTATGGCTTCTGATTTCCACTGCCTTGATGGCAGGCACCTGTGCACAACCTTGCATGGCATCCTCCTGGGATGAGATGGACTATGAACCGTTCAGCAACTTCTATGTTTCCTCCAATGCTGCGGATTATGCGAATATGGCAACACTGAATGCGGAAATAGGAGCCAGCCTGAACACCAGACTTTCCATTTATTTCGGTGCCAAGTACAATCCTTTCCAATTCGGGTCGGGGAACGATGTTAAAAGAAACAAGCAGTGCGCTTTCAATGCAGGTGTGCGTGTGTGGCCGTGGAGAACTTTCTCCGGGTGGTTTTTCAGCGCAGGAGCAGGTTTCCTGCGTTTCAACAGAAGCAATTATTTCGGCAGGGAAACGCGTGAGGGCGATTTCTACGGCTTTCAGGCAGGGGCAGGATATGCCTATATGATAAACCGTCATCTGAATCTTGATTTTGGCGTGGGCTTCATGCTCGGACCTTGTAAGTACACGAAATATTCCTGTCCGCGTTGCGGAAACGTGCTTGACAAGGGAAAGAAGATTCACCTTGAGCCCAATAACGTGCTTGTACAATTGAGTTATCTGTTCTAGTCATGGATTCAATAAACAGAATATCATTGCTTCTGCTTTGCATCTGCATTGTGTCCTGCGCAGGTCAGGGACGCAAGCTCAGCAACGCCATTGCATCTAACGCTTCAGTTGGCGTAAGCATTCCTTCCAATGGAGAGGTGAACACCAGCTCGTATTCCGGCCAATCCCAGGAAAGCACATACGAAGAACTTTCTGATGCGGAAAAGGAAATACGGGAACTTGATCCAAGCGGTACATATATGCTGAATTCCATTTGTGTTGAAGCAAAGTTCAAGAACGTGGCCGAGCGCTGCGGATTAATAGAACTGGGATTTAATATAAGTGTTCCGGCTGTTCTCATGGACCGCAACTGGCAGCTGAGAATGTCTCCTCGCCTGAACATGCTCGGAACGGAGCAGAGACTTGATGATATATACATAAGCGGTGAGGAATACAGGAACAGACAGTTGCAGGGTTACCGGAAGTACAATGATTATATCAATTCAATACTCGCCGACAGCAGCCTCAGCCTCAGATACAGACATCTTCTTGAAGTTTATATAGAGCGGCATGAAGCCTCCCCGCAGGCAATGGAGCATTATGTAAGAAGACTGAAGAAATGGTTCAACGACAGGAAAAGGGAACGCATACCCAAGGCATACGCAAGATATGTGCGCAATCCCTTCCCTGAAGAAGGCGTCCGCCTTGACTCGGTTGTTCTTTCTGACGATGGCAATGCGTTCACATACCACTATACCCAGAGTGTAAGGTCATCCGACAAGCTGAAGAAAATATTCCTTACCATCGATGGTGAATTATGGAACAGCTACAGGAAGCTTTATGAACTTCCAGAGTCCGATACGGTGACTTTCTATGTGAGTTCACTTTCCACTCTCGCGGACATGATCGAGCGATACAAGGATACTGTCATATTCAGGAATCAGTCAGTTTCATACGACAGCAGGCTGGTTTTTGCATCCGGCAGCAGTGTGCTTGAACCGGAAAGGGATAACAATGAAGCGGAACTGCGTCAGTTGAAATGCAGGCTTGCGGAATTCCTGTCGGACAACGTGTTTGTTGTGGATTCAATTATTGTGAACTCTTTCTGTTCACCGGAAGGACCTGAACAGCTTAACGCCTCATTGAGCAGGGAAAGGGGCAGACAAGTCTGTTCCTTGCTAGGAACGTACGCTTCCTCCATCAAGGACAGCATTATGCATTCGGTCTGGGACATTTCCATAGGAGGTGAATCGATTGGGAGGAACACGGCACTTGAAGACAAAGTCCTTGCCATTGAGGACAGGTCGAATGGAGAGGACTGGAGGGGATTGATTGAAGAACTGAACAGATGTGATTTCACTTACGAGCGGCTGGTCAGGAGTATTGAGAGTGAGACACTTGTTCAGAAACGAAAGGAAGCGTTGGCTTCAAGTGCTTTTTATAAGGATATCAAGGAGAAGATATTTCCGGCATTGAGGCGCGTGAGAGTGAGTTTCCATACGCATAGGCGCAATATGATTGCCGACACATTGCATACGAATGTGATTGACAGGGAATATATGGAAGGCCTGAATGCACTGGTTGAAAGGGATTACAGGACGGCTATAGTCAAACTGAGACCTTACAGGGACTTGAACTCCGCACTGGCATTCCTCAGTCTGGATTATAACAACAGCGCAAAGGATATTCTCGAGCATTTGACTTCATCTGTCAAAAGGGATTATCTGCTGGCAATAACCTATGCAAGGCTGAATGAAGAATCAAAGGCCAGGACATGCCTTCAACGATGCCTTGAGAAAGAGCCCGGCATGCGCTTCCGCGCCAATCTCGACCCTGAATTGAAAGGACTTGTGCCAATTCAATAAATAGTTATAAACCAAATTATTAACCAAAATCAAAAACAAATGAAAAAATCTGTTTTATGCTTGCTGTCACTGACAGCCTTGTTCATGGTTTCCTGTTCGAAGGAAAACAATCTTGAAACAGTTCAGGAAAATAACGTTGCAAAAGTTCATTTGAGCATTCAGGGTGAGACCTCCCTTCAGACAAAGGCCTCCGGCAGCGGACACGGAATCAAATCCGATGACAACACAGTGAACACTCTTGAAATCTTCATTTTCAAGAACACCGGCGAAACGGCTGCGGACAACGGTCAGCTGGAATTGTACAAGAAATATTCATCTTCCGATCTGACAAAGGGACTGTCCGGTCTGGAACTCACGGCTTCCACAGGAAAGAAGACCATTTATGCAGTTTGCAACAGCCATAATGCTAACAATTACGCAGGTGTGAACACACTGGCAAAATTCAAGGAAGAGATTTCATTGTTGAAGAATGAGAATCTCAAGAACTTCACTATGAGCGGATTCAAGGATGTGGAACTGAGTACCAGCAATGATATTACTATCTCTGTAAATAGAATGGTTGCAAGGGTGAAACTCGCAAGCGTGAAGACAGCATTCGCCGGAACACCTCTCGAGGGTTCAACTCTTCAGAATGTGAAAGCATACCTGATAAATGTACATGCTGAGAAACTTCTGTGGAATGGCAGTGACAGATCCGGCTCTCAGATTCTGAACCTAGCCAAATACATTGAGAATGACTGCAAGGGACTGGCCATGTCCGGAATGCTGTATGAAAGCATAGCTGATAAAGTTGACGATACCGGCAATTCCACCGCCCGCTGGTTCTATGCTTTTGAGAATGCTATCGAGCAGGAGAATTCAGCAGGAAAGGATTATTACACAAGGCTGGTAATTGAAGGTACTCTCAACGGAGTGACCTACTATTATCCTATCAATGTGAACAGAACAGGATTCGGCTATGTTTCAAACGCTGAAATAAAGCCTGGTATTGAAAGGAACAAGTCTTACGAATTGAGCGTTGTCATAAGCAAGGCAGGCTCCCTGGACCCTAACGAGCCAATCGTGAACGGCACCGTTTCGGTTTCGGTTAACGTAGAAGACTGGACCATTGTTCCTTCCGTTGTTGTTAACTTCTAATATTCGAATGATGAAAGCTATTGCCCCGTATGCAACTGCAATGCTGCTGTTCCTGTTCGCTTCCTGCTCGAAGACCTTTGAAGACAGGGGAGAATGCCCTTGTGTCCTTACCCTTGATTGCAGCGGATTGCCGGCTTCTGTCAGGACATTGGATGTGTGGATCCTTGATGGAAGCAGTCGCAGCTCATATATGAAAAAAGTGTACATAACGGATTTCAGCAGCCCCGTATCAATTGATATAGACAGGTTGCAGACTCTGGACATTTGTGTATGGGGCAATATGAAACATCTGGAGTTCCACGGCAGTGGCACTGATACATATTTCCTGAAAAGGAAAAGCGTTGATGCGGACAGTCTGTACAGGGAAATAGAGCATGCCGACAGCCGATGTGACGAGCTTTATCACAAGCTGTCGCTCACCAAGGAGTTCTCAAGAGTGACTCTTCTGTTCAGCCCGTCAATGTCCTTCGAGCAAGAGATGGAACTGATATACCATCAGCCGGTGAGCGGATATTACATCCAAGGCGGAAGCGTGGGAGGTGATGCAAGTACAAGCTTGCTGCTCAGACAGCTGCCTGACGGCCAGAATGCCGCAAGTTTCAACATGCTGAGAAATGATTTGAAGAATACTTCAGAGCTTGAGCTGATTCTTCCGTTTGAGAAAAAGGGAAGCGCACGTTTCTCGATTCCTATATGGAAATATCTGCAGGATGCCGGCTTTGATATGGAGAAGAGGAATCTTGACGATATCACTTTCAGCCTTGATTATTCTTTCAATGTAACAGGAATTACAATCAATGATTGGACGGATTGTCCGCCATACAGGATAGAATTTTAAATATGAAAAAGATAGTTTTGCTTATGTGTGCGGCAATTGCTGCAGTCACAATGCTCTCCTGCTCGGTTACGGAGGATCTGGAACCGGACGAAATTCCCGATTACGAAAATCAGCCTGAGATGCTGAGCGTTGAGGTGGAATACAATGTTCCGGAACTTGAAACTAAAAGCCGTGAATACAGCCATTCTGAGTACGAGAAATGGGAGAGCAGGATAGAATGGTTCCACTACTATGTTTACGATTCGGAAGGCATGCTGGCGGAAAACGGTGAATTCATGGCGGGAGATGATGCAAGAATCAATATGCGTCTTGTCAGGAATGCCTCATATACAATGTATGCCATTGCCAATGGCACTCAGATCAGTCCGGTGCCGGCGAACGAAAAGGAAATGGTGAATTCCGTTTATGAAAATGAATCATCTGGCGGACTGAACAGCGAGGTGGAGAATGCACCCAGACTTCTCATGACATCCAGCGCTCAGCTGGAAGCGAACGGCGAGGGTTATAAGGTGAAACTGTATTTCAGGAGAATGACTGCCAGAATTGGCCTTTCCTTCGATACTTCCGCCTTGAACGAGAACGTTTCCCTTGAGATAGGAGAGGTGAGTATAGTGAATATACCATCGCAGGTGTATTATTTTAAAAAGAATGCTCCAGGGGACGAATCGGAATGCCGCGGCAGCGCTTATTCCGTGGTCCCTTCCGGACTTGATGATAAAATGGTCTTCTACTGTTATGAGAATGTTCAGGGGGAGCTGCTGCCTGACAATACTTCCCAGATGACCAAGTTCTTTCCTCAATCAAGCAGGTACAATGATCTGTGCACCTATATATGCGTGAAAGGAAAATATTCATCGCCACGTAAAAGGGGTGAGATAATGTACAGACTGTATCCAGGTAGGAATGCTTCTGATTTTTCCTTGGAAAGGAACAGCATATACGATGTGAAACTCAAGTTCTCTGCGGATGGCGGGGTTGATGAAGTGAGCTGGAGGGTCGTGACCGATGGACTGGAAACCCTGACTTCCGCTGTTGAGGTCAGGATGGATGATAACGAACTGAATGAGAACGAGAAAGTTCCGTTCCGGGCACTGGTGAGTCCTGATGATGCTTCCAGCAAGCATTTGAAGTGGACCGTTTCACAATCCGGAATAGCCGGTTTTTACACTGTCGATGGCAAAAAGGAACTTTCCCTCTCACAAATCAATGAAATTGATGACAACAGGGGACCTTTTCTTATTTACGGACTTTACAGCGGAACAGCTGTGCTGAGTGCAGAATCGACAGATGGCACACTAAGAAGGGGCAGCACTGAATTCTCCGTGAACCTGGAGCCTTATCCGTACAGGATTAAGTTTGATGAAAGCCTTGTGCCTTTGTGGTATCTGAATGACGATGAGTATGAAGTGAGACACGTGGCTTTCTCTGAACTTGACATGCCTGCCGGACAGGTGCCGGATATCAGAGTTCTGTCTGGAGATGATTGCGTTGAGATTCTTTCGGTGGACAGGAATGGAGTTGTTGTAAGGTCCAAGGGCACCGGTCAGGCGGTGATAGGTACTCAGATGGGTTTAGCCATTGCGGAGTGTGCAATCAATGTAAGTGAACTCGGGATATCTCTTGAGGAAGGAACTGTATCACTTGCAGCGGGTTTCGGGACTGATTTGAAATACTCGATTACACCACCGCATGCCTCTTCATTGGGAGTGAGCCTGGCATATTGCGACGGCCTGTCTTCAACTTTCACAGATGAAAGCGGAAAAATTTCATGCCTCGCTGGTAGGTATTCAATCAAAGTTCAGGCTAATTATCTGAATAATAATTGCTTGGCTGAAAATCAGGGCAGAATCAGGGCTTATGTGAAGGGCCACAGTGTTTATGATGAATGTTCATATACTATTGTGCAAGCTATGAGACTGCTTCAAAACGAACAGCTTTGCATGATGAATTACTACAACGGAACTCAATATACAGACAAATTGATAGATTGCCCTGCTGATGCTCATCTGTCAATGTCCTGGTTCAAGGACTGTTCAACTTCCGGAACAAGCGGAAGCGCTATCGTTCCGGTGTCCGCACCGTCCTCAACAGAACTGCTCTGGAACAGGGATGAGTGCAGATTCTCGTATCCTAGTCCCGGAACGGCACTTAACGGTCATTACAGAGTGAATTTCAGATTGGACGGAGACTTTTCGGGAGTGAAGTACATCAAGCCTGATGGAGCTGTTGGAACTGAAAATGAATTCATCGAGGACTGCGCTAGCGCCAATGTGGATTTGAAGTTCGCTGAAATGGTGTATATCATCAGTTATATGAAGAGTGACAGCAGGAATTCCATTTCCAGGAACAGGTACAGCTATGTTGATGAGCTTATTGTAAGATGCGTGAAACATTTCAGATCCAATATTGACAATTCCCTGTTCTCCGATCTGTCCTTCGACTACTCGTACGATGGAAGACAATTCCACTATTCAGGCGAAGGCGACTCCCACACAGAGTACTACATTGATTATGATATCACATTCGTCAAGGATTCGGAGTATCCGTATATTGAGTTGAGCAGTGCGGATGGAAGGTATTACAATTCCAGCTTCAAGTATACGGGGAGCAATGCGCCAGCCAGACATTTCGACGGAACAAGGCTGGCTGTGCCGTCAATGACAAATGTTGCAAACCATAAGGGCTTCTGGTACAGATATGTTCAGAAAAACTCAGGCTTGAGCGGTTTCTGCAAGGATGTTGACTGGCAGGTACTGTACAGAAATCTGTTCTGATGAATTGTAAGCGTACGGGCATTTGCTTATATTTGCCCCATGCTTGGATTGGAAACTTTAGGTCTGACGGGACTTTTCATAGGCTGCTTTCTGGCGGCAACGGTGATACCATTCAGCTCGGATGCGCTGTACATTGCCGTGCTTCTTGCCACAAAGCGGCCTCTGGCATGTTTCATCGTAGGTACATTGGGAAACTGGCTCGGCGGAGTCACTTCATACTATCTTGGCTATCTGGCTAAATGGAAATGGCTTGAAAAGTATTTTCATATCAAGCATGCAACTCTTGAGAAACAGAAAAGGCTGGTTGACAAGTACGGAGTCTGGCTCGCGCTCCTTACGTGGATTCCTGTAGTCGGAGACGTGTTTGCAATAGCGTTGGGATTTTACCGTACACCTGCATTCTGGACACTTCTTCTTATGCTCGTGGGCAAAGCCGGACGTTTCCTGCTCTGGAATCTCGTTTCAGGATGGATTTGAAACCGGTGCTTAAGCCATTCACTGCTTTGTGGCAAGAAGCTCTGCTGCACGGCGGTCAATCTTCCCGGTTCCTGTCAGAGGAATCCTGCTCACGGACACTATGTCTTTAGGCCTTGAATATTTTTCAAGTCTGTTCACTGCCTCCGTGAGATTTTCCTGGGTACCCTCAATCAGAAGAACTGCAATCTCCCCGAACTTTTCATCCTTGCGCCTGCTTATGCAGAACGGAACTTTCATGTACGGCCTGAGCGCCTGTTCAATCCGCTCAATCTGAAGTTTGATTCCTCCGCTGCAGATTACATTGTCCTTGCGTCCGAGTATTTTGAATAATGACTTGCCAGTCGTGGAATCTGTATGCAATTCGGCTATGTCATTTGTCTGAAGCACCCCGTCGTGAATAAGCGGGGCGTCAATCCAGAGGCAGCCATCCTTGTCCGTGCCTATTCTTACATTTTCAAAAGGGGTGTACCATTCGCTTCTCCCAGACCCGTTCAGCCGTCTCAGTGCAATATGCGAGAGCGTTTCGGTCATTCCGTATGTGCTCCATACAGCGTTCGGAAAACCTTCCAGTTCCTTTTGCAGTTCATCTGAAACGGCACCGCCACCAATTATCAGATTCTTGCAATTCATAAGAATCTCCCTTTCCTGTGGCACTTGCACGGAGCAATGAACCTGATAAGGGACCATTGCAATCAGATCAAAGCATTGCCCGTTCATACCTGCCAGCGGATGGCTGCTCGGTTCAACGTTGATAAGTTCCATCTTACGTTCGATTGAACGCACTACCATCATCTTTCCGGCAATGAAATCCAGGGGCATGCACAGGAGCGCCCTGTTTCCTTCCTCAAGTCCGAGGAAGTCACAGGTGATTTTCGCGGACGCAAGCATCCTGGCCTTCCGGACCATCATTGGCTTTGGTTTGCCCGTGCTTCCGCTTGTGTGAACAAGAACGCTGTCAGAAGAATTATTCCATTCCTCAAGAAATCCAGATATGTCCATCCCTGATATGTACTCCAGTTTCAAAATTGCTGGTGAACAACAGACCGGTTCCAAGCCCCTGTGGTAACTCCCATTTGCCTGAATAGACCGACGCAGCCAGCAAGGCCACGTTTTTCAGCCCTATATTGCTTTCCAGCGCACTTGTAATCCATGACTTTATGCCCCTTTTCCGGGCCATTTCAATCCACTCCCTGCTGCCTGTCATTCCACCGTGAAGCGTAGGCTTCACCACTATATACTGCGGTTTCACAGCGTCAAGCATCCTTTCCTTCTCTTCCGCTGTGTTTATCCCTATAAGCTCTTCATCAAGGGCAACCGGCACTTTTGAAGTCCGGCACAGCCTGGCCATCTCCTCCCATTGCCCTTGCCTTACAGGCTGCTCTATTGAATGTATTCTGTACTGCGATAGTTCATCCAATTTGTCCGCTGCCTCCTCAACTGAGAACGCACCGTTCGCATCGACCCTCAATTGCAGCTCATTTTCGGAGAAACGTGAGCGTATGCTTCTAATCAGGCTCATCTCCTCTTCCCACTTTATTGCGCCGATCTTAAGCTTGATGCATCTGTAGCCAGCGGCTATCTTTTTCTCCATCTGCCTTAGCATTGTTCCATGGTCGGCCATCCATACCAGCCCGTTGATAGGAATTCCTTCCATTCCCCTGGCAAAATCCGTATCGTAAAGTTCCGGCGATTGATTCATCTCCGCCAGGGCTGATTCCACCGCAAAGAGCAGGGCGGGGTAGTTGCGCAGCTTTTCGTAAATCGTTTCATGCAATGCGGAATCCGAATGTGCCTGGCGCGAACCGTTGAACGCGAATGCGTCCTTGAGAAGTGAATGCACTTCATTCAAATCCTTGTAGGCATCCCTGTCACAGGAAAGGTCAGGAAGCGGCGCGCATTCCCCAATGCCGCTGCACCCGTTTCCGCTAAGTTTCACTATGAGCATTTCGTGCTCGGTGTATTCCCCGCGGCTGGTCCTTGCCGGTATCTTGAAATGCAGTTTTTCTCTTCTCAGTTCGATTTCCATAGCATCAAGGAACCAGAGGAAACTTGCCCCAATCAGGCTTGCGTTTCTCAAGGAAGGCCCTGCCGCCCTCCTGGGCTTCATCCAGCATATAATACAATGCGGTGCAATCACCGGCCAGTTCCTGAATGCCGGCCTGACCGTCGAGCTCTGCATTGAGCCCCATCTTTATCATGCGCAGGGCAAGAGGCGAGAGCTCCATCATCCTATGGGCCCAGTCCACACATTCCTGCTCAAGATCCTTGAGAGGAACAACCTTGTTCACCATGCCCATCCGCTCGGCTTCAGCCGCCGTATACTGCCTGCACATGAACCATATCTCGCGCGCTTTCTTCTGGCCTACAATACGTGCAAGATATGATGAACCGAATCCGGCATCGAATGAACCGACTTTCGGACCTGTCTGTCCGAATTTTGCGTTCTCTGCTGCAATTGTGAGGTCACAGACTACGTGCAGAACGTGTCCGCCACCAATGGCAAAACCATTCACCATTGCAATCACAGGCTTTGGAAGCCGGCGTATCTGCATCTGAACGTCAAGGACCGATAGACGTGGTGTGCCATCCTGATCGATGTATCCGCCTCTTCCCTTGCAGTGCATGTCACCGCCGGAACAGAATGCCTGGGTCCTGAGCCATTCCTCCTCACTCTGACCTTCCTTACGAGGCGTCTGGGCTCCGGTGAGCAATGCCACCCTTATATGCTGTGCTTCACGGACAATAGTGAATGCCTGTGACAGTTCGGCAGTGGTCAGTGGCGTGAACGCATTTCTGTACTGCGGTCTGTTAATGCTTATCTTTGCTATTCCATCGTATTCTTCAAGGAGAATCTCCTTGAATTCATGCATCGATTTCCATTCCATATTCTTCAAAGTTCAAGTTTCAGTTTCCTGTAATATTGTGAGTAGACTTCAATGTCCTTGTCCGGGTCCGTGAACACTTCCAGCAGTACCGGCCTTTCGGATTCGGCGCTTGCAAGTTCCCTGATGCCGGCTTCCAGTTCTTCCTGGTTCCGTGCTTTCAAGTATTTCACACCAAAAGTTTCACAGATTCCTTTTGCTGAAAGTCCGTGCTTCCCGGCAACGAACATTTCTGCCGCCGGACTTGCTTCAAGACCTCTGAGGCTCTTGAATATGCCTCCCTGTCCGTTGTTAAGTAGCAATATCCTTACGTTCCCTCCCGATTGGTTCAACCATAATGCATTGTGGTCATAGAAGAAACTCAGGTCGCCGATTACGCAGTATGCTCTTGGCGAACGGAGATCTTCCTGCATCTGTGCCAGTGCGGCACCGGCGAACGTGCTCAACGAGCCTTCAATCCCGTTCAAACCCCGGTTGCAATTTATGTAATGTCTCGCGTAAATTTCTCCCAACCTTACGGACATGCTGTTTGCGTAATGCACTATGACATCTTCCTTTACCTCCTTTTCAAGCAGCTTGACTGCAAGCATCTGCGAATATTCGGGAACGAATCTGCCATGCGATTCAGAAATCCTCTTCCTCAAATCGGCCCATTTCCAGTAGAAAGCCGTCTTCATGTCCTTGTCCGTCAGACCGTGGTTCAAGTCGGCCAGGAAATCACAAGGCATGCCTTCTATCAGCAGTGAAGTATGTGTTGAGATATCGTGAAGGACTCCGTCCTCGGAAACAACTATGTGAAAGGCTTCGGAGCAGTCCTTGCGCAGGAACTGCCTGAGTCTCTTGCTTATGGTGTTCCCGCCCAGATATATCACGCAATCGGGCTTCATGTCCTGCGGAACATCCTTCAGCACATACAGCATCTGGTCGGTGAAATAGTTGAAACTGATTTCTCCGGATACGGGTTCAGCCAGAACGGTGATTTTCCCGGCAATCTGATTCAACAGATCATCAGCAATTGCGTACTGCGTAAGTTGCCCGATGACAATCATCGGCTTGCTGCAGGCAAGAATCCTTCTGACAATCATTTCCCTGGCATAATCCCAGCTCCACTGCATTCTGTGGATCGCACTTTCATCAGGCAGTTCCTCCGTGCTGAAATCGAACAGCGGCTCGCTGATTGGTACATTAATGTGTACGCTTGGATGCGCTGGCCGTGCATTTTCCATCAGAGCCTCGTTCACCAGCCTGTTGCATTCCCATCGCTGTGTATCATTCTGAGGCTCAGGGAGCTTGACACTCAT
>JAGHUC010000131.1 GCA_018065035.1 Candidatus Egerieousia equi | reverse complement strand
CTTGACACAAGCTTCCTAATAAGGTTGCTTTCCGCTACCGATTCCCTTCATTCAAATGCCGTTGGGTATTTCAAGTATTTCTTAAATAACAATATACCTATATATTGATTGCCCGCTATCGCCTGCGAGACAAAGCGAAAACGCAGGAGAGCGCAAACATATTATTTCCTCTTGCTCCTGCGTTTCTTCTTCGGTGGTGTATAGTTACTGCCGGGCTTATTCCCTATATCAATACCGCAAGGGGCAATAAAGTAAAGTTTCCTTGCTTTCAACTCCTTACACTTCTCGTAGTCTTTCGGAGCCATTATCTTGCAACAATCACATCCCATAGTTATTTTTTCTTTTCCAAATTCTAAATGTAGGCCACTTTGACCTGTCATTTGCCGATACGCAGGTTCTATCTTGGAACTCGGTAACATAGCAGTAAAGTGTGTTGTTCTTGCTTATTTTCCCTTGCTTGATAACCGTACCGACATATTGCATAGCCTGTTCATCGGTCATATCATCGGGGAACTTGATTAATATTTGCTTCATATTTCTTTTCTCTTTTCAAGTTCTTTTCTTACAAATTCAATCCAGCTCTTTTCCTCGTACCCTATGCAGTTCAATATCAGCATAATCGTTTCATCGGAAGGGTTTTGGGATTCCCATTCCGCCATTTCAATAAGTTTTATCCTTGTATCTCTGCGGTAATTAGGAGTACATCGTATTTGTGATGCAAGTTCTTGTGCCTTCTTTGCTCGTGTCATATTAAAATTTCTTGCTTTTATTGTCTTCGTAATACTTCCATCTATATCCGTTAGCGGTTTTTTTCTCGCCATTACAACATAGTTGAATATGATAGCGGAGACTGTTATTACCATTCGCTGCCTTTTTTGCAGAATCAAAAACTTCAAGTATATTTCCCTCTTTATCCATCTTTGCAACTCTTTTTGTGCGATACAAAGTACTTGTAAGTGCGTCATTTAAGGACATACCAGAACGAAATATTCTATTATGTAATGTCCTGTAATTTATCCCGTATTCAAACGCCCAATCTGCGACAGTTTTCCCTTCGATGATAGCGTTTCTGCTATTATTATTTGCCTGAATGTTTAAGGTTGCCCATCTGCAATTAGTTGGGCAATAATCACCGTTGTTATTTATCCTATCAATAGATAGACAGCTCTCGTATCCGTTCAAGAATGCCCATAAAACAAAAGAATAATAATTGTTTCTCCACTGTTCACACACCTTGATACCTCGCTGCCCATAATGCTTATATCCAGTTGCTTTTGGATTTTCGCACCTTTGTTTCATTCCGTGCCAGATATTGCGAAGTCGTATTGTATTCTCTCTCATAAAGATAGGAAATCTTTCGGCCCAATCAGAATCCGCCCATCGTATCGCTGTTTCGATAGTAGGTGTGTGTTGCTGCCTGATGCAAAAATCATTGTAATAATCTTCTGCCCGTGTCATTTCAGTGTTGTTTATATATTTATCAAGGCAATCAATGCCGCGTCCCTCGTTTCCTGATTGGTCCTGCCGTAAGGGAAGCTAACGCGGTAGAGCTTCATTTCGTTTACAAGTTCGGCATGGGTTATCTTCCTATCCTTGCCCTTCCAGCACTTCCTCAGCGGCTTGACCGGTGTGCATGCAATCCCGTAGTGCTCGAAGCACTCTATCAGCTTCTTGCTCACAGCATGGCACTCGCCCTCTCCTTTGCCTACTGCGGCAGCATACGCAGAGGGGGACCACTTGCCGTTCCTGCTCTCCGTTACATGCCAGTTGCCCTTGTTAAGCCAGCCCGCTTCAACGAGCAGGTCAAAAGGCTTCGGGCGGGCATTGTGCAGCTCTTGCACCTTCTCCAGCGTTTCCGGAAAGTTAAGGTTATAGACCTCGCAGGCACGGCTCTCACGGTCAATCACCGCAACGCCGTTCTTCCCGATATCAGGGTCTATCGCTATTACTGTCCCGTATTGTAGTTTATAAGACATTCAGTAGTTATATAGTGCGTTTTTAATTTCTTTATAAAAATTTTGTCATTTGTTACAGAATTATTAAATTTGCTCTGTCAATCAAGACATTGAGCGTGTTACGCTTCGGGCGGCTCGCACACTCCTCACCCTCTCAATTATTTGGGAGGGCGTTGTATTTTTAGAAAGAGTAGTAAGTGTTTTCATCAGAGAAATAATAATATCCTTGTATTCCTTTTTTTATCAGCTTCTTGATTTCAGATGGAATCTTAGGGTCGTGCTTCGTAAACTCAAAGAGAACATATTTCGCTCCTTGCTTGGTAGTTGCTTTTGTCGCATAACTCACAATGTTGTTTGCACTGCCTGTTGATTTCAAATCAGCCAGAGCCCCATTGATACGAATAACTCCTTGTGGGTGTCTAACGATTCTTGTATCTGATGAGCTTATACCCGTAACCTCAGAAAGATGTTCGATTTGAAATCCAAAAGAAGCATATTTCTTACACATCCTTTGTTCTTTCTCAAACTTCAGAGCCTCCTGTTTATTTTGATTCCCTTTCTCTTTCCTCTGGATAGCGGTTACCACAAATCCTCCGCTTTCGGATAGGTACGTCTTTTCCCAGCCTTCACCATACGAGTTATACCTTGTCATAACAGAAGATAACACGCCCGTAGTATCTCCTGAGAGAGAAGGCGCAGAATCTATGCCTGCTACCGGGCCCTGATATCTCGTTCCTCCGCTACCTTTTGCCATACCTTAATATTCCACTATCTGCTTACCATACCTTCTTTCCGTCTTTCCATTGGGAGAAATTACCCCACTGCTTCAAGGAAGGCATATAATCATAATTCTTTGGTGCATACATGTAGCCGTCCCAATCGCCTCCACCCATAGCCCATGCAACGTTGGTTCTTTTAATCTTTGTCGGCTGTGTAAAATCCCTTGAATCAACCATGGAGCCGTCCTTGTACTTAACAACAAAGAAACTGTCATCCCCGGGCTGGTTGTACCAAGTCGCATCATCTATGTAGCCGAAGAATTGCTTGCGGTCATGGCTGACTTGATATGATGAGAACATCGCCATATCGCCATAGAACTGGTCATCATCCACAACTCCTGAGAATTTCAGTTTTTCAAGCAGCTTGTTCTTATTCTCGTCAGTGAGCTGGTCTAAGGTCATTACAGCGTGGATATCCGGTTGCAGGTCATTGTTCTGATTCGTGATATGGTTTGCCACAAATGCAAGCATCTGGTCCTGTGGCGCATTTATCGCCTCTTTCCATGTCTGCGGAGCTTTGTTCGCTGTCTTGGATGCTCTTGTTCCTCCACTACCTTTACTCATTTTCTATCCTGTTTAAATGATTAACAAAATCCTGTACCTGATTAAGCCTGAGCCGTTCCTGCTGTGCTTCAATCGCTTTAAGGGAGAAATCGCCGTCCATAAAGAGGATGCAATCATCCTTCTTCAACTGCTCCCATGCCTTCTCCTTCTTCTTGATGCTCACAATAGGTGTGACATAAACTGCGTGCACCTCCCGGCAGAAATCCTTGCACTTCCTACCTCCGCCGTAGCAGACGAAGAGCGGCCTGCTTCCGGACAAAGCAGCACTCGCCTCGGCTATCCTGTATTCAAACTCCAGCGCCTGTATCCTGTCCGAGTATCCTCTTGTGCAGAAGGACCTCCATCCCGCCGGCACTCCCAAGAAATTGAGTTTGTACCATTTCTGCGCAACATTAAGGTCAACGAATATCCTTATCCCTTTCTCCTGCAAGGCTCTTGCGATAAACCTCTTTTTGTATATTTCCCTCAACCCGAAGGCTGCCGGTGTCTCGTTGAACAGCGAGTAGTTCGGCTCCACTATGTTTCGCGGATTGTGCTTCAATATCTTCTCCGGATGCTCGTACAGGCTGTTGCCATACCTGTAATCATCTGTGTAGAAATGAAGTGTTCCGCAGCCGTTCATCTGGAAGGTCCTCGCCTGCTCCCCGAAGCAGACAAAAGGAATGTCGCACACCTCCGCCTGCATGTCCGCCCGAAGGTCCGGTATCTCCCAATCATTCGAGGTTGGAAACAAGCAGTCCGGAACGTAACTCTCCTGTGCCTGCTTGGCTTCTGTGATTATTTGCTCGTATGACGGCAGTTTAAAAGGCATATCTCTATATATCAGTTGTCTTTGCAAATTTATAAAATATTTATTTAATTGCTAAATAATTTATTTATTTTATATGCTCATACAGGGCTGATTGCCCGCATTTTATAAACAAGCAATTTAGAAACATAAAGAAACCCCGAATCGCGACCGTGCAATCCGGGGTTCAAGTAGCCTTGATTTTCATGATGTAATGTAAGTGTAATGTAATGTTTGAGGGTTCAAGGTGTCTTATGTCAGGTCGCCTTGGTCATAGAGGAACGCCCTGCGGAGCAGCTTGTTCAGGATTAACACGGTGTACGCCTCATCAACCTTGCGTATTTCATAGGCGCAGTCCGAGTCTCCTTCCCTGTGCCTCATCCTTGCGTCAAGGCATTGAAGTGTGCTGCTGATTCTGCCGAGCTGTTCGTACACCTCGTTGAGTATGCTGACCGCTGATTTGTTTTCCATCGCTCGCTGTGTGCTGTTGTTATCCTGTATGCTATTTCTTGTGTTGTTCATGATTATTTCCTCCCTCTGTTAAAAATGATATGTAACCAAGCCCTTCCGACTTCCGTCCAGACCGTTGTGACGTTTGAGCCAAGCGTTCCGTCCGAATACTTGAAACAGGCCGTGCGGTTTGCCGTGTAGCCGTGCCCGCAGTATCTGGACTTGAGCATCCACTGCCCGGACTGCCAGTAGATGACATCCATCTTGCGGAGCTTCTGTATCAGTGTCGGCGCACCTCCGAAGCCCAGCTCCTTGGCCATCTGCGTAAAGGTGTACGTTCCGCCGGCTTGCAGTACCATGTCGGTGTATGCCGCCCTCGGTGTCAGCTTCTCAACCTCTCCGGTGAGGATTTCCTTTTCGCTGGTGAGGATTCTCTTCTCGCTTTCCAGAGCTTCAATCTGCCCGCTCTTCCTCTCGATGGTCTTCTGCGCAATCATCAGCGCCCGTGCCATTATGTCCGCCTCCGTGTCCTGCCCGCCGGTGGCGATGTAGCCTCCCGTCTGGCGTATCTGGCGAAGCACCTCCTTGACCGCTTTCTTGAACTGCTTGGCGATAGGCTTGCGGCTCTGCATCAGGACTTCGTAAAGGCCGTCCTCGGTGAGCATCCAGAAGTTCTGTGTTTTTCTTGTTTTGGATTTTGATGTGATACAAACATTCTTTGTATCACATGGCAACAGTACCTTTTCTTCGCACTCAATATTCTTCAGCATAGTTGAAACATCCGAGTGCTGAATAAGTGCAGCAACATCTTTCGCCTTGAATAAGGGATTTTCTTTTGTTCCGTAGATTTGGAACTTCGAGCCGAGAATGTCGGCATCTTTGAGAATGACAGCTTCCGCGCCATCATAAAGAGCAGGGGCAAGAGGAATACCCCCGCCCTCGCTCTCTTTGTTTAATTCGTAGTTCATAGAATTAAATAAATTAAGTTTATAAAAAAAGTTAAAGGCCAAGGCCTTGAAGTGAACTACAACCCGATTTCGGGTTCAACAAGGGCTTGACCTGCCGCGTCCGGCACCCTTGTTTACTACAAAAATCATGCCGTTGAAACAACTTCAGCCTAAAATTATATTGATATTTTATAAGAACAAAATTTTTCGGCAGATTTCTTAGGTTTTCAGGGTGATTCCGGGCAAATCTGCTGAAATCGTGGCAGGATTTCACCTAACGCTGGGTAAAGGTAGGGTGTTTACATATCCATTACTCCTATTGCAAAGTTTATATCCTTAGCAGTGTCGGATTCGCCTCTCGTAGCTCTGTCCTTGTCATGCCTGAACAGGATATAGTTTATGTTCGGTCCGCTCTCTCTATCTATGGTGCTGCTCCAGTAGTAACTATCATAGTACTGCATAAAGGCTTCTCCGTTGTTTATCTGCCTGAAATGCTCCCGCCAGAAATATATCACCTCCAGCTCTTCGATGGTGGGCATCCGCAGACCGTATCTCTCCAGATTCTCGCAAGCCTTGTCGTAAGATACCATGTTGATATTATCCGGTATCTGTATCTGACATGCAGGGAACACCTTGAGATTAAGCAGGGGAATATCAAGACAACCAGCAAGAAGGCTTGTATGCTCGTATTTCTTTAGCACTGTTGTGGCTATCTGCGGCTCCAGCATTCGTCCTAGCCATGCCTGAGGTCTTTTCAATATCTCTTCTCGGTCCGAGGGCAGTCTGCTCTCTGCCTTCTCCATTGCGAAGTTGTATAGCAGATTATCAACGAGAGGTAGCGGTATGTCCGAGAAACGTGCCATGCTGTCAGCATAGTATCTTACCGCCTCTTCTATTTTCTTCTCTACCTGTATATTTAATCCGTTCATAATCAATCACTTGTTTTTTGCAATTCTAATCCACGTCAATTACATACCTCACTTTCAGGCTGCTCTCAGGAACCGTGTTGATTATCGTAAACTGACCGTCCTTGATTGACATGGCAAGAACCCTGTGTTCCTGACCTATTGTGCTAAGGTGGGTGGAGGACCAGTATGTGCCGTCCTCTATCATGGCATCCCACTGCACAAGATTATCGTTTATATCCGAAAGCCACCGGCAGATGAATATCCACTCGTAGATAGTGGGAAGGCGATATTTTGTATCATATTCTCTGCCTTTCTCACCCTCTTGATAAGTAAACATACTTCTAAATTTTGTAATAGAGACCGCGATATCCAAGAAAGGCAATACCGGCATATTTGTATAATAACCTGCCGCCTTGCCCGTTCTTGGCTTCAGCTCATTCTGAATAAAACGGTCAACCATAAAAGGGTCGGCTGCCGGCACTGTAAGCAGCTTGTACGGGCTTAGGTTCCAGATATGGTTCGATATGACATTCTCGGCTATTTCTGTAATGTTTAATCCTGATGCTTGGGGGAACCTGTTACCTACTGATATTGCCTCCGCCCTTATCGCAGCATCTATCCAGTCTGCCTTATCTTTTCCTATTGATAGTTTGTAATCTGCTATAATCATAATGTAATGTTATTTATCCTTTTATCTCCTGCTCGCTCCGCCCATTTCAAAGTAGTTGCATCCGCCCTGTATCCTGTCAAACGCCCTGTCTCCGTAGCGGCTGACGAGGATATCCTTCTGCCAGAGAGGAATGTTGGAGGTGAAGTGGGTTATCATCGCCCTGTTGTCATATCGCATTTCAACAAGCTGCCTTATCACATCGCACTTCGTCCCCATGTATGTTGCGCTCGGCGGCTCGGTGCCGAAGTCCTGAACGCAAAGGCATGATGTCTCGGTGTCATAAGGCCAGATGCCGCCCTCCTGTGCAAAACGCTGTACAAGCATGTCCGCTCTCTGGTTGGCCCAGCAGAGGAAACGGGTTGCGTTCCTCGCTTTGAACATAAGGTTGTGCTCGTTGGCAAGGAATGAGAGTATCTCCATCGCTATCGTCTTTCCTGTCCCTGTTCCTCCGGCAAGGTATATCCCTTTCCGCAAATCACCCTTGACAATATTCCTCGTCCGGGGGTCAAGAGCCTGTACGGTGTCATCCCCCACAATCCACTTGGCTATGTTGATATAGGCAAATCTGTTGTTCCCGTCAATAACAAATCCGGGTACTCTGTGCCTGCCAACGGCAAGTGCTTCGTGCAGCAGGGCACGATAATCCACTCTGTTTATCCTTGCGTAATTAAACCTTTGAATAGGTGTACTTTCTGCATCCTTTCTAATCAGCCCGTTTATATCTATCTGCTGGGCCAGCTCCGATAATGCTACTTGCTCCATAGGTCGTTAACGTTTAGCACAGGATTGGTGCCGCCTCTCTGCGGCTGGACCGTTTCCTTGTTGTCATACTTTCCCTCATATATGCTGACCCAGTGCCTCTCATTCTCAATCACCCAGTCAAAGGAACCGGTCCAGCCACGCTGATTGTCCCCTTGGAGAAACTTGCTCTTGCAAGCCTTGGTGAATATGCTCTTGGCAACATCGAAAGGGTCGCCCAGCTTCTTGAACTCACGCAGCCGGACAAGTATCTTCTTCTGCCTCGTATCAGTGAGCCTGACGATGCTTTTCAGGGCCGAATCCGTCTCCTTTACCGCCTCGTTCCAAAGTTGCATCACTCGGTCGCATTCCTTTTTGCCCGTATTCGGCGCTTTTTCGGCGTTCTGAGCAATTTGTTTTTCATTCATAGGTAATTTATCCAATTCAGGATTCTCCTTTGTCAAATCGCCTATTTTGTAAGCATTCTGGTTTTTATCCTGCGAAGCGCTTTCCTCCTGCTGAAAATCCCCCTGTGTGAAAACATCTTTGTCAGCCTCAGATGCAGAGTCCGGAACACTGTTTCCGGACAAAAGTCCGTCAGGACTTCCAACTGCTGTTTTCTTATTTTTTGGGCTTTCGTTAGAAAGCCTTTTTTTATTTATTATTTCATTTTCTTTTATTTTATTTTCTTTTATAGCATACGGTGGTATTTCTGGTCGTATTACGGTCGTATTACCATCGTATATACGGTCGTAATACGGTGGTATAGGTTCTTCTTTTTCTAACCCGCTGTTTTCCTGCTGGTTATCATTTTTTAAGGTCCATCTTTTTTGAACATTCTGCTGATTTTTCTTTGAGATATTTTCGCGGATTTTTAGATTTTTTAGTACAGTTTTGGAGAAAAAAATCTGAATTTTCTGGAAATTTTCAGAAATTTTCCCAAAATTTTCTGAATTTTTCAGGAAATCTTCCTGATTTTCCACCGTGAAAAGTTCAAAGTCGCAGATGATGCTTCTCACCATTTTTGCCGGGACCCGTGCATCGCGTGCGATGTCCTTCACCATATCCAGAGGAAGGAAGCCGCCCTGTTCGTAGAGCTCTTCAACGATAACCCACCAAGCCCAGCCGGCAGCCGGACCGAGAGCGCTTATCATCCTCCTTAGCCTGGGGTCATTCCTTGCGCCGTAGTCGTGCGCAAAGTAAAACTTCTTCTTGTCTGCCATAATGTCAAGATTAAATCAAATAAAGGAAGCCTCCACCTGCGAAGGCCTCCTTTGATTTGCAGATTAAAAATCCTCATCCTGTTCTCCGTGCGCTGCTGCTGTGCTCCTACCGGAGCCGCTGCCGCCGGTCTGTCTGCTGTTCTGCTGTGTGCGTGGCTGCTCCGAAATGATATCCAGCTCTTCCGCGAGCACTTCGGTGACATACTTGTCAACGCCGTCCTTGTCGGTGTAGCTTCTTGTGCGGAGCCTGCCCACGATGGATACCCTGCTTCCCTTGCCTATCGCCTCCAAGTCCGCGATGCCGTAGCCTTCCCAAGCACAAACGCTGTGCCAAGTGGTCTCCTTCTTGTACTCACCGTTGCTGGCCTGCCAGCTGAACTCCGTTGCCACGGAGAAGTTAGCAACCTTGCGCTTTGATACTGTATTGATTTGAGGGTCTCTTCCAACTATGCCCTTGATTTCAACTCTGTTTACTGATTTCATGATGATTTGATTTTAATTGTTTAACTTCTTTTACATATATGATTACTATTTAAGCATGAAGCGCCTTGTGCTCTCCGTTGTGCGGAGGTACTGCGCCCAGACCTCCGGATTCTGCTCCTTGAAAAGAGCCTCGTTGAACCTCTCCGATGACTTGCCTGCTTTCCAAGTGGCCAGCAGCCTTGACGGGCTCTCCGCCGTTGCCTGCGTGCACAGGCTCTCCGCCTCGCCCATAGCTACCTTGATTCTGCTCTCCGCAGCCTCTTTCAGCGCTTGAAGCCTCTTGATTTCCGCATTGGTCTCCTTGAGCTCGTTCCAGACGGATACTATCTCGTCCGTGGCCACCGCCCTCATTCCGTCCTGCTGTCTCGGATACTTCGCAAGAACATCGTTTATGTCCGTCAGCTCCGGTTCCTTGTCGCCAAGGACATTCTCGTTCCAGAAGCGGTCTATCTCCGCAACTATGACATCGTGGTAAAACTCGCTGTCAAACTCCAGCCACTTGTAATTGAACTGCCTGCCCTGCGTGAGCCAAGCGACGACCGCCTTGTCTATTCCGCATACGCCCATCTGGTACTGAACCTGCGAGAACCAGTATTTAGGTATATCATCCTCATCTATATAGTTCTGCGTGCTCTTGCACTCTATTATGACCTTGTTGTTTTTCGTATGAGGAAGTTCAGGCATCCAAGCGTACCTGTCCGGGCTTACCCTGAGATAAGGCTTATCCTTGTCAACTACTATGAATTCCTCCGCACTGGACTTGATTATCTCCAGACCCGTTTCATCAGCGCAGAAATGCGATATGGCATCTTCCAGATAGTGCCCGGCTTTCATAAGGAAGCTCTCTTTCTCCACATTCAGCACCCTGCCTGTCTTGACAAGCCAGAGCTGGTATGGGGTCTGCCAAGGATTGACACCCAGAAGCGTTGCGACATCGCTTGAACCGATGCCGCCCTCCCTTGCTTCAAGCCATTCCTGATGATTCTTTGCGTGTATTGTATAATTACCCATGTTATTATGCTGTTTGATGGTTCTTGTGATAAAAGGAGGACTCCCGCCCTCCTTTCAGTTTACTGCTGCTGGAATATCGGCATGTCATCCGCCGCCTCCTGAGCGCCCGCTGGTTCGGGTGAAGCTTTCTGCTTGGCCATCGCCTGTGCTACCTTGCCCGCTGTTGCCGCCTGCTGTCTGTTCGCCGTTTTCTGCTTCTCTTTCTCCCTGTAAGGATTGATAAACTGCTCTTCCGGAGTAGTATCGTGCTCCTTGATAGCATTCTTTATTCCTCTCAGCTCGGACACCATCTTCGAGTCTATCTCATCCACTGTGCCTATGCCCAAGAAGGAAAGTATCATCGGCTCCGTTACACCTATCCCGGCATAGTATTTCAGCATCTTCTGCCTTACTTCCGGAAGATTCTCCGTTTCTCCGTTTGCCTTCTCCTTTATCTGCTCAACGGCTCCGGAAAGGAGCGACATCGGCACAACCTTGAAAACAGCGTTGCGGTATGCTATGGCAGCGGCAGCGTTGCTTGTCACCACTTGCATATCATCACTGAACGGCTTGCCGTACTTGTCGCAGATTCTTCGCTGGACCTCCACCGAGACGGCATAGTTGGTTTCCAAGTCGTGGCAGATGCCGCGTGCGACAATGAATTTGCCGTCATTGGAAATAATCTGCGCCTGAGCACGAAGATTGCCCCAGTTCTGGGCGACTATCTCAGCCAGCCTGACTGACGGACCGTTGATTACCGACTCGCCTGACTTGCCCTGCCTGCGCAGCGAATAGAAGCACTCTTCCGCTACTTCCTCGTTCACCGTTGCCAGTGCAGCAATCCTGCTGACACTGAGGGTGATATCCCTCGGGTACTTTTTTGCGGTTGAAATCTGAATGTCGATTTCACTCCTGTTAAGGGCTTCAATCGTCTCAGCCCTCTCAATCTTGGTAACTTGTAAAGTTTCCATAATGTAATGATTTTTGTGCCCGCACTATTGCGGGGTTTCGGTGGGCGGCAGAGGAATCGAACCTCCGTTCACCAGTCCGCCCGGAAAGCATCCGGCACCCTCCTTCAAAATGCCGGACACCCAGAGCATAGCAAGTAAGACAAATTAGGAGTATAAGAAGAAGGAGTGATTTCATCTTTCTATTGTAGCTGTCTGTTTCCAGAACCTGTTTATCTCCATCCCGTCATAACTGAGCTGGCGCCCCGCGATATGCTGCGTGGCATGAATAAGCTGTGCATCGGTGTACTTCCTCAGGGTGTTGCGATGAATCCCCAAGAGCTCCGCCGTCTCCTTGATGCTGTACCTGCGGCCCTTGACGGCATTCGGGAATATTCCTGTCAGCATAACGGCTCCTTTTTCTTCAAGGCGTTGAACTTCACGCATACAAGCCTGACAACCGCCGGCGTGATGCCGTACACCTTGCTTATCTCCACGAATATCAGGTTGTCACTGGAGGTAGGATACTTGTCCCTCAGCTCCCTGTATTTAGCCACTATCTTCTGGTCTCTCTGATATCTGGCTCTCATCTTTTCTGTCATCAATCTTTCCATATACATTTATTTATTAAATTTTTTATGAAAAATTTATATATTTATTATATCTTTGTTTGCGAAACACAGTGCAAAGTTAAATAATTTATTTATAACTATCAAAATTTTATTTATAATTTTTTAATAATTTGTTTATCTATGGACGTAGCAGCTATGTTAGACCGTATTAAGGAGTATTACGGATGTACACGGAATATTGATTTTGCCAATCATTTCCATATCACACAACAGAACGCGAACACTTGGTACAAGAGGGATAGGCTGGATTATGATACTATATATAAGTATTGTCCGGAGATAGACCCGGACTGGCTTCTCAGTGGCGGTGAAGGGGAAATGCTGAGAAAGCCCAAGCAGGTGATTGTCGGGGACGGCAACACTCAGGTAGGCCGGGACCTTAACCAGCAGCCGGAAGATAACGCGAAGCTTGAAAAGGCACTTGACGCACTGCGTGCCGAGCAGGAGAGTGTGAAGAAAGCGCAGGAGCACGCGGAGAGGCTGACGGTCATAATAGAGAATCTAACGGCAAGGAACGACAAATAGAGAGATTGACCGAGCATGAGCGACATGTACGAAAACAGATGCTGCATTGACACGTTACCGGGGTTTCTTGTTCTCTGCGCACTGGAAGATTACATTCCCGTGATGACGGATTATGAGATTGCAAGGATTCTCACCGGCAGGATGAAGGTCGGAAGACACTCCGTTGCAAGGTGGGAGGTGCTTACAGAGCAGCGCCGGAAGAAAATCAGCGACATATTTACCAGAGCCTATGCAAAACAACGATAGCACACAGATAGTGGCCCGCTTCTTCTCCGCTCTCCAGACACTCAAAGAGGCCAAGGAGATAAGAGGCGTGCAGACATTCACGAGACGGTACGGAATCAACCGCCGTAACCTGTACCTGCTGAGCAAGGACATGACAAGGGACATATTCCAGCCGTGCTGGCTGACCTACCTCGTGCGGGATTACGGAGTAAGTCCGGACTGGCTTCTTCTTGGAGCAGGCGATTTTTTCAGAAAAAACCGCAAAAAAACTGCAAGGGAGCAAAATTGATAAATAAAAACAACTTGTTAATTACTTGTATATCAGCGCAATAGGAACACAAAACGGCATACTCATACCGAGGCTTCCCAAGCCGAGGGTCGCGGGTTCGAGTCCCGTTTTCCGCTCCACATTTCAAGAGTGCCTTCAGGGTGCTCTTTTTTTTTGAATTTGTTATAAAATCTTATATCTTTGTACTATAAGACAGGGGGGGATAGATGAAAAGATATAAAGTCAGACAAGTTCTTGATATGCTGAAAGCGGACGGATGGATAATCAAGGCTCAAAGGGGGAGCCACAGACAGTTGTGCCATCCTACCAAAAAAGGGAAGGTTACGGTAAACGGCAAGGAGAGTGACACCGTGGAACAGAACAATCTGAACAGTATCTGGAAACAAGCTGGATGGAAATAAAAATCACACCACAATGGCAAAAATAGTTATCAAAGTAGATTATACAGACAATTTCGTAGCTAGTCCGGCAAATGAGGAAATAGCATGCGTGGTGACTGCCAAAACATACAAGGAGCTTCAGGAGGAAATGAAAACGAGCCTCATTGAGCACATTAATTGGATGAAGGAGGATGGTGATGCCATACCTGCAGAATTCAAGGCCGAGAACTGGGAATTCGAGTGGGATATGTCTGTAAGAGCCATTCTTCATCATACAGAAAAACTCGTGCCGAAATCAGCTCTGGCAGCTGCTACCGGCATTAACCAGCAGCAGCTGACCCATTACGCTTCCGGGTACCGCATTGCAAGACCTGCAATGAGATCAAGAATCATAGAAGGCATCCGCAAAATAGCGAACACACTTTATGCTATATCCTGAGCCTGAGTTCAAAAGTTTTTCCACTTGCTAGCATTATGGGGTTCAAACTGCATTCATCGTTCAAGCCAACCGGAGACCAGCCGGAAGCCATTGAGGGCATTGCTTCAGCTATAGAAAGCGGGGCGAATGCCGTCACTTTGCTTGGTGTGACCGGCAGTGGAAAGACTTTCACAATGGCCAACGTGATTGAGAAGCTGGACAGGCCGGTGCTTGTCCTTTCCCACAACAAGACCCTGGCGGCGCAGCTGTACGGTGAATTCAAGGCGTTTTTCCCGGAAAACGCTGTGGAATACTTCGTTTCATACTACGATTACTACCAGCCGGAGGCGTATCTGCCTACCACCGACACATATATTGAGAAGGACCTGAGCATCAACGACGAAATAGAGAAGCTCCGTTTGAGCTGCTCAAGCGCTTTGCTCAGCGGAAGACGTGACATAATTGTTGTGAGTTCCGTTTCCTGCCTTTACGGCATGGGCAACCCTCAGGACTTCCACGCCAACACCATTCACCTGGAAGTTGGCCAGAGCCTGAGCATGACCGGATTCCTGTTCAAGCTGATTGATGCGCTCTACGAGCGTAACGACCAGGAATTCAAGCGTGGCACCTTCCGCGTGAAAGGCGATACCGTTGACATTTTCCTTGCTGACGGAGACCTTGGATGCCGCATAATATTCTTTGGTGACAGCATAGAGGAAATTGAGATTTTCGAACCTCTGAGCGGTGCCACAATGGATCTTCCGCAGTCATTGAACATATATCCGGCAAGCATTTTCGTTACAACCAAGGAACATGCAACCGAAGCCATAGTGCAGATTCAGCACGATCTGAAAGACCGGGTGGAATATCTCAAATCAATAGGCAAGCATCTGGAAGCCAAACGCTTGCAGCAAAGGACCGAATATGATCTTGAAATGATCAAGGAGATTGGCTACTGCTCGGGCATTGAGAACTATTCACGGTACTTCGACGGCCGTCCTGCTGGAACCCGTCCTTTCTGCCTCCTCGATTATTTCAGCAACGATTTCGTGACCTTCATTGACGAGAGCCACGTTACCGTTCCGCAGGTAAGGGCAATGTACGGTGGTGACCGTTCGAGAAAGGAAGTCCTCATTGATTACGGATTCAGACTTCCTGCGGCGGCCGATAACAGGCCTCTCAAATTCGAGGAGTTCCAGCAGCTCAAGGGTCAGACAGTCTATGTAAGCGCAACACCGGCTCCGTTCGAGCTGGAGGAATCCGAAGGCGTTGTGGTTGAGCAGCTTGTGCGCCCAACCGGTCTTCTTGACCCGCCTATCGAGCTCAGACCTACCAAAAACCAGATGGATGACCTGATGGAGGAGATAATGATAAGGGCCGAAAAGGACGAGCGTGTTCTGGTGACCACTCTTACAAAACGTATGGCGGAGGAGCTCAACGCATTCCTTGAGAAGAACGGAATGCGCTGCCGCTACATTCACTCGGACGTTGATACAATGGAACGCATAGAGATAATCGACGATTTCAAGGCGGGCCGCTTTGATGTGCTCATTGGAGTGAACCTGCTCCGAGAGGGACTTGACATGCCTCAGGTATCTCTGGTGGCCATACTCGATGCGGACAAGGAAGGTTTTCTGCGCAGCGAGACCTCCCTCACCCAGACTGCAGGCCGTGCGGCCAGAAACCTCAACGGACTTGTCATAATGTACTGCGACAGCATAACCAAATCCATGCAGAAGACCATTGACCAGACCAATCACAGACGCGAGGTCCAGATGCGCTACAACAAGGAGCACAACATAACCCCTCACGCCATTGAGAAGGAGAAACGCGGAACAATGGGCGGAACGGCTTACAGCGTTGAGGATGAGGAAAGCAGCAGGAATCTCGTTGCAGATGAACCTGTTCTCAGGAGCATGAGCGCCGAACAGCTCAAACGCTCGATAATAAATTCAAAGCATCTTATGGAAGAGGCCGCAAAGGAACTTGACTTCATTGCCGCCGCAAAATATCGTGACGAAATGAACGCCCTCAAGGAACTTCTCTTCAAAAAATCAGAAAGATAATATGGAAGCTGACAACAATAACAATGAAAGGCTGAACAGCCTGCTGGCGGATTACAACGCAGATGACAGGGAACTGGTTGTAAAGGCTTACGGCATTGCCGAAAAAAGGCTTGAAGGAAAGATGCGCGGCAATGGTCATCCTTTCATCGAGCATCCCGTAGGCGTGGCCGGGATTGTTGCAAACGACATGAAGCTCATGCCTTCGGCAGTCATGGCCGTATTCCTCCACGAAGCGTACCGTGATTCCGTTGCCGGCAACGTTTCCGTAACTGATGCCGGGAAGGACTCCAGATCCGCAGACAGCAGGATGAATGTTGAGGAGGAACTGAAGAACCAGGGCTGGAGCCAGGAGGTGATAAACATTGTCACTGGCCTCAACAACATATCAAAGATCACGCCAAAGGACACAGGACTTCAGGCTGAAAGATACCGCAAGCTCATAATCAGCTATTCCACGGACCCGCGCGTAACCTTGATAAAGATTGCGGACCGTCTTGAGATCATGCGCAACATGCACGTGTTCCCCAAGAGCAGCATAAGCCGCAAGATTACGGAAACAACAACGCTTTACATTCCGATAGCCCACCAGCTGGGACTTTACAATATAAAGAGCGAACTTGAAGATCTGTACTTCAGGTACGCCAATCCGCAGGATTACAGGACCATTACCAACAAGCTCAAGGCTACCGAGGAAAGCAGGGAGCGCCTTGCCCGCGAATTCGTGAAGCCTCTTGACGAGGTTCTGAGCAAGAAGTACAAATACAAGCTGAAGGTACGCACCAAGACCGCCTACTCAATATGGAAGAAGATGCAGGCGCAGGGGGTTCCTTTCGAGGGCGTATATGATGTATTTGCCATAAGATTCATTGTTGAAGCTCCGCCTGAGAAGGAGAAGGACTATTGCTGGGACATTTTCAGCGAGGTCACAAAGGAGTACGAACAGGACGTGAAGCGTCTGCGTGACTGGCTTACAAAGCCAAAGCCGAACGGTTACGAATCGCTTCATATAACGGTAAAGAACAAGGAAGGATATCCTGTCGAGGTGCAGATAAGAACTGAAAGGATGGATGAGGTGGCTGAAAACGGCCATGCCTCCCATTGGAGCTACAAGGGAGTCAAGAGTTCGAACACTCTTTCAGACTGGTTGTCTTCGGTGAAGCAGATGCTCGAGCACCCCGGAGACAGTTCCTCATACACTTCCAAGGACCTTTCTCTCAATGAGATATTCTGCTTCACTCCTAACGGCGACCTGCTTCAGCTGCCGAAAGGTGCAACCGTGCTGGATTTCGCATTCCACATTCACACCAACCTGGGTGTGAAATGCTCGGGAGGAAAGGTCAACGGCAGGATAATGTCAATCAGGGACGAACTGCATACAGGCGACATTGTTGAGATTCTTTCCAACAAGAACCAGAAGCCTTCCGCAGACTGGCTGAATTTCGTGAACTCCTCAAAGGCAAAGAGCCGCATCAAGGCAAAGCTGAAGGAGGAGGAGACCAAGCAGAGCAGGCTGGGCCGCGAGATTCTTGAACGCAGGCTCAAGAACTGGAAGATGGAGCTCACCGACGAGCTTCTCTCCGACCTCACCAAGCACTTTGGCTTCAAGGCCATCTCCGAGTTCTGCATCTCAGTCTATAACAGCAAAACCGACACCTCCAGAATCAAGGAATACATTGAATCCCAGCAGTCCGAAGACTCTTCATCTTCCACCGGCGATAGTTCCACAACTTCTTCCGCAGGCAAGGAAGATAGCGGCAGGAAGGGCGTTGAGTCTGCCGGCGGCAGCGATTTTCTGGTGATCAACGATAATCTGAGCAATCTTCAGTTCAAGATGGCCAAGTGCTGCAATCCTATTTTCGGTGATGATGTATTCGGTTTCGTGAGCGCTTTGGGCGGCATAAAGATACACCGCATCAACTGTCCTAACGCTGCAAGGCTGCTTGAACAGTATCCATACAGAGTGATTCACAAGGTGCGCTGGAGACAGGTGTCCACAACAACGAGTTTCCAGGTATCGCTCAAGGTCATTGCGGAGGAAGAGGCGGCGTCTTCGGGCACCATCTTCGATGCAATAACAAAGCAGAACGCCAAGGTGCGTTCATACAGGATTGAGGAACGAGGCGGTAAGAGCGCATATCTGGCCAACGTGCTCATTGCCATATCGGTGAGCAACAATGGTCACCTGGACAAGGTGATTTCCGAGCTCAAGAAGCTCAAGGGTGTGAAGAACGTCCTCCGCGTAGGCATCAACAAATAAACACGTACCTCGGTCGAGCAGGTTCAAGGGGCAAACCTGCTCGAAAACTGAAGAAAACAGCAAAACGAGCAGGTTCAGGGGTCAAACCTGCTCGGAAACGAAGAAAAGCGGCAGAACGAGCAGGTTAGGGGGCCAAACCTGCTCGGAAACGAATAGGAAGGCCGCAAGCAAACGGAAACAGTGAGAAAAAATCAGACGATGAATGAAAATATATTGATAAAGGGAGCGAGGGCGAACAACCTGAAGAACGTGGA
>JAGHUC010000139.1 GCA_018065035.1 Candidatus Egerieousia equi | reverse complement strand
GATTGAAACTGTTCTCCGACAAGACCGTCTCATACGAGACCTTCGTCGTCCCTCACGTAGGGACGTGGATTGAAACCTATAATATGCACTTATTTTAGGGTCGCGTTCCTGTAGTCGTCCCTCACGTAGGGACGTGGATTGAAACTCGATATGGATAACATAGACACAGAGAGCTGTATCGTCGTCCCTCACGTAGGGACGTGGATTGAAACACAAGCTCCGGCACCGTAGGAACGGCAGCCTCCGGTCGTCCCTCACGTAGGGACGTGGATTGAAACCCAGATAGTTAATTTCTGCAAACAACCCCGTAAGTCGTCCCTCACGTAGGGACGTGGATTGAAACTCAGTACTTTAAAGTTCTTCCTCCTCGTGTTAAAGGTCATCCCTAAAGTTTCACTAATATTAATTTAACGAAGCGAAGTGAAGTGAACGATAATGACGTGTTGTAAAACAAGGTGACCAAATGAAGCGGCAGGGCACTGGAATATGAAAAAGCTTTGCCCAGGAAAGGCAAAGTTTTTCAAATGAAGTGACTGCCGCAACCAAACGGCAGGCCAAAGGCAAAACGGGCGCGTTTTGAGAAAAAACGCGCTCAAACGGCAACCAAACGGCGCAAACGAGCGCATTCTGGACGAAAATGCGTCAGAAATGGAGTTTGAAACGTGAGATTGACACGTTTTTGGGGAAAACGCGCTCAAATGAGGACACCCAAAGGGATGATGGCCACAAAATTGGCGAAAATGTGGCCAAAAGTATGCAAAAAGTGGCTAATGGCCACGTTTCAAGGCAAATTGTGGCCGAATAACATCTGGAACTGGAACAGCGTAGCACTCTGCTAGCTGATAGGGTACTTGCCGAGGAATTTGAGGACGCCGCGCAGAACCATGGCAAGGCCAAGAAAGATGATAATGACACCTGAAACCTTGTTCATTGTGATGAGCTGCTTGATGCGGAACTTCTTCCTGAACACGTTGATTGTGGTTGAGAGTATGTACCACCAGGCAACGGAACCTATGGTGAAGCCAACGAGTGTTGTAAGCACCGAGATACTGCCGGCGGAATCCATTGTATCCACTCCCACCATTGAGAAAATCATGAGGATGAGGAACACCGAACCAGGGTTTGTGATGGTCATTGCGAATCCTTCCAGCAGATCTTCAAGATGTCTCTTTGCACCGTTCTTCTGGGTGATCTGCTTTACTGGATTGTTCTTGAAGACCCTGTAGCCCACGAAAGCAATGATAAGACCTCCTATGACATCCACTATGGCTCCGTGTGTGGACGTGAATTCCTGAACGATTGCAAGGCAGAACAATGACAGCATTGCATAGAAGCTGTCGGATATTGAAGAGCCAAGGCCCGTGAAGAAGCCTGAGTTACGTCCTTTGCTCAAGGTTTTCTGAATGCACAGTACGCCAAGAGGTCCAAGGGGAATTGATGCTCCCAAACCGGCTATGATTCCTTTTAAAAGAGTTAATACCATAAACTTTTATATCTTTGCATTTGTTCTGCAGCGCAAAATCGCAGAATGCAAAAGTAATTAAAAAAGGGCCACAATACAAATTCCGGATTCATATGGGCAACAAGCATTGGATTCTGGCCGCAGCAAGCGGCATTTTATTATCAATACCGTTCATTATTCCTGAAACAGGATGGGTATCTCTCTTTGCCCTTGTTCCATTATTATTTGCTGAAAATTCATTCTCCGGGAAACATCATATCGCCGATTCTCTGCCAAGTGATTCAAGCAAGAGAAAATCAACTGGTGGAAATGCAAGGAATCAAACTGCCAGAAAGCCTAAGAAAGCCAGATACTGGCAGATTCCATTCGCAGCATTTCTCATATGGAATGCAGTGAGCACTTTCTGGATATGGAACGCCACCCCTGCCGGTGCAGTTGCAGCCATTATTCTGAATTCCTTGCAGATGCTGGCAATCTTCCAGCTTTTCAGGCTCGCCAAGTGGCTTTCATCAAAAAATGAAGGTGCATCCTCATTCCAGTATTTCCCTTACCTTTTCCTTACCATACTGTGGATAGGATGGGAACATATATATTTCACCTGGAACGTTTCCTGGCCATGGCTCACCCTTGGCAATTCGTTGGCTTCAAGCGTATGGATGGCCCAGTGGTACGAATTCACCGGAGTTGAAGGAGGAAGTCTGTGGATACTTCTGAGCAACATATTCATCTTCAGGCTGATCATGCTCTATAAAGAGAAGAAGGGAAAAGGAGACCTTGCCATCGCTGTAAAAGAACTTATGAAAACTGGGTATGCGGCACTGGCGATAGTTCTGCTTCCTGTGGCTGTCTCACTGCTGCAGTATGCATCCTTCAAGGAGGATGCTTCGGCGGGAAAGGAGAATTTTGTTGTGTTGCAGCCGAACATTGACCCTTATACAGAAAAATTCGCCGATATGGAGCAGGCAAAGCAGAATGCAAGGCTGCTGGGGCTGGCTTCCAGAGCAATTGAGCGCATCAATCAGGACAGTGAGTACTGGGTGGTTGCGCCTGAAACCTTCATATATCCACGCGGATGGAATGATATTATCTGGGAGAACATGCCAGTGGCCAATGAGAATTTCCTGCAGCTATACAATTACACCGTTCAGCACAGCGGAATGAACATGATTGCAGGCGCCTGCACACATCTGAAATATGAAACGGATCCCGGGAATCTTTCAGCATCATATCTTCCATCGGAAGGCAAGTGGTTTGACAGTTTCAACACTGCAATACACTTCGGAGCCGATGCCAATTTCTCGTTCTACCACAAGTCAAAGCTTGTGACAGTTGTTGAAAGCACACCTTACCCCCGTTTCATGAAATGGCTTGCAAGCAAAGGCTCTGCGCTGGCCGCATCCATGGGCGGATACGGAACTCAGGATACAAGGACAGTGTTCATGAACGGAAAAGGGAAGAAAGTAGGTTGTGCAATATGCTATGAATCTGTGTTCGGAGACTATTACAGGGAATACATTCAGAATGGTGCACAGGCAATGACCATTATCACAAACGACGGCTGGTGGGGCAATACGCCGGGTTACAGACAGCATCTGAGTTACGCGTGTCTGAGGGCCATTGAAACGAGAAGAGCCATAGCAAGAAGCGCAAACACCGGAATCAGCGCATTCATCAATCAGCGCGGAAACATAGTTGAGGAGAGTGAATGGTGGACAGAAGACTGCCTTGCAATGCAATTGCCTCTTTCAAACAGAATCACCGTGTTCGTACAATACGGAGATATAATTGGCAGGATCTGCAAGTTCCTGTCAATCCTCATGCTGCTGTTGCTGGCTGTAAGGCTTGTAATGTATAAGAAAGCCGCCTGAGATCAGTCAAACAACTCTGCCTCAGACCAGCTCTTTACAAGATTCGCGGAGTCCTTCATGGCAAGTTCCATATCTATTCCATACTGGTCAACCAGCAGTTGTGCCAGATCCTCGGTGGTGAATTCCTTGCCATAAACATTCTCCCACAAATATGCGGCGGATTTGTTGAGTGATATCATCTTGTTGAAATTGACAAGTCCCTTGCCCTCTGCAACTATTATGCACTCACCGCACACATTGCGCATTTTGAAGCCATCTTTAAGTTTCATATCTGAAGTGTATTATTTTTCATTGAATACTGTCTGCTTGCACAATCTGGCCGCATCACCGTCCGGCAGGCACTGGAGATTGTAGCATGGCACGGAGGACATTACACCGTTGATGGTTGAGTACAGTCCGTTTGCCTGATCCTCCATAAGCTTGAAACCGGAGGTTGAAGAATAAATGGAGGCGTATGTCTCAAGTATGCTGCACCTTGCAATATTGTTCGAAGGATACTGCAGAATGTTCACGAATGCGCTCACAGGGGCGCTCATATTCTTGTAGCACGGTGTTTTCCCGCTCCATGGCGACCCGTATGCTATTGCCTCTCCACTTTCGGATAGTCTTACAATAGGATTGTCATCATTCATCAGTTCAGTTCCCTCAATGTTCTCCAGCCACATCCTGCTATGAGTGCTTTTTCCCGCTCCGCTGTGACCAAGGAACATCACCGCCCTGCCTCCATTGACAACAACTGAGGAATGCATCTCCAATGTGCTCATTCCGGCAGTTCTGAACGCATACATCACCATCAATGAATTGTCTATGGCGAATTTGCAGTATTTTCTGTTTTTCATGAACAACTGTGCGTATGAACAGTCTTTCCTTATAATCAGGCTGGCACAACTTGGAATCTTCTCCCATGGCGCCATTTCAACCTGCCATTCACCGCTTTCATTGTCGTATATATCAAGTTTGGGCTCGTCGGGTTCTGCCTGTCCGGCATAGATTGCTTTCAGCAATCCTCTTGACATTGCTTCATCTGCATGGTCCACGTTGTATGGATTGGAGCAATCTTCAAGAGACACTGTAAACAGCGACTCAGGACATTCCCCTGGAATTCTTTCACTTATATCAAAAGGCTCATAATTCTTCAGCATTTTTTCAATGGCAGGGCCGTTGCCGTCCGGCAATGCCAATGTGAATATATGATCTGCAACCTTATATATTTTCTTCATACGCTTTCTGCAATCAAACTTCAAAATTAGCAAAAATAAATCGATGGTCAAATGACATACGTCATGTCCTTGTCTATCTGGAGTTTCAGTTCATCCAAACTGGCGAATGTCCTGGTTTCCCTGATATATTTCACAAATTCGAGACTCATTGCGGCCCCATAGATATCCTGGTTGAAACCAATGATGTATGTCTCTATAGTAGGTGTTATGGAATCATCGTCCGATGGACGCAGACCAACATTAGTCATTCCTTTGTATTTTGCTCCGCACACATAAACGTTCACCGCCCATACGCCCTGCTCCGGGAATTCCTCACCGGGATGTAATTCTAGATTTGCAGTTGGCATACCATGCAAATGTCCGTGCCCCTTTCCGTGAACCACAACTCCTCCTATCATTCTCCTGTCCTTGCCTCTCATCAGGAAGCGGCAAATCAGCCCGCTGGCATACACGATGGCGGAAAACAGCCAGATTTCTCCGCTCCCCCCAATAATGTCGGGCATATAACACAGCCAGAATATTGCAATTACAATTATTGGAAGCGCTGCTCCAAGAGGCGCTTTATAGCCGTTGTACGATGAATACCTTTTCCTTGAAACCAGGAGTGAAACGCTCGTGATTGTCATTGAGACCACATTCAATACTGCTCCCATAAGAATCAGTCTGGATGTTATCTCAGGGAAAAAGCACATTATGACAGTCACAGCAGACATCAACAGCATTGACAGATATGGAACTCCTGCCTTGTTTTCTTTATAGAAGACAGATGGCAGGCATCCTTCAGCCGCCATTGCCTGAACAGCTCTGGCATTGACTCTGAGCAGCATTATCACTGTTGTGAACAACGCTATGATACCGCTCAAGGCCACAATGGGAACCAGCCAGCTGCAGTTGGACAAATGCCCTTCGATGATTGAAGCGAACAATGGTATAAGTCTGGAAGTCTCGCTTCCTCTCACTGCATCAAGCGGAAGAGTACCAAGAATGGACACCACGAGCGCAACATAAATCACTGCAACAACCAGCAGTCCGTATAGAAGTGAACGTGGAATGTTCCTATGCGGTTTACTTATTTCCGAAGCAAGGAAAGGCACAACAATCGCTCCTCCGTATGCTACCAGAGCAATTGGCACTGCGCTCAGGAAACCTGTTCCTCCCAGGATTCCGGCACCGAAGAAATCATTGAAAGACCCGGAATGGAAATGGCCTCCGGTAAAGGCTGCCGTACAGAAAACTGCAATTGTAGCCAGAAGGAGAATCACCAGAACATTCTGCACCGTCTGCGATCTTTTTCCACCTCTTACAAGCAGAATTAAACCGATGGCAACGGCCAGGGCCGATACTGATGAACTGAAATGCCCTCCATTGCAGATAACGTCCTCAATAGGGATTGACAACATTCTTGAGATTCCTGCAATGAAATATCTGCCAATATACATTGCAGAAAAGCCTATGGCAACAATATTGGACATGATATAGCCCCATCCGCTTATAAAGCCGGCGAATGCGCCTGAACGCCCCGCAAACGCTCTCTTGGGGAATATGAATATACCGCCTGAATCAGGATATCTCACAGCCAGCTCCGCAACCAGCATTCCGTATAGAGAAAACACCACAGCGGCAATTATCCAGCTCAGAATTGCCGAAGCGCCTGCAAAGAATATTGTAAGTCCCGACAGCGAGAAAATGGCACTGCCAACGCATGCTCCTACCACCAGAGCCACACAAGATACAAACCCTAACTTTCCTTCTCCCCCATTCATCTTCAAAATCCGGTTAGTCACTGATTATTACCCTGAACTTCCCGGGCATTACCGAATGCTCGTATGCCTTCTGCGCCTCCTTGAACGGAAGCGTTTCCTCTATCAGGTCACTCACATCAACAAGATGCTTGGAAAGAAGCATATTGGCCGTATAGAAGTCCTGAACCATTGGGCTGATGCTTCCAATGATGTTTATCTCGTTATTATGGATATACTGAGGCCGCAGCTCCACAGGAACATCAGGGTGCAGCGAACTGTACTGAACCATTGTACCATGCCTGGACACCATCTGAACAGCCTGTGCAAACACCTGAGGAACCGGTGTTGTATTGAAGACAACATCCGCACCTCTGCCGCCGCATATCTCCCTTATCTTCTCAACTATATTGCACTGCGATGGGTCCACGACAACATCTGCACCATGTTTCAAGGCAAGTTCCCTCCTTTCAGGATTCATTTCGCTCAGAATCACCCTTGCACCGCGCATCCTGGCCAGCATCACATGAAGCTGACCCATTATTCCACCGCCAATGACCACAACATCATCCGCCAGATTCACCCCTGCCCTGTTAATGCTGTGAACCACGCATGACAACGGCTCAGTAAGAGCGGCCTTTTCATAGCTCAGGTCATCTGGTATGCTGAACAGCGCATCTGAATTCACAATCACGTAATTGCAGCAGCCTCCAGGACCTGGCAGCAGCCCGCTGCGCACAGGCTTTCTCTGAGCTTTCACACACATATTGGTCCTGCCGCTTCTGCATTCGTGGCATTCTCCGCAACTGTAGAGAAGTCTTACGGCAACCCTGTCGCCTATTTTCCAGACTTTTGTATCAACTGCAGGTCCAAGTTCCGCTATTTCGCCGGAAACTTCGTGTCCTGCACAGCATGGATAAGGCATCCTGACCTCACCCTTGAACACTCTCTGCTCGAGGGTGCACAGGGCCACCGCGTGAACTTTCACAAGCACTTCACGCCCGCAAAGTTCAGGGGTTTCAAGTTTAAGAAGTTCAATCCTGCCAACTTCAGTTACGGCTGCAGATAAAATTTCCATAGTATTTAACGTCTTTTCCTGTTCAGAATATCATAGGCCTGCTCAAGCGAAACATCATAATGGATGATTGCGCCTATGGCCCTGCAGAGTGAAACCATTGAATTGCTGCGGACCACATTGCGCCCCATTATCACTCCGCTGGCTCCCGCCTCCATTGCGTCCTTGACTTCAGCGAGTATCTCTTCTTCTGTCTTTGTCTTGCTGCCGCCCAATACAAGAACAGGCACATAACAGTTGTGCACCACCTCACTGAACTTGTATCCTCCCACGAATTCGGTCTTGATGAAGTCTGCACCCAGTTCGGCGCCGAGCCTGCAGGCGAACGCAACGTTCTCCACGCTTCTGGTATCAATACCATCGTGCTTCTCGAAACCATATGGTAGCATTTCAGCGCCGCACATCAGTCCACTCTTATGAGCCTGCCTTGCCAGAGCTGCAACATTCGCGAGCGTTGAAGCATTCTCCACGCTACCGGGATAGCCCATGCACATAAGGGCATCGGCCCCCAGCCTGCATGCATCCTCGGCATTGTAAAGCAATTCAAGCCTGCCTGATGGTCTTCCCATAATCACGGAACCACCATCGGCTCTGAGAATCAATCCTTTGTCGGTAAACAGATTCTGTCTGGAGAAATGCCTTATGCACCCGTAACTTGCAAGGAAAGCATCAACTCCTCCATCAATGGCATTGATGATGACGGATGCCACATCGGACAGGTCCGGTGATGGCATAGTAAGAGGATGGTCTATGGCAAGAATGAAAGATTTGCCATCGCTGTGGAAAATTCTATTTTTCATAATAACCCTGGTTCTCCTTGTTCAAGATTCTTCTGAAAGCTGTGAGATGCAGTTGAAGGGCATAGCCCCAATAGGCCCAGGAATGTACTCCCGGCGAGAATATTGCTATGTGATTTATTCCCAGCTGGCGGCATTTTGCAGAGAATTTCTCCGTGGAGCAGAAAAGGCCGTCGGAGTATCCACAGGAAACTATCATTGTCCTGTTCAAGGCCTTGAGCGTATCCTTCATGCTTTCAAGACGCTCCACGCAGCATTCCTTGACCAGTCTGGTGGAATCGCCGCAGGTTGTCATCAGATCCTTGATTTTGGTATCGCGCAAATCAAGCACACCGCTCATTGAGCCGGCTGCCCTGTATCTTTCGGGATGATTGAGGAACAGGCTTATGGCTCCGTGCCCGCCCATGCTCAGTCCTGTAATGAATGTGTTCTCCTCCGTGAGATTGAATCTCTCCTTCATCTGAGGGAAGAACTCTTCGTCAAAGAAAGTCCTGTACTGCATTTTCTGCGGGTCCGCATGGTTGACATACCAGCTGGCATAGAAGCCGTCAGGGCAGATGATCCTGAAACCTGTTGAATCCGCAATGCGCTGGATATCGTATTTGTCGCTCCAGTTCTTCCAGCAGCCGCTCCAGCCGTGAAGGAGAATGACTGTTGGCATGTTCGGCCCTTTCACGCGCATTTCCTCTGCTGTGGAGGAATTGTTGCCCGGTGTGAACACCAGAATTGTATCCGCAGTGTGAAGATTCTCTGAATTGATGACTATCATTCCTGCTCCTGCATCCCTGGCAGTGTATGCGGAATCCGCTGCTGAAACTGTAAAACTCAGGCAAAAGAGAGCTATGATTGCAGCAAAAGAAAAACAATGGACTCTTTTCATTACTTTTGTATAAAATTCTGCACAAATTTATGGAAAATATAAACTTCAGCAAAAACAAAAGCCTCAGAAAGAACAAAGGCATAACAATCAGCTTCATTCTCGCCTTTGCAATCATGCTGTTTTTCTTCCCTAATGAAGGAAAATTCAAGTATGACTACAAGATAGGCGGCCACTGGATGTATGAAACCCTTGAGGCATCAATAGACTTCCCAATCCTGAAGACAGAGGCGGAGCTCATGAAGGAAAGGGCTGAGATTGCTGACAGAATCATTCCATATTACACTTTCGACGGTACGGTCCAGAGCAAGGTTGAGACAGAGCTCATCCAGGCCTTTTCCGCAATTGTGGACAAACGCACAAGCAATTTCATTGTTTCATCCGTTTCAGAGATTTATTCAAAGGGCATTGTTTCCAACAAGGACCTGCCGTCCATTGATGGAGAAAAACTCAACGAACAGTTCATTTCAGTTTCCAAGAACGGAGAAATAATTGACATGAACCTTGGCGGCCTCTATAATCCTCACCAGGCAGCCCTGGAACTGACAGACAGGATCTCCCTGAATTTCAACAAGGAAACATGCGACAAAGTGAGCGCCTCAATCAATTTCGAGCAGATACTGGAACCCAATCTCATTTTTGATCTGCAAACAACCAAGATGATCAAGAAGAAGGCCGTAAGCAATATAAGCAGCACCAAGGGAATGTTCTATACGGGCCAGCTGATTGTTACCGAAGGCGAACTTATCACGGATGATATCAAGCAGGTTCTTGATTCATACAAGGCTGAATATCAGTCATCCATAAGCACCAAGACCGATGAATGGTCAATTCTCGCAGGTCATGCGGTTTTCCTTGCCCTGCTGCTCTGCCTGCTTTACATGACCTTGTTCCTGATAGATGTGAACGTGTTCAACAAACTGAACGAGACAATATTCTTCATTTTCGTACCCGTTGCCATATTCATGATAACAGTCATTCTCAAGGCCGTTAACCAGACTTATCTGTATATGGTTCCGTACGCCATATTTGCAATCTACATGGGTGCATTCTTCAAGAACAGACTGGTTTGCCCGGCATATATCATTTCACTTCTGCCATTGATACCGCTGGTTGATTCGGGCACTGAACTGTTCTGCATAAATGTGATATCAGGTATAAGCGGAATGTTCCTGTTCACCTTCCTGAAGAACGGTTGGAAACAGTTCCTCAATTCGCTCATACTTTTCGTGGCAATGTTCCTCACTTATCTGTCATTCAATCTGGTAAAGACAGGTGTGTTCTTTGAGGACATTAATTACACAATTCCAATGTTCCTCTTCCTGAACGCCTTGTTCATACCGGCCACCTACCCTCTTGTATTCCTCCTTGAAAAGGCATTCGGAATGATGTCAACAGCCACATTGCGCGACCTGGCCGATTTGAACAATCCTGTGATGGCGGAACTGCAGAAAAAAGCCCCTGGCACCTTCCAGCACTCCCTCATGGTATCCAACATTGCGGAGAGAGCGGCAAGGACAATTGACGCAGACCCGAGACTGATAAAGGCCGGTGCAATGTACCACGACATTGGCAAGATGGCCAATCCTCTTTGCTTTGTAGAGAACCAGACCGCCGGCATCAACTATCACAAGGACCTCACGCCAAAACAAAGTGCGCGTGATATCCTCAGCCACATAACATACGGTGTTGAATATGCCCGCAAGGCACACCTGCAGGCACCTATCATTGACTTCATCATAAGCCATCACGGCCGGAGCAAGGTATTGTATTTCTATAACCAGCATTGCAACAATGGTGGCAATCCTTCAGAGATTGATGAGTTCACATACAAGGGAATGCTGCCAAAGACCAAGGAACAGGTCATACTTATGATTGCAGACACTATTGAAGCGGCATCAAGGACATTGAAGGATTATTCATCCGAGAGCATTGGAGCACTGATAGACAAATTGGTAAAGCAGAAAATGGATGACGGGCAGTTCTCCGATGCTGATATTTCCCTGAAGGAAATAAATCTCGTGTGCACGGAAATGAAGCAGCACATATCTGAAATATATCATTCACGAATCACTTATCCGGAAAGGAAGAAATAACACCATTGAAACGTAAATGCCCGCAGCCATCGTGACTGCGGGCATTTTCATTAATGTTCAGACTGATTACTCAGCAGAGTTGCGGACGCACCTTACCTGATATCCCGAAAGGATATTTGTGTAAGCTGTATTGAGCTTGCCATGAATTGTCTTTGAGAAAGTTGACATTATACCATAGTACTGATAGTTCGTAATAACGCCTGTTTTGCTGTCCTTCTTGCACTGGTATCCAGTTGAAAGGGCAATGTAGTTCATTGAGCACTCGCCAATATAGTCTGTAAGTTCACCTGCCTTTTCAGCATCTATGGCAGTTGCAACATAAGAGCCGTTACCTGTGAGAGTTGTCTTGTTTCTTGTACCGGACATTACATAATTGAATCCTGCAGCATTGGCATTCAGAATTGTAGCATATTTCAAAGCAGAATCATAGAACAGAGCGGTCTCTTTTGCTTCTACAAGAGCGTCAGCCTCAGCCTTGGTTGGAACATGCCAGCCCTTAGGACAAATACCCTGAGCACCCTCGAAACTGTTGTAATTGTCCTCCGTAATATTTTCAGTTCCGAAAATTGCGTAGTAGTCATAGAGATAACCGTATTTTGCTGTTGCAGCCGCAGGATCTCCGCCATCCATTGTAGCAGGAACGCTGTACCATATATGATTGTCAACAGTAGGATCTGAAGATACTGTCTTTCCAAGAGGAACGAATCTCAGAGGCTGGGCCATCCAGATCTGGCCATTGCTCAATTTAATGGTATTGTATTTAACATTATCATATTTGATGTAGTTCTCATCGAGATGTTCCTCGAACGGAACTTCATATTCACCACCACCAAGGGTGCCACCATCCTCCCAGTTTGTAATTTCACCGGAGATGTTTGCCAGAATGCCGTCTGTGGTGACTTTTGCATTGATAGTGTATGTATATCCCTGCTTGAGTATTGCAGATGGAATGCCAGTAACGAGTGTGCTTCCACCCTCAGCTTTCACAACCAGACCGAAAGAACGCTCCTGTGGAACAACAATAACTCTGTAGGACTTGTTTGCAACCGTTTCCTCAGCCTTGATGTCAAAAGCTTCCTTGGTTTCATCACAGCTTACTGTAATGAGCTCGCCCTCTCCGCTTGTATTGAGAGCAATGTTTGCGGTTCCCTTGAGGTCCTTTATCACTACATTCTCGATTGGTGCACCAGCCTCGTTCACAACGTTGATGACAATCTGGCTCAAATAGTGCTTGAAAGGAAGGGAAACAGCTGAAACCTGAGGACGGACATCACTTTTGGCACCTGCCATGAAATCAGAAGCGCCGGCTCCTATGCTCTGGTCAGCTGCAACTGTGAATGTGCTAGGCATGCCGGTTGATGCGTATGGATAGAATGCAAAGAGAGAACAGGTTTCCCCACCATCCGGATACCATTTCAGTTCTCCGGTGAATGACTGTCTTGCTGCATCGTATGTAAGGCAGGCATTGTTTGCATAAACGCTTTGGTCCGCCTTTACAATGTTAAGACCTATCTGGTCACCCTGTTCAAAGTTAGTGGATGTTGCTCTTGTAATTACAGGTGTGATTTCAACCTTGGCTGCTCCTTCCTCCGGAGCCTCGCTCTTCTGGCACGCCACTGCACCTAGCACAAGGGCCGCCAGCATAAAAAATGTTTTTTTCATATCGTAATGGTTTTAATAAATTGATTTTCTAGAAATTATATCCTATCTTGAGTGAAGTATGCCATCGCTGTGCATTATCCGGCTCAGGAAGGAGAGCCTGATTCCCGGAATCAGCGCTATAGGTCCAATTGCAGTAAGCCTTGCCGGAAACGAGCCCTTCGGAGATTTCGAACCAGAGACCGGGCTTGAAATTGAATCTCAGGCTTAAGTTTCCTCCTGCCCTGGAGCCTGCATTGTAAAGCATATCGCTGCAATACTTCATAATCTCAAAATCGCCCTCAGACTGCACTCCGCTCTCCTGGTCAACATCCCAGGAAGACAGTTCGTATGAACCGTTGCCCCAGAACAATTCCGCTCCAAGATCAACCAGGCCGAAATGCCATACTGCGTTTGCATCGGCCATCCAGGTTTTCATTTCGTTCTTCTGTGAGAAAGGATACTTCACGTTGGAAACGGAACGCTGGGCGAGCCAGCCACCCTTGAACTGAAGGTCAAATTTCCTGGAATCATAGTTGTACTGAAGTGCAAGACTATGATTCTTACGGTTGTATATCTGATTGCTTCCGAGGAATCTCACAGTAGTAACACCGCCTTCGGTGACTTTGTCAAGCAATGACTCGCGGTTTGTCTGGTCAAAATATGTTCCGCTGAGCCTTATTGAATGATTGTCATTTATCTTATAACCAAGTTTCAGGGAGAATTCATTGGAATGGAACTTGTACCAGATGAACTGTTTCTCGCCAGCCTGTCCGTTGGAATACAGCCACTTGAGCTCCCCGAAGAGTTTCCCTCTTGAATACTGCAGAGCCACTCCGTTTGAAATCTGGTTGATAGGGAATCCCTTGACACCCATCTCATCCAGATGGATTCCGCTATTGTCCCATATTCCAAACATACCGTATGCATTGCCCTTGTCAATGAAAGCGTAAAGAACGTCTCCCGTTGTACCTATCTGCTCCGCATCAACATTCTCGCTGTCCTTTGACAGAATGTAAGTCAGACCAAGAGCCCAGATGTCATTGTAATACTGGACAGATGGAGCGAAAAGGATGTGCAGACCATAGTTCACGTGCCTGAGGTCCTTTCTCTTGCTGTAGTTGGAACCACGAAAATCCAACTCTCCTCCTACCCTCCAGTTGTCAGCCACATCAACTGCAATGGCGCCATCGAAGGTATAGGTCTGCAGAGTTTTCCTGCCAGGTGTATATTCAATTATGTCTATTGGATAGAATCCTGGGTTGATGAACATTGAAGCACACATATCCTTGCCCTCCTGATGCTCGAAGCCGAATGCACCTTTCATAGAGAAGCTTTTCAGGTGCATTATGCTCTCAGCCTTTGCGCCTGCTCTCCAGAGTGAGCCGGAGCCCCAACTTGGGCGATAGTCTCCATTTTCTATTGTACCGTACCCCTGAGCGTATGAAATGGCAAGCGGCTTGTTCTTTCCATCCTTGCCTGTAACTTGCAAAGGTTTGTAAAGCGCTATTGCCGCCGTATCAATGACATTGCGGATTCCATTGGCATTCATTGACTCATTCCACAGATTGCCTCTTAGGATATGGTCGTATGGCTGGGCAAAAGATGAGGACATGTCTGCAGACGGCACTCTTGAACTCAGGGAAGAGCCTGCGAACTGTGCCTGTGACGGAATATTCTCATAGAACTGCGCAACGGCTGAAACCGGCGCCGCTATTGATAATATGGCTATCGCTGCCAGAAATATCTTATTCATGCAATGACTGTATGCTTGTTTCATATAAATCCGATGAACTGTTATTGGTATCTACAAGAATTTCATAACCTTCCGATGCGCTTGCCTCAGCATCAACATATCTCATGAGAGAATGAGCCAGATGAGGCTGTGAAAGTGTTACGCTTCCGGCATCGATTTCAGAAGTGAATCTCTTTGTATTGTTTGTTGAAGTTCCGCTGAATACCTCAACTGCGTCAATCACCCAATCAAAAGGAAGAGCCACAACAGGGTTGTGGGTATCTCCAGGAGTCTGTTTGATGGCATCGGCGGTTCTCACATAATCATCAATTGCAACACCCCTGCTCTTGAAGATGACCACGCCAGGTGAATTCACGGACATTGTATAGGCATTGGCCTGACCGGTCTTTATCACAACCTCAAGGATATGATCGTTCCTGATGAGATTGCCTGGAGCCGGATGATAAGTGGTATTGGTGAAGTATGTTGTATTATAACATACAAAATAACCGGCCTTGTTCAGGTTCACGGACTGCGGGTACTGCGCACTGTGGTCAATGGCTCCTGTTACGGATATGACCGCATCCTCTCCCGGCTGAAGCGGGTAGTCGGTTCCGCTGCCCGGGAACTTCCAAACTGCCTGCAGGACAGGTATGAAATCCCTGTATATTATTTCACCTGTTACAGGGTCCTTCTCAATCCAAGGATTGTTGGCAATTGCATTGGCAGGAGAAATCACTCCGAAGCAGAGGGAATCAAGATACTGCACCTTGCTGTCATTATTGTGCAGGATAACGTACTGGTCTGCCTGATACGTTCCTTCGGCAGGAGTCTTCTTGCAACCGCCGCAATATATCTCCTTGATCACTATGCTGCCAGCCTTTGATTTCTTCAGCGGCACAGACAGGTTTTTGCTGGAAGTCAGTTCCACCTTGTCCAATGTTCCATTGAAGATATAGGAATCATTCTTGCCTGATATTGAAATCCTGTACATTCCTGTAGGGAGGGTGAACACTACAATGCCGCTGGCATCACTCTCCTTCTGGTACGTATATCCCAGGTTCACATCCTCAACTTTCACCGCGAGAATGCCCTGTGACTCGAATCCCTGAGGATATTGAGCCACTACGGTCAGTTCAAATTTTGAATTCTCGTAGAAATCAGGTTCCTGGCCTGTACAGGAGACAAGCAGCACAAGAACCGTGAACAATGTGTATATATTTCTAATCATATCCCGTGGATTATAATTTGATTCTACAGGTCAGACCATAGTAGAAATCAGGGGTGAATATTGCAGCAACGCCCGTTGCCTTGCTTGTTACGCTGGTGCGGGAGTTGGTGAAGTTGTTTGCAAAGAATGACAGGCTTATATGCTTGCCTATTTCCTTTGTAATTGATATGTTGGCGCTGGCGTATGCTCCGTAACCGTCAAGATCAAAGGCATAGTCGTTTCCAGGATAAATTATCAGATTCTTGTACTCAGGGTCATCGGCCATTGAAGCTGTGAACTGTGAAACATTGCCATCGAGGTCCATTATTGCAACAGGGAGAAGCCTGTCGGTTCCTCCTGCAGGAATGTTTCTGTTTCTTTTGAGTATTGAGAGTTCAAGTCTGCATGTGACAATGAGCCTTGCCTCGGTGATATGGGTTATGGAGGTAAGGTTCGCATCCAGGGTGTGGCTCTTCTTTCCGGCAACGGTAGTTGTGGCGTTACCGCCGTTTGCGTAAATGCCTACATACTGATATGACCTGTTAGGCAACGATGTATGTGACCAGCCGTTGTTGTAATAGAAAGCAAGGTTCCTGTCGGTATAGTTTGTGTATGTGTATGCCGCATCAAGTCTGAATGATGTGCGCAGAGCCTTGATCTGAGGGAAGTCAACTGTAAGTTCAGCTCCCGCTCTCTTTACCGGAGATCCATTGTCTGGCTCGCTGTTCTTCACAAAGGTCCTGTCGGTGACCTTTAGTTCCATCTCCCTCCAGACCTGGTCAACAGCGCTTCGCAGATATACCATTCCAGTCTGGTTGTCAACCATGATCTGAGGATTGTCAGGCATGATGTAATCGGAAGGAACCATATATATGTCATAACTGAACGGCGAATATATTGAAGATATCCTGTATGGATTGCGTGTTATGTTGTAGAAACCTACAAGGGAGAAATTGAAATCACCCCATGAGAAATCCATGCCTATCTCGGAATTCTCCGTGCGCTGCCACTTCAGATTGTCATTGTAAAGGATTGAATAAGGCTGGGTATAATATACGTATGATGATGAACTGCCGTGGGAGAAGCCGAATGTCTGTATATCCCTGTACTCCTGTTTAGGATAAAGTATGTAATATGAAGGAAGCTTCTCCGAAACGCCCCATCCGGCCCTTACGGACAGTTTGTCATTTATCTGCCACTTTGCGTTGAAACGAGGTGAGAACGAATGGACAGGAGAGTAATCGCTGCCTTTCACATAAACATTCTCCATACGCAGACCGGCCATCAGTTCAAGTCCGCAAGGGAAGGTGAAATCCTCCTCTATATAGCCAGCAACATTGTGCATGTAAGGATAATCCGAATACGGACGCGGTCTGTAGCCGTTCGCTGCAAGCGAAGGATCCTCATAATACTCTCCGTCTCCTATGTTTCCGTTTGCTTTCCACTGGACTCCGGCCTTCAGATTGCTCTTGTATCCGTTCCATCTTTTGTCCCATACATATTTGATGGAAGCGGCATAGTCAAGTTCCTTGGAGTCCGTGATCTGGTCTGAATAGAATGTATAAGGAAGTCTGTCGGCCAGATAGTATCCTTCGAGCTCGGAATGTACGGCCGGCTGGTTGGATGCATACGTATTGTATTTATGATATTTCTGCCTGTTGTCAGTGAAATTCACGGAACCCTCAAGCTTGAGACTTGTTATCCAGTTCTTGTTTATGAGCCACTGCAATGAGAAATTTCCGCGGAAGTTGTTGTCACGTGCCTTTGTATACTCTCCGCTGAAAGCATCCGGATCGTCCTCGCTGTTCATACCGCCAAGGTTTCCAGTGGCGCCTATTTCAAACCTGAACTTGTCCGCAAAAGTGTTGGCATATTTGAGAGAAAGCCCCTTTCTGTTGTATGACTCGTATGGTGAATCCAGCTTCTTTGTTGCTTTGGTCCACTCGGCGCTCACGTTCAAGGTACCGTTCTTCCTGGAAAGGTCAATACCCTTTGATGCTGAAACCTGATACGTCCTTGGATTGATTGAGAAGTTGACATTCACCGGAGTACGGCCGGTTTTTGTATGAACCTTCACCATTCCGGAACCAAGGTCACCGTATTCGGCAGAAGGAACGCCTGAAATCACCTCAACACTCTCTATATTATCCACTGCGATACTTCTGGTATCAACTCCTACTGGTTCTGCGAAACCTGCATTGTTACCCATTCTCACACCATCAACCTCAATGGCAGTTGAGAAACTTGCATTTCCGGCATCAGTTCCGCCACCCCTGATAGTTATTTTCTGCTCTGCGGTAAGGTCCGGATTCACGGTCTTTCCGCCAGGAAGCAGCGAGGTCATATCGGCCATGTTGCTTACCTGCAGATGGTTCATTGCATCCCTTCCTATATTATGGGAGGTTCCTATCCCATCCTTGGGCTTCTGAGCCGTTACGGTAACTCCCTCAAGAGCAAGGCTGCTTTCCTGAATTTTTATAACCAGAGCCGTTATATCCTTATCTTTCACCTCGATGGGAAGTTCAAGAGTTGAATATCCAAGAAGTTCAACTTTCAACACATAGCTGCCTGCAGACATCTTCCTGATGCAGTATGCTCCATTCTCATCTGAAATTGACCAATTGGCCCCGATCTGCAGCGCCGCTCCCTGCAAAGGTTCGCCTGTAACAGCATCCAGCACGGTTCCGCTGATTGAATATTCATCCACCGCTGCATTCAATCTTATGGAAAAAACCATAAAAAAAGCAACAAGCAGCAGAATAAAATGTGGTTTCCTCACCATATTGTTAATGTGATATTTCAAGGTGTTAACACCCAAGATTAGATTACAATCTTCAAAGTTATAAATAATTACGTTATATTTGCAATACCTAAGACTTTCAATTGACAATATTATGAATAACTCAAGAATCCTTAAAACATCAATTGCAGCTTTTATCCTGCTGTTTTCTGTCTCAACATTGGCAATGGCAGATGAAGGAATGTGGATGGTGAATGCCATAAACCGTGCGCTGGAGCTGCAGATGCAGGGAAAGGGGTTGAAAATGAATGCACGTGAGATTTACAATGCAGATTCCGTTTCCCTTACCGACGCCATTGTGTCAATCGATTTCATGGGAACAGGCAGCATCATTTCCCAGCAGGGTCTGCTGATTACAAACCATCACGTTGCATACGAGGACGTTCATAACCTGAGCACTCCGGAGCACAACTATCTCGAGGACGGATTCTGGGCAAGGAACGCCTCTGAGGAAGTGTATATCCCGGAAAGGCACGCAATCTTCCTGCACAAGGTCCTGGATGTCACCGATGAGGTGAACGCCTTGATTGATGAGTACAAGAGCGCAGGCAAGCCATACGGTTCAAGGAAATTGAGCTACGATATGGAGAAACGCTACAAGAGCGATGAATATGAGGCTTCTCTCAATTCAATGTGGGCCGGCAGCAAATATTATATGGCTCTTTACAAGGTGTATTCCGATGTCAGGCTGGTTGCAGCGCCTCCTGTAAGCATTGCAGCTTTCGGAGGAGACGTTGACAACTGGGAATGGCCGCAGCACAAATGCGATTTTGCAATGTACCGCGTTTATATGGGAAAGGACGGCAAGCCTGCTGAGCACAGCAGTGAAAATGTTCCGTTCCGCCCTGAGAAATGGCTCCCGATATCAACAGAAGGTTATGCGCCGGGCGATTACACAATGGTCCTTGGGTTCCCGGGCAGGACCGACAGATATTCTTCAAGTGCAAAGGTCTCATACCAGCAGTTCCTCTCCTATCCTATCACGAATGCACTGCGCGCGCAGCAGATGAAAATCATATCAGGCTGGATGGACAAGGATCCTCAGATAAGGCTGAAATACGCAAACACCTTCTTCGGTTTGAGCAATGTTGCAGAGAACAATGAAGGTCTGGTTGAATGCTGCGGAAGGTTCGGTGTCATTGACCTCAAGAAGGATGTCGAAAAGCGCGAGCTGCTTGACAAGGAAGAGAATGCCGGCATCATAAATGCTCTGGACGAGACATACAAGACCATCGCCAGTGCTGAAAAGAATCTTATATATTTCAGGGAATCGCTCATCAGAGGCAGCAGTCTCTGTCTGGTGGCCATGCGTATTCACAATACCAAAAAGGGAGCTCCTATCATTGATGAGCTCTATTCATCAATGGACATGCGCGTAGAAAAGGACAGGTTCAACTTTGCTATGCAGACTTTCTACAAGAACGTTGACAGCTCCATGTGGGCGCCTTTCCAGAAAGAAGTATATAATAAGTTCAGCACAGCGGATTCCGTCCGTTACGCAGATATGCTTGAATACCTCTGGACAGACGAGCGCATGACCAAGGAGGACAATATATACAAGTTCCTTACAGATGCCAACGTTGGAATGTACAACAAGGTGGTTGACAAGAAACAGTCGGAATGCATAAAGAAATGTGCCTGCAAGAAAAACTGCGTTGATTTCAAGAACATAAACAGTGTACAGGAACTTGGAAGGCTCTATACAAGAGCTCTGTACAAATCAAGGCTTGAGCGCGGTGTCGTTCAGTACCCTGATGCCAACAGCACATTGAGGCTCACTTACGGCACTGTAGGTTCTTTCCCGAGGGATGGAAAGCAGACACCTTGGCAGACATTCAGTAATGAGATTCTTGCAAAGGAAGATGTCACAAAGCACGATTTCACACTGAATGACAAGTGGCGTTCACTTCTTCAGAGTCTTGACGGCAGGAAGATTCCTGTCAATTTCATCACGGACAATGACATTACCGGAGGCAATTCAGGAAGTCCGGTTCTCAATGGCAAGGGGGAAATCATTGGTCTGGCCTTCGACGGCAACAAGGAATCGCTTGCAGGAGACGTTTACTGGGTTCCCGGCTTCACGAAGTGCATTTGCGTTGATATCCGCTTTGTTCTCTGGACTCTCAAGGAATATGCCGGTATGGATTACCTTTTCAATGAAATGGTTTTGAAATAACCAAAGAACCCCTCTCTTTTTTGTGCAGACACCGAAGCAGAACTGGAAGCAATTGTCCAGACCCACATGGCCAGGATTGCCGGGTATCTTCTGGCATGGACTTGATTATTTTCTCATATCCGCTTGTTGCCAGAATGAAAATAATTTGTACATTTGCATTGTCAAAGGGGAATTCGCAGAAGGGATGACAACCCTTATGGTTTAACGGCCGTTTCGAGCCCCAGCCTTCTAACCACCGCTCTGCGGTGGTTTTTTATTGTTCTGTCGAAGACACTATGGCTGACAAACTATATTGAACTTTATCCTGATTGGACTTCTGGACGCCGACAATCAACTTGACGTCGTCATGCCGCATAATCAAAAGTTTTTCAAAGCTCTTCTGATTCTTGTCATACGGTTTGGTTGGTTTTTCTTCAATGAGAATAGCCTTCTGCAGGACTTCTGTAAAACGAAATACGGCAAGAGTCGATTCATAACGCCTCGCCGCCTTGTTGTAAGTTTCATTGATGGAAATGAACTTAACCAGGATATAGTCCTGAAGATTGTTGTTCCAAACTTTCTTCTCGGGATTCTCAGAAATCCAATGAACATAGAAATCCTTGATAACCTTCTCTCGCACTTTGATATCCTCCTTAGTGATACCTTGTGGTATGTTCAATTCCTTCGTTTCCATATGATACAAAGATACTGCTTTTCTGGTAATCTCAGCGTTGTTTTTCAAATAGGTACTCGGTTGAAGAGTTTGAGAAGGAGCTTCGCTCCTACATCCACTACTACAGCTATGACCGTATCAAACTGAGACTAAAAGGAAAGAGTCCGGTGCAATACCGAACTCTTTATCAGTAGAGTGACTCATTAATGTTAAACCGTCCAGCTTTTGGGGTTCACATCAGTTTTGGTCAGCCTAATTATATTTTCCGCCTGAATCCCTACTCCTGAGGAACTTCGTATGGGTAGCATACACCTGGCTCGTCAAAGCTCATACGTGCGCCTTCTGTGCGTACGTCATCGGCTGAGTAGGTGATTGTCCACTCAGGGAGAGTGATGAGCTCCCATATCTTCTCAGCTGTCATTGGAGCTGCGAATCTTATCTGGATTGAAGGGACAAGTTCCTTGTTGAGAGCGAGATACAAGCCTATTACACCATCGTGGGTGGAAAGATGATTGCTCAGATAAGGGAGAGCTCTCTTGATGATAGGTTTCTCGTAGTTCTGGTTCTTGATCTCATAAATGAACTGAGGCTGGTCCTCAAAATAAAGTGCGCGCTTTGCAACTACCATGCCTGTGGAATCAATCTTTACGCCGGCTGCAACATCAACACTTGGATCCTCGGCTGCCTTCTCCTCGAGCATTCTCTGTGCAACTGCCATTGCCTTTGCATCTTCTGCAGGGAATTTGCCGCTGAATTCAGCCTGGAAAGGATCGAACATATTGTGCAGATACTCACTTATCCCTATTGTACCTATCTCCTTCTCCATCCTGACGAACTCGAAATCCACCGGTGTTTCCTTGACTCCGCCACCGTGTACAGGCATCTCAAGGACTTTCTTGTCAACAATCTCACGGAAGAAATTCTCGTCGAGGGAATCAACTTCAGCAGGAGACACATAAACCTTGACAATAAGAGGGCAGTCATACTCGGACTCCACTCCGAAAATACCCTTTCCGGTTGTTCTGAACTGAAGTCCCAGATAATTCAGATCCAGTTTATCATACATTTTTTCAGTTCTGATTGTAATGATCTTCAACTCGGAGAGCTTTGCAGGATCAGGGCTCCATACTCTGAAATGGCTAGGGACGAACACTTCCTCCTGAATCTTCTCGGCTGTTGTCCTGGAAGGGTCGAAGAGAATCTCAACGGTATGGCTTCCAACGTATGTCTTTACTCCGTGAACACCTCTCACGCCCTGCATTCTAGCCTTGAATGCCATTGAGCTTCCATAGCATTTTACTGAACGCAGATTCTTTATTGTTACGGTTTCGAGTTCCATTCCCTCCTCAATATCCCAGGTCTCGCTGATTGTAGGAAGCTCGAATTTTCCACCTGCGATATATGCCACTCCAACTGCTATTACAGCAATTATTGCAGGCAGGTATTTCTTCCAGCTGCTGCGGCTCTTTGAACATGCCCCAATGCTCAAGGCTTTTGTAGGGCAGGCTGCCACGCACTCGCCGCAAAGTACGCAGTCAACATTACGTACAATTTTTCCTTCAGCAGGAACATCAATATGATAAGGACACTGCTTCATGCATGAGTAGCAGCTGCGTCCGCACTTTTCCTGATCAACAATCACGTGAAGAATCTGAGCCTTAGGCTTGCCGCAGAGAATTTCCAGCAGGTATGCCGCAAGGCAGAACACTCCGAATATGCAGTGCCAAGGAAGGACGAGTCCGCAGAGGGCGAGAACCCAGAAAAGAGCAACGCCTGCCAGCATCCACACCCAGAACTTGAGCGAGTTGGAAATGGCTCCGAGCGGACATATATACTTGCACCAGAATCTCTTGATGAAGAATCCAAGAAGTATTACGATTCCAACTGTAACCAGTGACATCCACAAGGTGATTTCACCTTTGAAACCGGTTGCTGCTGCGTAATATGGATCAAGATTCTTGCAGAAAAGTTCGCTGGCATCCACTGTCATGTAAACAATCCAGTAAAGAACGCCGTACTTCACGATTCGGAGGATCTTATCTGCAATCGAGCCGTTTCTGATTTCACAATCCTTGATTTTCAGTGATTTTCTTATTCTCATGAGAATATCCTCGATTGTTCCTACCGGACAGATATATCCGCAGAACAATTTGCTGAAAAGAATCACCACCGCAGCCAGTACAAGACCCATGACAATCTGCATGCTGGTCATGCTGCAAGGAAGCGACCCCTTTACGAGATAGGTTGCAAAGGCCTCAAGGCCACCCATAGGACAATAACGTTCAACATCGGCCGGCTCCATATCGGTGAAGAGCGCTGTTGCCGCTCCTGTTACAAAGAACAGGATCAGAGCCAGTACAAGCCACTGGATCAGATACTTAGGCCAGTTTTTGGCCACTTGCGATTTTTTCATTGCGTATTCAGTGTTTTATGATTTAATTGTAAATTTGCACAATAATCTTCAAAATTAGTTAATAATCTGCACATTACGAAATTAATCTCATGAAAAGGCTGTTACTGATTGTGTTGATTGCTGCAATGTCCGTATTATTTTCCTGCACGAATTGCTCGGATGGCAATGGTGGCAAGGAAGATATACGGATTGAGGAAGTGACAATTTCAAATTATACAAGAAGTGATGATCTGTACAGTTTTGATGTTGAAACCACTCTCAATCATACGCCTGAAGAGATTTTCTATTCGTTGCAGAAAAATGACCTGAATTTCCATCCGTCCCAAGTCCACAATCCCTCCACGATTATGTATGAACTTAAAGATGATGCAGGAAAAATCATCTGGAAATCACTGATAGACGGGCCGGGGAAAAGAAGCATCACCATGCCCTACAGATATCTGGCAGAAGGCCGGTGCAAATTCATTCTTTGCGTCACACTCAAGATTAACGGCAAAACCAAGGACAAGCTTGTAAAAGCAATTGAGCTGCCATTGCTGATAAATGCCGCCTCCTGAACAAGAAGTTGATTTGCTCGGGAACTTGCGGTACTCACGAACAAGTATTCAAGAACGATTGGGAGTGGGCTGTTGAGAACGGGACGCCTTTTTCATGTGGGTGGTTATCAATATAGCACTCCGAATACATGTCTGGCAGGGGCGGCTGAGTACCAAACGGATTTGTTCGCCTGAAGGCTCACACATCCCTGGCACCGAGTGATTTTGCCCTCGAGGAAAACGAGGTGCCAGCTCGGGATTTGTTCGCCTGAAGGCTCACACATCCCTGGCACCGATTGATCTTGTCCTCGAGGAAAACGAGGTGCCTTGGCACCTCGTTTAAAGCCGGAAGGGTGCTCTGAGAAAGCAAGCTTTCTCCGGGCGCCCTTCCAACTTTAAACGCGCGGCAAATTGCCGCGCGTTTTCCTCGTGATCCGGTTGGGATTCGAACCCAAGACCCACAGCTTAGAAGGCTGTTGCTCTATCCAGCTGAGCTACCGGACCAGTCCTGCTTTTTTCAAAAGCGGTTGCAAATATAGCAGTTAATTTTTAATTATCAAACAATACCCTCCAATTCATTGAAAGTATCAATCAAATAATCGGGCGAGACTTCAAGGAGCCTGGTTCTTGAGTGGTTGCCGTAAGTCACTCCGCAGGTTCTGCAGCCGGCGCGGCGGCCCATTTCAAGGTCAAAGGTGGTATCACCTACCATAAGGGCGGTGTCGGCGCTTGAGCCAAGCTGCCTGAGAACTTCCAGGGCCATGTCGGGCGCCGGTTTGGCTGCGAGATTGTCATCTACGGTAACTATCGCTGTAAAATATTGTCTTAAATTATGTGAGTCAAGCATTGCGTGAAGGGAGCCTGTTGACCTTGAGGTGGCAATTCCCATCCTGATTCCTTTGGAATGCAGGAAGGCAAGAGTAGCGGCAACTCCGGGGAAATAAACCGTGTTGTCAAGTGCTTCGGCAAAAATCCTTCTATATACCACAACCGCCTCCTCAGCCTGTTCATTACTGAGGTTACCTTCCAGGCGCAGGCAGTCAACCAGGGGAAGGCCTATGTTCGAGCGTACAAGTTCTTCGGAAACATTGTTTACGCCGAAATGCTTGAGCGCCTCTTTTGTGACATGAACAATGAGCGGTGCTGTATCGGCCAAGGTACCGTCATAGTCAAAAATTATGGTATCGAACTTCATATTTCATATCTTTGCTGCAAAAATAACACAATAAGCATTCCGTACAGCCAGTTTGGCCCGGATTTTGAATGAATTCGCTTATTCTAAAAAAAATTAATTATATGATGAAGAAATTATTATTGGTTTGCTGCATTGCTTTTGCAGCACTGGCTGTCTGCTCATCATGCAGCAGCGACAAGGACGGCACACACGAGTATCTGATTAACATGGGGCGCTCACATGTAACTGACAAGCAGGCATACAACAAAATCATGGAATACATCGGCCAGGATCCTTATTTTTCATCACGTCCGCAATACACCGGCAAATTCACCGAGTGCACCGAGAGGGCAATCGAAGAGTTCAAGGAGCATTGCAACAGGCTTGATAGTGAGTATATATGCTCTCTCCTCACAGATCCTGTTACTGACGTATTTGTAATAGATTTCTGGTCCTGCGATCCTATGCAGAACTGGATATCCACTGTGTTCCGCCCTGATTTCGTGGAAATCAAGGATGGTGATGCGAACTAGAAGCTGTAGCTTATAGTCCCCACCATATTGAATCCGCGGCAAGGAACGCCTTTGAGTAACTGTCCGCCCCTGTCATATTTGCTGTTGAACAGGTTGTTCACATCGAGTTTGGCTTCCAGACCGAATGTTGAAATCCACTGAGCTCCAACACCGAATATTGCAGCGGCGGATTGTTCATAATAAGACAGATTCTGATATATCAGCTTATCAATCAGATTATTGTTCAGGCAGTTGAATGATGACTGAGCATGAACGTTGGCAAACAGCTTGAATGTTCCTATTTTGGTTTTCGGAAGTTTCTGAGCTATAGTAAAATTAGCCAGGAAGTTAGGCACATTGCTGATATCGTGTTCCTCCGACTCGAAATTCTCAACCGTGAACGGATACTGATATGTAAGGTTGAAATTGAAGGATGTACGCTCTCCATCGTGCTGGAGAGTATTTTCAATACCGCCAATATTAATCTTTCCGGCGTTGGCGAACAATGTTGACTTGATTCCCTGTTCAGAAACTTCGAGCTGTGGATTGATATAAACCATATCCGAAATCTTGTTATAGAACAGATTTATTTCGTACTTGAGCTTGCTCTTTTTCCAGTTGAAGTTGGCTGAAACCTGGAATGCATCCATCTTTTCAGGATTCAGTTCCTCTCCTCCCGAGAATATTGGAATCATTGAACCGCGGAAGAAGTAAGGCGCATCAACAAACGAGTGCGAATAACCGGCTTTCAGGCTGAAAATGTCATTTGCGAGCCATATCAGTGAAATTCGCGGGGAGAAGGTGTCAAGTTTTCGTTTGTTATGACGTATCTTGTGGTCGTAACGCAATCCTCCGTTGAATATGAACCTTTTGGTGAAATTATGTTTCAGCTGCAGGAATGTTGAGACCACGTTCTCATGGTCATTGAAGAACACATTGTTCTTTGTATTGTTTATCTGGCCGAAATCCGCACCTATATACAGACAGGCATCAGTTACGACGCTGGTCTCGAACTGTGCTCCCAGAAGAGCGGATCCGCTCATGCCGTTGGCGAACTTATAATTGTAATTGCCGCTCACCGAGCCTCCGAAACTGAAGTTCTCCCAGTTCACAGACTGCCAGACACCTCTTGTCTTGACTGTTTCAAGGCCCATCAGCACTGCCAGAAGCTCGGAATACTGGTATGGGATGGTATCACCAAGGGAATTGTACATCTGGATTTTCTCGTACGTACCAAAAGCGCTTCCGTCTATGGAGAAATTCTCCCAGGAATGCGAATAGTCCGCATCCACCCTGATATTGGTTTTCATTCCGCCGGGTTTGTTTCCTGATACTGCATCATAATCATCGTATGAGAATATTTCCGTAAGTTCTATCAGGTTGTAATATGGAACCGATTTACCCTGGGTAGCTGTGGCTTCCAGCTTGAAATCACCCCAGTGGGCCTTTGCGCCGATATCGAAGGTAGGCTTCCTGTTATATCCTCCTATATAGTGTGTAGTACCTGAAAGTACGTCCTTTTCACCACGACAGTCAGTTACAGACAGCCACGCCATGAAATCCGTCTTGAGATTGCCTTTTCCAATAAGGATTGAAGGATTCAGATACTGGTCCTTGCCAACGCTCATGCTGAGCCTGGCACCATCGATGTCATAGCCCGATTTGGTAATGATATTCACAACGGCCGTAAGAGCAACGTTTCCGTACAACGATGAAGCAGGACCACGGAGGACCTCAATCTGCTTGATCTTGTCAAGGCTGTTGCGATAGTCGAAAGGTGCGGCGTTGGTTGTAGCGCTGTTCTGTCTGTGACCGTCAACAAGCACGAGGATGGTCTCCTGGCTCAAGCCGTAAACGCCACGCATGGCATTGTTCTCCTCAATGCTTCCAATCTGGGAAAAGCCGGGCAGATAAAGCAGGAGAACATCCGCAAGGGAATGGCCGCCTGAAGCCTTTATCATTTCCTCAGTGATAAGGGTTACAGGAACCGGAACCTCCTCTATGGATTCGGCGAACTTTGAAGCCGTACTGACCTTTATTCCCTCCTTCTTGATTTTTTCAAGCAGGTCGGCGAATCTTGGAGAATCTTCATACGAATTATAGAAAGGATTCGCCTCCAGAAGCTTTGAAGCATAGAGTATGGTCTCCTCCTCACGTTCGAGCTGCATATTGCTCAGAGCCAGTATTCTGTAAGCCCTCTCCCTGTCGTTGATCTTGATGCTGCGTATATTGTTGGCCAGAAGTGAATCCGCAGTTTCGAAACGTCCCGCTTCGTATGCAAGACTGGCCTTGTTCAATATTTCATCCGTATTCTGGGCCTTGAGCTGTGGAACTGAAAGAAACAGCAACATGCCCAGTAACAATATTCTGTGTTTCATTTATCTGCAGATTTTAACCGGAATTTTGAAAGTGATTGTTGTTCCGACACCTGGCTCGGTATCGCAAAGCATCGTGCCGTTGTGATTGCCCTCAATAAGAGAACGTATTATTCCCATACCCAGGCCGGTACCCTGCCCTGCGGGTTTGGTGGTGAAGAAATTCTCGAAAATCTTTGCCTTGATTTCAGGAGTCATTCCCATTCCGTTGTCGGTTATTGAAATTGTAAGTTCGGCATTGCCATCAAAAGTAACCTTGACAATTACCGCCGGGGAATATGAAGCATCGCCAAGACCCGCCCTTTCCTTGAGAGTATAGCAGGCATTGTTCATCACATTGAGCACAGCCCTGCTTATATCCTGCGGAATAAGCATGAACTTAGGCAAATTTTCCTGATACTCTTCGTGAATTGCAATATTGAACGATTTATCGTTTGCACGCATTGAATGGTAGGCCAGCCACACATACTCGTGTACAAGGGCGCTTATATCGGTTGGCATGAACTCTCCGTTCTTTCCACGGCTCTGAAGCAGTATTCCACGGATAATGCTTATGGCTCTCTCTCCATGTGACAGTATCTTGGACATGTTCTCCTTGAGGTCAGCACAGATATCCTCCACATCCTCCTTATCGTCTTCGTTGAACTTGCTGCTGTTTTCATCTATGATATCCATAAGATCATCCAGAAGCTTTACTGACATCTTGCTGAAATTGATCACAAAATTCAGCGGGTTCTGCACTTCATGCGATATTCCCGCACTCAGCAGGCCCAGTGAAGCCAGTTTCTCCTGATTGCGCATCTGCTCCTGCAGAGTTTCCACCTGCTTGCGCAAATCTTCCATTTTATCCAAATCGTTCATAAAACTTTATTTTAAAACAATTGTGAATTCTGTGTATTCATCCTTTACGGAGTCCACCGATATGCTTCCACCCACATCCTGGACTATCATCTGTGAAAGATACAGTCCCACTCCAGGAGCCTCGGCCGTAGGTTTTGTAGTGAAGAAAGGATCGAATATCTTGTCCTTTATGCTATCTTCAATACCGATTCCGTTATCACGTACAGAAATTTCCGCAACGCTGCCGGCAATACCGGACCTGCGCACCGCCAGTTTTATTTCAGGCGTATATGCAGCGGCGCCACCCTCATTCCTGAGCTTGTCCACTTTTTTCTTCACGGCATATATGCTGTTCGCCAGCATCAATCCTATGACTTTGTTCATCTGTGCAGGAACTATTCCGGTCTTCAGCTCCGGATCTTCCGCATTCAGTTCCACTTTGACATTATAGGAACTAATATCCTTGGAATAATACTGCGAGAAGGTATTCACAGTCTGCTGGCACAATGGAACCAGAAGTGTTTCCTCAACATTTCCTGATCGCTCCTTGAGAAGTTCCTCCATAGCCTTGAGGATTCTGGTTGTTGACACCCCATGCTGCTCTATCTTCTCAAGATTGGTGTTCATCATGCTCACGATATCAATTGAGTCCTCGAAGATATCTTCGGTCATGTTGTCCTGATCGTCCTCAAGGTTGTCCTTCAGGTCCTTTGTAAGTCCTGTGGTAAGGTGAGCGAAATTGTTGATGTAGTTCATAGGGTTGAGGATACGGTCAATCAAACCCTTTGTAAGCTGTCCTACCGTTGCCTCGCGTTCCTGACGGATAAGTTTGTCCTGAGCGTCCTTCAGTTCCCTTGTCCTTTCATCCACAACCTTTTCCAGCCTCATCTGCTCTTTCTTTGCGGCGTGCAGTCTCCATTTGAAGAAAGCATATATCGCCAGTATGATAAGCAGCAGATAAAGTGCCAGGAAATACCATCTGACATACAATGGATAAGGAATGCTCATAGCCAGAGGTTCCGAATAGGACACATTGCCAAAGGCATCAACAGCACGAAACTGAAGCTGATACTCGCCTGGAAGAAGATTGTTGAACACGAATTCATTGTCCTCCTGCAGCGATGACCATACATCCGAATTCTTCAGTCTGCAATTGTACAGTGTTGTACCTATCGGGTCAAACTTGTCACTGGCAACCGTGACCTTGAGATTGTTGCCGTCAAGTTTCATGTATCTTGTCTTGATTACAGGCTCGTATGTGTCAAGTGCCTGCATTCTGCCCAGATCCATGCAGATAAGTCCGAAACTTCCTCCTATCCAGGCAATATCCTCCCCCAGCCTTTCCATAGCCGTTATGCTGTATGCGTGAAGCGGCTTGAGCCATTTTTCCTGACGTTCTGTAAGGAAGCTGCTGGTCAGGCCGAGATCCTTGTAAGCAGGTTTCCATACGGTACCTTCCTTGTCCTTGTATTCGAACAGCAATGACATATTGTCGCTCAGATGCCTTTCGAATTCATCCGAATCAGGTGCCTTGTAGTATATGTTCCTGTTCAGTGACAGAGCCCAGATTCCTCCGGTGTAATCCTTCTCGAACTTGACCACGTTAGGGACATTGGAAATCTTGGTTGAACTTCCGTTGAAAGTATTCAAATAGATACCGTCAAGTTCTCCACTGAGGAACCTGTCATTGTCAAGAATCACGGATAGTGTGTGCCTTGATGTAAGCTGCCTTACATCGGTCGAACACATATAAACTCCATTCGCCGTTGCAGCCAGAGCCTTTCCTGGCTGAAGTTCCATCAGCTGCCAGCAGGCAACATTCATGTTCCCCACCCTGCTGAAACTGTCCTGATCACCCAATCTGAAGAGCCCCTGCAGAGTACCCACCAGCAATTCCCCTCCAGTAGCCAGAATAGTATTTACCTGGCCTTCCAGACCGTATTTCTCCGTATAATAAGAATACACTGGCGATAGTATCACAACAAAGACTCCGTTGTCGGTTATTCCCCATAACGAGCCTTTGCCGTCATAAGCAAGATTCGAGACATTGCTGCTGCACAGTCCGTCAAGTGCGCTCAAGGAGTACAGTTCGCTTCCGTTGGAATCAAACACCACCACTCCGTTTCCATTGGTGGCAATGGCCGTAAGGCCCCTGTCTGGAATTTGCACGCAGCTGTTGACCTCATATTTGCCGGCGGCTTCAGGCATATTGATTTCATTCTGAGCAAGCGCCTGCACCAGGCTGAGCTTTCCTTCCTCCCATATATATGATTCTCCTGAACTTACAGTGAATCCAAGCTTGCCGCTTGTACCTGAAATTCCGGACACCTCGCCGAAACTCCTCGTTTTTGAAGTATCCGACACAATGTATTGCACTTCCAATGAATCGGACATTGAGACATTGCCAATGAAACCGTCTCCGCCGAACCACACATTGCCGTCCCCTGAGTTATGCAAACAGGTAACGCGTGATATCCCGGGTGTATGAATCATACGCCAGAGTGCTCCATCATATATCAGAAGGCCTTCGAAGTTGGCAATGAAAACCCTGCCGTCACCGTCACACTTGACATCAAAGTTCCTGTTATGTCCCTTGTATTCAATGGCACTGAAATTCCTGAAGAAAGGCTTGCCCTTGTTGATTGCCCAAAGGCTGCTTTCAGGAATGAGCAGGATGAATAATAATATTATGGCAAATCTTTTCATTGCGAACGTTATTTGAATTTAATGTACGGAACATTGGCACCCATATACTGCTCCCATTCGGCATAAGTGAGATTACGCTTGATACCTGCCCTCACTTTTGCAGCCAATGCAGAAGCTGTAACGGTGTAACGGCCCACGGTTCCATTGCTGTATCCGACCAGCATTTCCGTATCGTTCAGTCTCTTTGCCGATATCGGCCATGACTTGGATGTGATTGCAGCCGGAATGAGCAGATCATTGGTGTTCCTTAACATCGGAAGATTCCAGATATACACATTCCTGTCATACGAACCGGTAACAGCGATTTCATCCAGAGTGTTTATGAACGATATACGGCTGGTATGGCCATAAAGTATGGTGCTGGAACCGTCAGTAAGGTTCTTTCTGAGAATGTGACCGCTCTTGCCGCCATAATATACACAATTGCTTCCCGCATCATAATGGACCGCCGTGACTGTTTCATCAAACGGCGATTTTTCGTAGCTTGTTCCGCCTTTGCTGTCAAGAACAGCGCTTCTGCCATCCTCGAAATACACATGCATATCCCCCCCGTAATACAATGCGGTACTGATATTGCCAATGTCCATTGACATGGACACGAACCTGCCGCTTTTTGAGTTAAGCCACAGTGCATCCTCCTTTCCCCAGATAAAGAGAAGGTCATTGCCGGCGTATGCTATGCCTGTATAATCTCCGTCAGGCAGCGCAAGATACTGCAGAATCCTGTCCTGCTCGATGAAGCATACCGGACCATGCACGGACAATGCGTATACCTTGTCATCATGTGAACAAACGGCACGGAAATCCATTTCCTTGTTGTGCAGGAGCACCTTGCCTTCCTTTCCTGGAACGGCCTGATACTCTATTTCTCCATAATCGGAAACCAGGACGCATGCCCCGTTTCCAAGTACGGCAATGCCCCTGACAGCACCCCTGCCATGCATGCTCGCGTACATACTGGCACCGGCTGACTGGTTCAATGCCTGAAAACATTCAGGAAGATATGTATTTCCTTTGTACCTGTCAAGGAAATACCAGCTGGCGTAAGCAATAGAGGCAGCCATATCATACTGTCCGTCCTCGTAATCATATATGGAACTGCTGGCCAGTGTCCTTCCAAGTGTAAGATAGGTAAGGGTATCCGAAACCCTCTTGGCCAAAGTGGCCTGATCCCTCTGCCTTGCAGCCTCCAATGCGGAAGCTTCCGCTTCGTGTGCCAGCTGGAGGGCCCTGTTCTCTGCCGAACGTGCGGCCTGGCTCTCCTTCTCGGCCTTGTCACGCATGCTGATTGCAATCCTTGACTGCTCCTCCGCACGGTCCCTCTGCATCTCGGAAATGGTTTTCTGCTGATAGGCTATTGCCTCCATCTGCTGGCTCACCCTCTTTACAACGGTTGCCTCCTGCTCATTGGTAACGAGCTCATCCATGTCCTCAACGCTCACCACAGTTCCATCGCCTGCCCCGTCACTTCTGCCCATGCGATAAGCCAGAACAATCAGAGCTGCAACAAGCAGAACCGCAGCACTTATATATATGATTTTACGAATGGAACTCATTTCCTTCCAATTACTAGAATTGTAACGTCATCATTCTGTGGATTCCCATTTGCGAAATCCTTTACCAGACCATTGACAGACTCCACAATCTCCTTGCTCCCCGCTCCTGCCATGGTCTTGAGGCAAGCCTCGAGTTTTTCCTCTCCCAGCTGGTCATAGTCTGAATTCTCCGCCTCGGTGACACCATCGGTGAACATCACTATATGCTCTCCAGGTTTGAGGACTGTTGAACTGCTCTTGTAATCCATGTCCTCCATGATTCCCAGGGCAATATTGCCTATAGGATTCAGAACCGACAGACTGCCGTCGGTATGTAGCACATACTGAGGGTTATGACCGGCATTCGTATAGTCAACTTCTCCGGTAACGGTATCAATGATACCGTAGAATGTTGTTATGAACATGTAATCGGTATTCTCCTTGCAGAGAAGGTTGTTAACCGTTTTCATGCATTCACAGGATGCGATTCCGCGGCTGCCTATGGCTTTTATCATAGTGCGTCCAACGGCCATCATCATGGCGGCAGGAACTCCCTTTCCGCTCACGTCGGCCATCACGAAGCCCATCCTTGTATCATCTATAGGGAAGAAATCATAGAAGTCACCGCCTACGTCCTTTGCAGCCTCCATGCTGGCATGGATGTCCATGTCAGGGAATCTGTTCATATTGAAATTCTTAGGAAGGATGGCATGCTGTATCTCCCTTGCGGCTTTCAAGTCTCCCTGAAGATCCTCAAGGGTCTTGTGCTCCTTCTGGGACTGGTGAATGTACTCGATCTGCGCAACGGCATTGTCTATGGAGCGTTGAAGGTCATCAAGATCAATAGGCTTTGTGGCAAAGTCAAACGCGCCGTTGTTCATTGCCTGGCGGATGTTGCCCATATCGCCGTATGCACTCACCATAATGCACTTGCGGGCAGGATTGCGCATCTCGTTGATTTTGGCGAGCAAGGTGAGACCGTCCATTTCAGGCATGTTGATATCTGAAAGAACTATATCTATATCCTGATGCGCAAGAAGCACCTGAAGTGCCTCAAGGCCATTGTGTGCAAAGAAAAATTCATACTCCCCTTTACGGATCTTCCTGCGGAAATACTGGGTGAACAGCAGTTCAAGATCCATTTCATCATCTACGCTTAAGATTTTTATAGCCATAATCTATTATATATGTTATATTACTTCTAATTTACAAAGATAGTATAGTTTACACAACATCAACACTTTTTTTGAGTAACTTTGCGCAACGCACAACAAAGGAAAATCAAACGAGGAATATCAGAGATGAACACAAGGGATTTGCTCATATACAGCCTCAGGACCCTGAAGATACAATTCACGAAGTCCTATTTCAATGAACTTTGGTCAAACAACATACAGGCCGACAATCTGCTTGGAATAACCAGGATGCTTGGCATATACGGCGTACAAAGCCAGGCCGTAAGAATCGATGATGTCAATGACCTCAAGGAACTTGATACGCCGTTCATCATGCAATACAAGAACAAGAATTTCCTGCTTGTGACGGAAGCCGGCGGCGAGGAGCTCACGGTCTTCAAGGACTCACAATCCGAAAAACTCACATACGGAAGCGTTGCGGACAATATGGAGAACTTTGCAGTGATGCTGCACAGTGAAGAAGGAGCCTGCGAGCCTGACTACAGGAAGCACAGGATGAAGGACCTTGAATCATCCCTGGTCTGGGCTCTCCCCGCCCTGTGGTTTGTCTGGGCTCTGGCATCCATCTGCCTGAGCGGCGCCACCCTCCCCTGCTCCTTCCTTTTTACAGCGATAGCCCTTTCATCCCTGGGACTTTACCTTTGCATTCTTCTCCATCGCCAGTGGACAGGAGACAGCAATGCTGTTGAGCATGTATGCTCCCTTTTCAAAAGCTCCAACTGCGCTGCCTCGCACAGCACTTTCTTCTTCAACAGATGGTTCGACCTCTCCGAGGTTGGTGCGGCATACTTTCTAACCATACTGATTTACCTGTGCATTGCGCCCGAGAAAGGATATTCAGCGGCGTGGATGATACTGCCATCACTTCCGGCAACGCTCTGGAATCTGTACTACCAGTTCATCAGGAAGAAAAGCTGGTGTCCTCTTTGTGTTTCCGTACAGCTGCTGCTCTGGATCATTGCCATAGCGTGCTGGTTCACCGGTGCTTATTCTCTTGAAAGATTCGTGCTCATTGATTTCATAAGCTGCTGCCTGATCTGGGGTGCAGTCCTTGCAGTAATCCTCAAGTTCGTTACTCCTTCAGTGAAGAGAATGCATGAAGCGGAACAGGCAAAAGTTGCGCTGGCAACATTCAAAGGCAGGAAAGAGGTGATGGAAGCACTGGACATGAAGTTTGAGAAGGGAATCAGGAAAATCACCATTGCCGTTTCACCTACATGCGCATACTGCAAGGCGGCGCTTGAGTATTATGAGCAGGTCCTTGAATCAACGGGAAGGTTCGAACTGGAAAAGAAATACTATCCTGTACACGATGGGGATTCGGAGAAAATAAGGGAACTGATTGGAGAAGAGGCCGCCAACGAGCATCTGGAATGGTGCAAAAGCCACGATATCAAGGCCACGCCAACCATTTTCGTTAACGGAAGACTGCTCAATGACAGTTACAACATAGCGAATCTGCTGTACATTTAGGACGCTTCAAGCAGGAAAAGAAGTATATTTGCAGATTATTTTCAAAATATTTTACATGCATGGCAGAAAAAACTGAAAACAATAAGATATTCAGGAGCAAAGCCCTTGACGGTCTTAATGTGTCCGAAGGAGAGGAAACAGAAGTGAAGGTGACAACGCCATCGGTGTACGTGTTCATTGCATCAATGGCAATACTTGTGGTTGCAGTTTTCGCATGGTGCATTTTCGGAAGCATCTCGGACAAGAGCAATGTGAGCGGTGTCATTTTCCCGATTGACAATATCATTGACGTAACATTACCTAACCGCGGAACTGTCAGAAGCATTTTCGTAAGTGCAGGTGACAATGTAAACGCAGGACAGGCACTTGCAATGGTAAGCGTTGGAGATGCATACAGCATGATTTCATCGCCGTCAGCAGGAACAGTCCTTGACATAAGAAAGGAAAATGACCAGTTCGAGGCACTGGCTCCTATTGCAACAATCATTGACAGCGGCCAGGAACAGATTTACACCGTGGTTTCATTCGTTCCGTTTGAAATGTCGAGGAAACTCAAACCGGGCATGGAAGTGGAAATCACTCCAAAGAATCTCACGCGTGAAAAGAACGGGTATATCAGCGGTCATATTGTTGAAGTGGAAAAATACCCGATTTCCAAGGAGGACGCAATAAAGAAACTCAAGAGCGAAACCTTCACAGGAGACATTTTCCCGCAGCAGGGAGCCGCCTTCGTTGTAAAAATGCAGCTGAACAGGAATGCCGACGGATCTCCCGCATGGTCATTCGACCCTGAAGATCCAGTTGAACTTGACGCAGGCACTTTCTGCCAGATTCAGATAATAACAAAGCGCAGGTCCGTTTACAAGTATCTGTTCGAATCCGTAAGGGAAAAGTCACATAAACTTCAGATGTCGTTCAAATGAGAACAGGAGGAAGACATAATGTCCCTGTAATAATGCAGATGGAGGTTGTGGAATGCGGTGCCGCCTCCCTTGCCATGATACTGGCCTATTATGGCAAATGGCTTCCATTGGCCCAGGTGCGCTATGACTGCGGAGTCTCAAGGGATGGCAGCAGCCTCAAGAACGTTGCAAAGGCAGCTCACAATTACGGTCTGGAAACGCAGGCCTTCACCATTGAACCTGAAGATTTCAATGACATACCGCTTCCTTGCATAGCCCACTGGGATTTCGAGCATTTTGTTGTTGTCACAGGAATAAAAGGCAGGAAAGTCTATATAAACGATCCTGCGCGCGGAAGGTTGAAAGTATCTCTAGAAGAGGCCGGTGAATCCATGACGGGTGTAGTCCTGATTCCATTTCCGGGTCCGTCTTTCACAAAGGGCGGGCACAGGGCAAGCATAATGTCCTTTGCTATGGAACGTCTTCAGGGAGCAAAGGAAGCCCTTTTGTTCACATTCATCACAGGATTGATAATAGCGTTCGCCGGAGTTGCCTCACAGATATTCACACAGATATTCGCGGATGACATTCTTACAAGGAAGAACCCTGAATGGTTCACGCCATTCATGATTCTGTTCGGTACGCTGTTCATTGTCCAGGCACTCACCACATTGGTTTCCAACATATACGGAAGGGCTTTCAGGATGAAACTGTCCATAATCGGCAACACTTCATTTCTCCTGCACATACTCAAGCTTCCAATGCGTTTCTTCGGACAGCACGCGCCAGGTGACCTCATAATGCGCCAGCAGAGCGCGGCCTCAATCTCCAACTCACTGGTAAGCGAACTTGCGCCTGTGATAACGAACGTGGCCCTGCTTGTGATTTATATGTTCTTCATGCTGCGCTACAATCTTGTGCTTGCAGGAATAGCCGCTGCAACCACCCTCCTGAACCTTCTTCTGGTGAGACTGGTGGCCGAGAAGCAAGTGGACCTTATCAGGGTGTCCGAGAGGAAAAAAGGAAGACTCATGAGCCGCACAATGTCAAGTCTTGCGAACATAGAGTCCATAAAAGCCGCCGGAGCGGAGAATGAGTTCTTCACAAGATGGAGCAGGACCTTTGCTTCCGGATTCAACTCGGACGTGAAGATGAACAGGACAATAGCCTATCTGGGCACAATCCCGGGGCTGCTTGTAACGGTGTGCAATACAATCGTTCTGGGCATAGGAGCATACTATATCATTAACGGGAACATGACTATAGGTATGCTCATGGCTTTCCAAAGCCTCATGTCAACGTTCATGACATCCTCGAATTCCATAAGCGGCACATTCAACAATCTCATAAAGATGCGTGCCGACATGGAACGTATGGAAGACGTTTACAGAGCGGAAACGGACCCTGCAATCACAGGAGCGGCTTCCATCAAGGATTCCGCCATCTCCGGTGGCAAACTTGGAGGCAGGCTCGAACTGCGTAACGTTTCATTCGGATACAACAGGCTGGAGGCACCGCTTGTGGAGAATTTCAGCCTGAAACTCGAGCCGGGCAAAAGTGTTGCACTTGTTGGAGCCAGCGGATGCGGCAAAAGCACCATGGCAAAGATCATTGCAGGAGTGAACATCCCATGGAGCGGAGAAGTGCTTTACGACGGACTTCCTTTAAACAAGATAGACAGGAACACCTTTGTGAATTCCGTTGCCATTGTAAGCCAGGAACACGTTGTCTTCAATGGAACGATTTCAGACAACATAAAAATGTGGGACGGAACAATAGAGGATTTTGCAATGATTCTTGCATGCTATCAGGCACAGATTCACAATGAGATAGCATCGCGTTCAGATGCTTATGGCACAGTCATCAACGATGGTGGCTCCAATTTCAGCACCGGTCAGTGCCAGCGAATGGAAATTGCAACCGCCCTTGTCCGTGAGCCTATAATCCTTATACTCGACGAGGCTACCAGCGCGCTCGATGCGCGCAGTGAGTTCCTTGTAATGCAGGCAATCAAGGAGATGGGCATATCACTGGTGATAGTTGCGCACAGGTTGAGCACGGTGCGTGACTGCGATGAAATAATTGTAATGGAGAACGGGCACGACATTGAGCGTGGCACCCATAGTGAGCTTATGAATGCCAGAGGAAAATATTATGAGCTCATGACCATATCTGACGGAGGAGAGAAATAATGGAAGAAGTATATCTGGAAAGGCTCAAGGAACGTTGTCAAACCGATCAGGTCACCATGAACAAAGCCATGAATGACCTCAACGGCATGATAAACCGCAAAAGCAGCGGCAAGCAGGAGCAGGCGCTTATGAGCAGGCATCTTCCTTACAGGAAGCTTTCCTCCTGGGACATAATATTGTTTGCGTTCAAGTCCATTTCATTCACCGATGTATTGTACATATTGGGAATCAGCCTTGTCACAGTTCTGCTGAACATGCTCCTGCCGCTTTTGAACAAGGAAATATTCGACAATATCATTCCGTCCGGTGAAACCGGCAACCTCCTCCCCATTGTAATAGTTCTGGCAGCCTCGGGAATCGGTGCGGCGCTCTTTGCCGTAACCAAAAGCCTGCTGCTCATGCGTGTGCGTGACAAAGTGGAGGTTGACATGCAGGCGGCAATCATAGAAAGGACCTTCAAGCTTCCGGCAACTTTCTTCAAGAAATTCAGTTCCGGTAACCTGGGTTCAAGGATAATGTCGGTATCATCAATCTGCGCCATGCTCAGCGACAGCGTTCTGAGCGGTATACTGGCATTGCTCTTTTCATTGATTTATTTCTACCAGGTGTTCATATACGCAAAGTCGCTTCTGGGCATCTGTGTTCTCATAATGCTGGCCAACTGCATAGTATCAGTATCAATCTTCATACTTACAAAGCGGTTCCAGAATGAAATACAGCCCAGGAATGCCGAATTGAGCGGTTTTCTGTTCAGCCTGGTTAACGGTATGCAGAAAATAAAGACAAGCGGTTCGGAACAGAGAGCATTTGCCAGATGGGCGTCGATGTTCAAGGAATCCAGCCCCGACAAGGCAAGCAAGCCATTGGCAATAACCATAATGCCTGCCATATCAATGATGGTTTCAATGGGTGGCACACTGCTTATCTATTATGGGGCTTTCACCAGCGGGATACAGCTCTCGGACTACATTGCCTTCAATGTTGCATTCGGAATGGTTTCCGGTGCAATAAGCGCATTTGTTGGCATTCTGCCTTCTCTTGCCCAGCTCAAGCCTATGTTCAATCTTGTAAGGCCGGTGCTCGATGAAGTGCCTGAAACGGAAGAGGACATGCCATCTGTTGACATGCTTATGGGCAACATTGAGGTGAACGGTCTCAAGTTCAGATACAGCGAGGATTCTCCGTATATCTACGATGGCTTGAATCTCAAGATCAACGCAGGTGAATACGTTGGCATTGTAGGTGATTCGGGCTGTGGTAAAACAACGCTCATACGTCTGCTTCTCGGATTCGAGAAACCTGAAGCGGGAACCATATTCTATGACCACCACAATCTTGCGAACGTAAACAAATCCTCCTTGCGCAGGCATATTGGCACCTGCCTCCAGGACAAGGAGCTTTTCGGAGGAACAATCTTTGACAACATTACCATCAACGCCCCTCTGAGCACATACGAAGACGCATGGGAGGCTGCAAGGCTGGCTGCCATAGACGAGGAAATAAAAGAAATGCCAATGCAGATGCATACTCTCATCAATGACAGCGGAACCGGCATAAGCGGCGGCCAGAAACAGAGGATCCTCATTGCCAGAGCCCTTGCCGGCAATCCTTCCATCTTCTTCATGGATGAAGCCACAAGCGCCCTTGACAACATAACTCAGGAAAAGGTTGCGGAGAATCTTGCGAACAGGCACGCCACAAGGATATGCATTGCACACAGACTGAGCACAATCAAGAAATGTGACCGCATACTTGTCCTCCGGCACGGAAAAATTGAGGAGGAAGGCAGGTACGATGAACTAATAGCTAAAAAAGGATATTTTTACGAACTGGTACAGAAACAACTATGAAACAGCTGATCATTCCTATCATTATCATATCGTCAATGCTCCTGTCATGCAGCGGAAGCAATGATTCATCAGAAGCCGCCGGGCAGGCCATGGCTTACGGTGAGGAAGCCCTTCAGGCAATGCAGCAGTCCGCCGACTCGGTCAAGGCCGCTGCCGCCTCGAACAGTGCGGCCAGCTCGAAGACAGTAAGCAAGGGGCACATAGAATCAGTGACCGACATCTCCGTTTACTGCCAGCTTCAGGAACAGATTGTTAAACTGAACATCAAGGACGGAATGAAAGTGAACAAGGGACAGACGCTTATAGTGCTGGAAGAGGAAAAGCTTCTGAGCCAGCTGGTTCAGGCAAGGAACCAGTTCGAACAGGCGAATTTCATGTATGAAGAGATTCTGGTAGGCCAGGGATACAAAAAGAACGAATTCAGCAAAGTTCCGGAATATGTGAACAGAATGGCCAAAGTGAAAAGCGGATACAATACCAATGAGGAATCCCTGAGACAGGCAGAAATAAATTATGCGAAAAGGAACGTTCTTGCACCGGTTTCCGGAACCGTTTCAGACGTTGCCGTACACCAGTATGACCTGCCACAGTATTCCACACCAATCTGCCACATATTCGATGCGGAACATCTTAAAGTTGTGTTCAACATACTTGAAAGCGAACGCAGCAGAATAAGCATAGGACACACGGTGCAGGTTACAACCGTTGCATACGTGAATGAGCATCACAGCGCAACCGTGAATCTCATAAGCCCTAAAGTTGACAGTAACGGAATGATAAAGATTGAAGCAGTCATCTCGGATCATGAGAACCTCATGCCGGGAATGACAGCTTTCGTTGATTTATAGAATCATGCACCTGAAAAATATTGAAATGATCATGATCAGAAGAATGCTGAAAGCCAGCCTGCCATTCATAGTTGTGTGCATCTTCACAATGAGTTCCAATGCACAGACAAGCTCCGCCGCAAATAACGGCGGCAATGTCCTTTCATTGTCCTTGCAGAACACCATTGACATTGCCTGCGACAGCGCTCTGCAGGCATTCCAGGCCAAATACATACTTGAATCAAGCCAGTTGAACTACCAGTCTTTCCTTGCATCAAGGAAATGGCAGCTGGGACTCAAGTTCAATCCTTCATACGAACATCTCTCCATTTCACCGGAGGCATACTACGCATCGGGAGCAGGCAGCAACAATGCCCTTTCAGCTGGTGCCACCCTTGACTTCAACCAGCTCATAGGCAGCACAGGAGGTTACATATACGCCAGTTCCAACATAGCGTGGAGCGAATTTTTCGGCGACAATGCAGACAGCTACAAGGCGGCGTACGGATATCCGAGAATGTTCGGTGCAACTCCAATACGCGTGGGCTACCGTCAGGAACTCATAGGTTACAATGCGGCTGAATGGGACAAGAAGATTCAGGAAAAACGCATTGAGACCGCCCTGAATGAATACGCCTCTACAATTGCCAGCATTTCTGAAACGGCGGCAGGGTATTTCTTCAATTACGCTTCGAGCAAAGCTTTGTACGAAATGCATGTTGTAAATGCACTGAGTGCCGATTCCCTTTACAAGATAGGACAGGAAAAATTCGCCATAACCGCCATAAGGAAGGACGAGCTTCTTTCACTCCAGCTCCAGCTCATGAACTCCCAGAACGACGTCCGCTCAAGCTTCAATGAACTTGAACAGGCAAAAATGTCACTTATGTCATATCTGAAACTTGACAAGACAGGACTTGACCTGGACGTTACGCTCCCAAACAATCCGGACCATGCAATAATAGTTGACCCGGAACAGGCCGTTGAATATGCCAAGGCGCACAACCCTGCTTTCGGACAGGTTGAAGAAGCCAGCCTGCAGGCCCAGCAGGAAGTTGACAGAACCAAACGTGAAAAGAATTTCCAGATGAATCTGGATTTGAGCGTAGGTCTGCAGAAATACGGTCCTTCAATGAGCGACCTTGGCTCAAAGAACAAACCATATACGGTTGGACAGGTAACCCTGGCCATACCTCTTTACGATCACGGAATGCGCCGGAGCCAGTACAACGCTGCAAAAAGCAGGCTGGAATATTACAATGTACAGCAGATGGAAACCGAGCGTTCGTTCAGGGAAAACATCTACAACACCATCAGGGACCTGGAAATGCAGCAGCAGATGCTTACCGATACACAGAAGGCCATGGAGCTTGCGGATGAATCGTTCGTGCAGAACCAATACAATTATGCGCAAGGGCTTTCGGATATCAACACCTTTACCCTCGCGCAAAACAGGAAGGACAATGCCCACATCAATTATATTAACGCATTGCGCAGTTTCTGGCTCGCCTACTACAGGCTATGCTCCCTCACTCTCTACGACTTCTACAACATGAAGCCGCTGCTTAATCCAGATAGTTTTCATATTTTGTAAGCGGCTGCGGTTCATCGCTCACCAGCACATATAACTGAGGGTCGTGCATAAGCTGTTCCAGATCAAATGTTTGACCATCTATCAGCACCTCATTCCAGATAAGGCGGGTTCCGTGGCTGTAATCGGAATAAAAGTTGGCATGACGCAGGAATAGCGGCTGTTGCGGATGGCCGTCGGGATGGTGCCAGCCATATATTGCTATATTGTTGGCATAATCAGGGTTGCTGTCTATGAAGCAGGTCAGAACCAGATCTTTCTTAAGTCCGGAAATGAACTGTCCGAAATGATATCCCCTGGCCTTGTACAAGGCCTTGAGTGCATTGTTGTGGTCCTGGAACACAATGGGTAATGAGTTGCGCCCGCG
>JAGHUC010000079.1 GCA_018065035.1 Candidatus Egerieousia equi | reverse complement strand
TTGGCTTTATGCATGGCAGTTGCAGCCTGTGCCATTATGGTAGCGGCTCCACAAGCTGCTAACGCACAGAAAAGAATGCGTGATTACGGAATTGTTACCGGAGTAATGAAACCTGGAAAATGGAATGCCATAACCGACGTTCCAGGTGTGAAGGTCGGCCACGTAACAATCAACAACGGCGAGGGCGGTGATAAGAAAACCGGCGTAACCGCCATTGTACAGCACGATGGAAACATCTTCCGCAAGAAAGTCCCTGCAGCAATATATGCCGGAAACGGATTCGGAAAACTCAGCGGAGTAACACAGGTAAAGGAACTTGGAAACATTGAGACTCCAATCATTCTCACCAACACCTTGAATGTTGCTGAAGGAATAGCAGGCCTTGTTGAATACACATTGGCCCAGCCAGGTAACGAAAGAGTTCAAAGCGTGAACGCCGTTGTTGGTGAGACAAATGACGGCGGCCTGAACAACATCAGGGCAAGATATGTGACCAAGGAGGACGTGAAGCAGGCAATAGCCAACGCCAAGAGCGGTCCCGTTGAAGAAGGTGCCGTTGGTGCAGGTACTGGCACGGTTGCATTCGGCATCAAAGGCGGAATAGGCACAGCATCACGTGTACTTCCAAAGGCATACGGAGGATACACAGTTGGCGTTCTTGTACAGTCGAACTATGGCGGCGTTCTTGAAATCGACGGCGTTCAGGTAGGACAGCTCATGAGGCATTACAATTTCAGGGACAAGATTCTCCAGGACGTTGACGGAAGCTGCATGATGGTGGTCATTACAGACGCACCTGTTGATGCCCGCAACCTTGAGAGAATGGCTAAAAGAGCAATGCTGGGTCTGGCAAAAACCGGTGGCATAGCATCGAACGGCAGCGGTGACTACGTCATTGCAATGAGCGTATGTCCTGAAAACCTCATAGATGAAAGTACAAAGGACCTTCATCCAACACTTCTTCACAACGATGACATGAGCCCGCTCTTCCTCGCCACAATAGAGGCAACCGCAGAAGCTTTGTGGAACTCCATCTTCGTTGCTGAACCTGTTACAGGTTACAACGGCTATCACGTTGACGCTCTGGACAACGAGCAGACTGCAAAGTGGATTCTCAACGCAAAGAAAGCCGTTGGTCTCGACAAGATTTACAAGGAAAACGCTAAAAAGAACAAATAATGAAGCTGAAATCAATACACTATCGCTGTGGAATGTTGCTCCTCCTTGCTGCAATGGTTCTTGCTGAACCTGCCTTTGCACAGAAGAAGGAGAGGGGCTTCTACAAGGATGTCTGGATGGATGGAGGCGTGCGCCTAACTTCCAAAAAGGATCTTCCTGTGGTCCGCTATCTTGGACTGGAGATGGAGAATCTGCTCAGCGCAGCCACAAAGGACCTCAGCGCCAGAGATACTCTGGCACAGTCCAGGGTTGTTGTTGGCAGTGAAATGGATGAGAACGGTCACCTTCTTTACCCCGATGGAGCACCACGCTTCAGAATGCTTTATCTGAACGGAGGCCTGGCAACCCAGCACGGACGTTCGCTCGGTGAAAGCGGCAGGGAGAGGATCAGGGAATTCATCAGGAACGGTGGAAGCTATCTGGGTTCCTGCGCAGGAGCTTTCATTACAGGCATCTACTGCGATACAGTTGAAAACGAAATCCGCAAGGATTATCTCCATATCTGGCCTGGTTACTGTATAACAACCGGTATGACAGATACTTATACCGGAATATTCGTTCCAGAGGACTCACCGCTTCTGAACTACTATGATTTTGGCGGTGATTTGTACATCGACAGTGTATATCACAACGGCGGCTGCTACGCTGCCATTGAGAACGGCGCTCTTCCTGAGGGTACGGTAGTTCTTACAAGATACGATGCAGATACCATGAAGCTCAAGAAACCTGCGCACAAAAGAATTGCTTCCTGGGCTTACAAGGCATCTGAGAATTCCGGCAGGGTAGTGGCAGTTGGCTCACACCCTGAAAGTTCGGTTTACGGAGAAAAGCTCGATTATATGGCCTCTATGGTAAAATACGCGATTGACGGCAACAGGGCTCCGCAGCTAAAGGCTGAACTTGAGAAAGGAGTATCAAGAAAAATGATTCACGGCAGCAGTGCAGGCAAGCCTGAATATGCGAAAATAGGGGACAAGCAGTATCATCATTACACCATTGAGGTTCCGGAAGGGGTGGAGACACTCACCGTGCATCTCGAATCAATTCCGGGAATGAAGAATTTCGACCTCTATGCTCTTGCCAACAGCGGCGGTTTCGCATGGCTGGATTCTGCACAGTACAGGAACATCAAGCTCGGCGTTGACAAAACCCTGTTCGTGAACAGACCAAAGGCCGGCAAGCTGTACATTTCCGTTTTCTGCGCCACCACTGTTGATACGAAGCAGACATTCTGGGGAACCGAATACTGCGGCCGCACCGATGTGCTCAACGGCGTTCCATACATAATCACCGTTGATTACAAATAATGCATCATATTGACGCAATACATAAACAGTAAACATAAACCAATCATCTGATAATATGTTCAAGAAAACAATCCTTTGCACCTGTGCACTGGCAATGCTCGTTTCATTGAGCTCTCAGGCACAGACCAGATACAGCGGATACTACAAGGATCTGCTCATGGACGGAGGTATAAAGCTCAATGCCTATCCAGACCTCCCTGCT
>JAGHUC010000077.1 GCA_018065035.1 Candidatus Egerieousia equi | reverse complement strand
TCCGGTGGGCTGCGCTTGATTTTGAACGACATAATTCCTTACCCGCCACAGCTGCGGATTTCCAATCGGCAAGCTGACATCGTAGTTGATCAGCAATGTATATTTCAACGTTCTTGACCAGTACATCAAGAGAGTGTCAGGTTGGAATTGTCTTGTATCAGACTCCGTCCGGACGTCGGTATGCATATTGTCCGACTCCTATCAATACCATCAGGAATGAAGGAGCCTTCATCTTATCGGTGTCAATTTTATCAGCGAGACCCTTTAATGTCTCAGCACCTTTCTCTATATTATCCTTACCTCCAAGTTTAATCTCAATCAGGCCATAATCACCATTTCTGCGGTGTAGGACTGCATCGCATTCCAATCCGGAGGAATCTCTGTAGTGGTATAGGTCTCCGCTGAGGGCATCAGCATAAGTGCGCAAGTCTCTTACAGCCATTGACTCAAAATATAAGCCGAATGTTCGTAAATCATTAATCAGATCTTTTGGTCCTAATGACAACGCAGATGTCGTAATGCTGGGATCGACAAAATACCTGGTATCAGATGACTGTATGGCCGCTTTACTTCTTAGATTTGGGTTCCATGCAGGCATATCCTCCAGAACAAAGAGCTTTTTCAGCGCGTCTACATAATCAGATATAGTCTCTCCGCTACTTGCTTTGCTGTAGTCGTTTTTCCGCACCATTTAGGCCCCTGCACTAAAACGGCACCTTTACTCAAAAGCTTCCTCAACTTTTAGAATAGTTACTCCGCAACTTTATATTCGAATATTCCGTAACTAGTACAGCAGGAAATCTTTGACGAATGAGAGGTATTCTCGGGTGAATGCCTCTTTTTTTGAACCGGTTGTGGCCGGTCCCTTTCCATCCTTGTTGGAGCGCATCATAACCATTTCCCTTTCCTCAAGCTCTCTGTTTTCACCATTTTCCACAGCGATGGTGCATTCATCCACTCCCACAGTATTCACTCTTTCCGCTTGTGATTCACTGAGTGTTTGCTGATTGCTGCAGTTCTGGAATTGGAGCACCAGTCTTTTTGCAGGCTTGGCGGCTGTTGTTTTGAATGCGAGCTTGCTTTTCAGCAGAAGCGCTCTGTCCTTGGTCAGAAGCTTTATGAATTGCTGCGCTTCTGCAGGTGGAAGAATGACATGGCAGCTTCCGCCGGGAGCAAGAAGTTGTTCAATGCCTTGAGCAAGGTCCTTCTGCGGGAGAGTGTCATTGTGCTTGGCAATCTTGTCTCCGCTGCCGGAACTTTTGAGCGAGTTGATGAAGAACGGCGGGTTGCTTACAATCAGGTCATACTGTCTCCGGCAGGTTCGTGCATAATCCTGCAATGATATGCAGTCCAGATGAATATCAAGTATTGTAGTTCTTTCCGGGCATTTTTCATCATAGTTGCTTTGTGAGCAAGCAGGGAATCCTGCAGCCTTGATGTAGGATAAATCATTGGAACTATCGCAGGTGGAAGATAATGAGGCTGAAAATCCGAAGGATTGTGCAAAGAGCTCTGCGTTGGTGCGGGCATCGGCGATTGAGCCGGAGTCGATGTCTATTCCAGTGAGTTCGATTCTGCTGTATCCGGCTTCAAGCGCCTTTTGTGCCAGCATAAGCAGAATGATTCCGCTGCCTGTGCCTACATCCAATATGCTGATTCTATTCGTGATGCGCTTGTTCTGCTCTTCAGAATGCTGTTTATTGGTACTTGCAGGAATGCTGTCTGCCAGTGGTTTTTCATATTCCGGCATGTTAACGGAACAACCCAGAAGCACTGCGTCAGTTCCTATTTTCAGCGCGCTGTGCTCCTGGGTGAGGGAAAATTTTTGTAATCTGAATAACCTGGTATCTGGCATTATTCCTATAGTATGATTCCGTCCTGCATTGTTACCATACGGTCCGCCATTGTGGCAAGGGAATTGTCGTGTGTAACAATTATTATGGTTTGTCCGTGCTTCTCTCTCAGTGAGAAGAACAATTGGTGAATGTCCTGCTTGGTGTGGCTGTCGAGATTGCCGGAAGGTTCATCGGCGAATATTACGGATGGGTTGTTGATTATTGCTCTTGCAATGGCAACTCTCTGGCATTCACCGCCACTCAACTGCGATGGTTTGTGTTCCGCCCTTTCTTCCAGTCCTACTTCCTTGAGCAGAGCAAGCGCCTTTTCCTTGATGATTGAAGTCTTTTCCTTGCCTGCAATGAGGGCCGGTATCATAATGTTCTCAACAGCTGTGAATTCAGGGAGCAGGTGGTGGAACTGGAACACGAATCCTATCCTGCTGTTGCGCAGTATTCCCAGTTCCCTGTTTCCAAGTGCATTCACGTCAACTCCGTCTATCAGTACCTTTCCGCTTTCAGGCTTGAGCAGAGTGCCCATTATCTGGAGCAGTGTTGATTTGCCGGCTCCGCTGGCGCCCACTATGCTTACTATCTCAGCATCCTTTGAAGTGAAGTTCACATCCTTGAGCACGTGAAGGTCACCGTACCATTTGTTGATATCTATGCATTCAATCATAATTATTCCGTTTTTGTTTCTTCGTTCACATCAACTTTGATGCCAAGCGGACTGATGCTCACGTGAACATTCTCATGTTTATCATCCGATGCGTCAACTGAAATTTCACGGCAACTTTCTTTGTCATATTCCTGAACCGCAGGAAGTTTGCCGAAATAATCGTCCTCGTTGCTGTGGTTGCCAAAGTCACTCCTGTTCACAAGAATCACCGTTGTTGTGTTTCCCACATAGAGAGTGATGTAAGGGTCGGTGAGGCAGTATTTGTTGTCCTTTGTAATCCTGAGCGGTTTTACTGTAAGGAGCGAATCGTTGAGAGAATAGAATTCCGAACCTTTGAATGTCTTGTAACTGTTAGCAATACCATTGGTGAACATCATGCTCGGGTACTCGTCCCAGGTGCATTTAAGATAAGGCTTGTAACTTACCGTGTTGGTGTTCGTTGAACTGCTGTCCTGAATTTCAGGTTTTATCCTTTTGATTCTTATTACCGGGTATCGTGCAATCATCTTTTCTCCATCGGAGGCATTTACATCCATGGCCGTTACTGCAAGTCTGCGTTCATTCTCTGTCCAGTGAACTGTTGGATTTGAAGCAGGGAAAGCATTTTCAATCTGAACGTACAAAGTATCGGTTCCATATACGTTGAGGTCAGCCACTTCCTTCATTTCATCATCTGCACTGCATACAATGCCGGCTTTTGCCATGAATCCTATTGCGCCGAATATTGCAATCAGTGAAAGAAGGAAAATGACAAGTCCGGGTCTCCATTTAGGTGCCTTGAGAGAGAATGTGAGCATCACTCCTCCGTAAAGAATACCAATGGAAGGGAGTATCCAGGCTGCTATGGCAAATATTCTGGCAACAAGTACGTGTTTTATTCCAAAATCAACGTAATCAAGTGACTGCCATATTGATAGGAAGTCAAATGTTCCTGCTTTCTCAACGGAGAATGCAACACATGATGCAAAGAAGCCGATCAGCAGTGAGATGCCTGTTACCATAAGAATTATGCCAATGGCAACTTTGAAGATGTTGCCTATTATATGGCCTCTTTCCTCATTCACAGGATTTGAAGCGTTTTTATTGTTTCGCATTCTCTTTATGTCGTCAACGCCTTCATTGTATCCCATCATGGAGCATCTCTGTTCAACTGTTCTTGCAGCCGGCATGGCAATCCAGAGGATTACATAGATTATCCACGTAGCTCTCCTCAGGAAATGGAACAGGTTGAATATGTCAATATCAAAAACCTTGAACAGGACAGGCAGTGCAATCATCGTTACGAATATGATTCTGATAATGGCAACATCCATATTGAAGTAGTTGCTCAATCCGCTGCACACACCTCCTATGATTCTGCGGCTCATATCCCTGTAAAGGCGTTTCTTTACAGTTGGTTCACTATCGCCGGTGGAAGATGGTGAAGATTCAGGAGAGTTCTGCTCAGACGAGCTGTCCGATGACGCTTCAAAGTCCTTCGGGCGGCCGAGTATGCCTATTATGTCCCTTATGTCCTCTTCTGTGACTATGCTGCCTTTCTTTCCTCTTTCATAAAGGAGTTCAACAATGCGCTCTTCAATGTCGGACAGAATCTCCTCCTCCTGGCCCTGGCTGTCCTTGGTGTAGAATGACTTGAGTTCTGAAAGATAGTCTTCAAGAATTCTGTGCGCTTCCTTTGTTATTGTGAAGGATACTTTTGCTATGCTTACGTTAAGAACCTCGTTCATGATCAGTTGTTTTTTAATCCTTTAATAATGTCAATGCT